>JAXDKU010000062.1:0-60887 GCA_034667005.1 Chloroflexota bacterium
CTCCTCCAGGGGCAGGCGGAAGAGCGTGATCTTGTTGGGAAAGGCCACGAGGTCGGCGCCGTACTCGATGAGCGGCGTGCCCTCGTACAGGCCGTAGAGCTCGCCCGCGTGGCCGTGCTCGTCTCCCTCCTGCTGGGGCGTCGGCTCGTCGTCGATCACGACGGCGACGCTCTCCAGCAGCCGCCGGAACGGATCGGGAAGGCCGTCGAGGGCCCGCTCCACCAGCAGCTCGAAGGGCTGGTGCGACGAGGCCGGCAGGAACACGCGGCGCTGCGGATGCCGGCGGGCCAGGCTTCCACGTCGGCGGATGGGCATTGGCTCCCTATCCTAGCCGCGTGACCCCCAACCTCCCGGCGTCGCCGGAAGACGACGCCCCGCTGCGCGGCGGGCCGGCGCCTGACACGGCGGCAGAGCCCGAGTCGCTGGTCGTGACGATGGACACGGGGGAACGGATCCACTTCCTCGATTGGGGTGGGCCGGAGGCGGGATCGCTGCCGCCGCTGGTGCTCGTTCATGAGCTCTCACAGACCGCGTGGAGCTGGGCGCCCATCGGGCGCCGCCTGCGGGCCGCGACCCGGGTGATCGCGGTGGACCTGCGCGGCCACGGCCTCTCGGAGGCGCCGAGGACCGGCTACGAGCTCGATTCGCTGGCCGCGGACGTCCTCACGGTGATGGCCGCGAACGGCTGGGGCGAGTCGGTCGGCGGGCCCGCGGCGGTCGTCGCCGGCCACGGCGCGCTCGGCGCTGCGGTCGCTGCCACCGCAGCCGTGCTCCAGCCGCGGTCCGTCTCGGGCGTTGCCCTGGTGGACGGTGGGTGGGAGGAGCTGGCGGCGGCCACGGGCCTGTCGCCGACGGAGTTCGTCACGGCCGTGGCCGAGCCGCCGGAGCTGCTGGCCTCCATGGATTCGTTCCTGGCCGACCGGCGTGCGTTCGATCCCGGCACCTGGGATGCGGACCAGGAGCGGGCGGCGCGGGCGCAGGTGGACCAGAAGCACGCGGGGCACGTCGGCTTCGTGGCGCGTCCCATGGTGGTCAAGGCGGCGGTGCAGGCGCTCTACGCGTTCCGGCCTGGGCACGTGCTGCCGCTGGTCGAGGGCGCGCTGCTCGTTGCGGTCGCCGCGTCCGGGAGTGCCGACGACGACACGGTGCGGGAGCGCAGCCTGGCGCTCGAGGACGTGGTCCGGGCGCGGGCCGCGGTTGGTGTGCCGCCCGCCCGAATCGTCACGTTCACGGGGAGCGGCCACAACCTGATGCGCTACCGGCCCGCGGAGCTGAGCGCTGAGCTGGTACGGCTGCTCGAGGTCGCCGCCTACCAGCGGTGATAGGCCGGGTGCTCCGGCCGCACGGCGACGAGGGTCGCGCGGCACGAGGCCGTGACGGTCCCATCGGATGAGAGCTCGGAATCGACCGTGATGCGGTCCCCCTCCGCCGCGACCACCCATGCCCGGAGGTGGACCGGGCGGTCCGTCGGCGTCGGCTTGCGCAGCTTCACGTGGAAGTCGGCCGTCACCACCCCGGGCGGCCCGTCCAGGCCGCGCTCCCGCATGAGGTGGATCACGGCCGTCCAGTTGCTGTGGCAGTCGAGCAGCGCGCCGATCACACCGCCGTTCAGCACCCCGGGGAACGCGTCGTGCCGCGCGCTGGGCGTCCAGTCGGCGGTCAGCTCGCCCGCGGCGTCGGCGTGTGACTGGAGGTGCAGCCCGTCGGGGTTCATGCTGCCGCACCCGAAGCACATCGACTGCGGGGCCAGTCGCTCCTGGAGGCTCAGCTCGTCGGGCATCGGCGGCAGTCTAGGGCGACGCATGGCATCGGCGTTTGGGAGTGGCGTACGATGCCGCCATGCCGACGGACATCATCCTCGTCCTGATCATTGTCGTCGTCATCGTCCTGCTGTGGCGCGGGCCGAAGGTTCTGCCCGAATGGGGTGCCGCGCTCGGCAAGACCATCCGCGAGGCGCGCAGCAACGCGAGCAGGGACCAGGAGGACGCCACGCCGCGCGAGCTGAGTGACGGCGGAATCGAGTCGACCACCGCGCCGCGCCGGGACACCACGAACGCGCCACGACCCTGAGGGCGCCTCGGGCATGACGCAGCTGCCCGACCACGTGCGTGAGCTGGTCGAGGAGATCGAGCGCGAGATCGGCGAGGACGATCCCTCCGCAGGCCCCGTCGAGGCCGCCGTCCGCGAGATCCTCGTCGAGATCGGCGAGGACCCCGACCGCCAGGGACTGGCGCGCACGCCCGAGCGCGTGCATCGCATGTACGCCGAGCTGACCGCCGGCTACCACGTGGACCCCGAGCGCCTGGTCAACGGCGCCATCTTCGACGTCGACTACAGCGAGATGGTGGTCGTCAAGGACATCCCCTTCTACTCGCTCTGCGAGCACCACCTGCTGCCGTTCTTCGGCACGGCCGGGGTGGCGTACATCCCGCGCGGCCGCGTGCTGGGGTTGTCCAAGATCCCGCGGGTCGTCGAGATGTACGCGCGGCGCCTCCAGCTCCAGGAGCGGCTGACCCAGCAGGTCGCGGACTTCCTGATGGAGCGCCTGGACCCCAAGGGCGTCGGCGTGGTGGTCGAGGCGACGCACCTCTGCGCCGTGATGCGCGGGGTTCGGAAGCCGGGCACGATCATGACCACGTCCGCGGTCCTGGGGCTGTTCCGGTCCAACGACAAGACGCGCAACGAGTTCTTCTCGCACCTCGCGCGGCGGGTACCCGGAGCGCCATAGTCGCCAGGCGGCATATCCGAGCGCCGGACCGGCCGAGGGACGCGGGTCCGGCGAACGGTATCAGCGGCGCACCTGGACAACGCAATTCGCGGCAGCGGCGGTCTCGGGCACTCGGGCGGCGGCACACTGCAGCGCGGCCCGAGCGCGGGCGGTGCAAGAAACCGTCGATCCGCGGCGTCTCTACGAGTGTGGATGCGTCACACGACGCACACATTTGATGGGAGCTGCGTGGCATTTCGTCCGGAGATCGCTGACTTTGCGGCGCTCTACGAGCGCACGTACGCGGCTGCCTACCGCACCGCCTACGGCATCTGCGGCGACTCGGGGATGGCCGAGGACGTGACGCAGGATGCGTACGTGGCCGCCTACCGAGACCGGGAGAAGTTCCGCGGGGAGGCACCGGTGGCGGCGTGGATCCAGCGAATCGTCGTGAACACCGCGATCTCGGCAGTGCGGCGGAGGAAGATCGTCTGGCTGGAGCCCCTCGATGAGCACCGGCACGATCGGCCGGTCGGCAGCACCCCGGACGCGCTCGACGCAATTTCCGTTCAGAGCGCCATGGCGTCGCTGAGCTCGGAACAGCGCGCCGCGGTGGTCCTGCGCTACTACCACGACTTCGACTACGCCACGATCGCAGCGATCCTCGAGACCACGTCGGGCAATGTCGGATCGCTGCTCAGCCGGGCGATGGTCCGGCTGCGGGCAGGCCTCGACGACGCATCGGCGCGCCCATCCCACAGCCGCCCTGTGGAGGCCGGCCATGTACGCTGACGATCCGTTCGAGGCGCGACTCCGGTCCGGTCTTGGCGCCCTGCTCGACCCCGCGTCCGGTATGCATCCGGGCTGGGCGACCGCGCCGGCTCGGACTCGCATCGAGGTCTCCGGACGGCTGCACCATCCTCAGCGAGGGCTGCTGCTCGTGGCCGCGCTCGTCATCCTGAGCCTGGCGGCCTCCGTCGCGCTCGTCGGGCAACGCCAGGACCACGAACGGCACGGACCGCCGGTCGATCCGGCGGTCATCGTCGCCGGCCTGGATCGCCTGGGTCAGGTCGGCTCCTATCAGTACGCCGCGCGGGTCACGGATGCCGGAGGGCCACCCGCCGACGTGCGAGGAACCGTCGTGAACGGTGAGCCCGGTCGCGCGATCTCGGAATCGCTGGCAGCCGGCGAGGTCACGACATCGATCGTCCAGATCGGCGACCAGGCGTGGGTCTCGGTGGGCGGCTCCGCCTACCGGCGAGATGACAACTTCGGCCGTCACCCGGTCGCTCTGGCCTTCACCGGCACGCTCCGATCGCTGCTCGAGGGCGGGTCGATCTCAGCGGAAGACCTGGGTGACGAGACGAGGGACGGCCAGGCCACGCGGCACGTCCGGGCGGAGGCGGCCCTGTCCGGCAGCGCTTTGGATGCCCCGACTCCGCAGCCTGTGACGCCACGCGGGACGGCCCCGGCCGTCCTCGGGACTGAGGCGACGCAACGACCTGGGCGCGACTCCGGCTTCGCCGGCAGGGTCGACGTCTGGATCGCCGCGAGCTCGGGCGTCCTGGTCGGTGCCGTCCTCGATGGGACGTACGCGCGGAGTGATCCGTTCAGCGGATCGCCGGGGGCGCCGGGGACCCACAGCGAAACGATCACGGTCCATCACATCGACGACCCCGCGAACGTGGTGGAGGAGCCGAGCCAGGTCTCTCCGACACCCGGTGGTCCTGCCTCCGGCGATGCGTCCCTTGCGCCATTCGTCGTCGATGCCTATGCCCGGCTCCGCCAGCTCGAGTCGTACCAATCCCACGTCGACTCAGGGCCGAGCAGCGGTGGCGTCTTCATGCGCGCGACGGTGACGAACCGGCCGGTCCGCGCCGTGGAGCAGCAGGTCGGATCGAACGTTGGCCAATTCTGGATCCTGGTCATCGGTGATGAGGTGTGGTCGCGTGGCGACGGCGAGGCCTACGTGAAGCACGACGACCCGAGCCAGGGGCCCAGCTGCGGCGGAACCTCGCCGGCGCGGAACCCGTGCACGTTCGAGGCCATGACGGACCTTGGGGCTCCCGGCGGCGGGCTGGAGCGCACGTTCATCCGGGTGGGCGACGGCGAGGTCGTGAACGGTGTCCCGACGATCCATCTCCGCAGTGATGCCGGCATGGACGTCGATCAGCTCGGGCACCTCCCGGGCACGACGGATGTGTGGGTCTCGCAGGAGCACGGCTACCTGGTCAGGGCCATCTTCGACGGGCAGGGCATCGAGAACACCCTGAACATCACGAACGTGAATGACCCGGCGAACGTGATCCGGCGACCGGCCGAGGGCCCCGCGACGCCGACGCCGCTTCCCGAGGTCCCGGCGACCGTCCCTCCGGCAAGCCTCGGTTGGCAGGTGTCCGTACCGTCGGAGAACCTGCGTTCGCCCGATCTCCTGCTCGGCGGGTCGAAGGGCTTCGTGGGGCTCCCTGAGCTCTACAATGATCGGTTCCGCGACGTGCCGATGCGCTCGGCCGACGGCCCGACGTGGCGAGAGGTGCCCGACCAGGCCTTGGAGAGCACGCAGCTCGGTGCGCTGGTCGAGCGCGCCGACGGAAGCCTGCTGCTGATCGGGCGGGTCCTCGGCTGTTCGCCCAACCCCTGCGGCCCGCCGGACGTGGGCGGACACGTCTGGATCTCAACGGACTGGGAGACCTGGACGAAGCTCCCGCTGAGCGAGCCACTTGCGTCGTTCTCGCCTGACGATCTCAGCGTCGGTCCGCACGGGTACGTGGCGGTCGGCTCCCTCTGGGGCGGCGTGAGCTCCGACGTCGGTCCCCCGATGATCCTGAGGTCTGCCGACGGCGTCAGCTGGACTGAGGCGGCGCGGTTCGAGGGGCTCCAGACGCTCGAGATGGTTGCGGACGCCGCGTCGGGCGTGGTCGCGATCGGGACGCGCTACGGCCTCGATTCCGGCGTGACGACCCTGGTTGCGCTGACCAGCTCAGACGGCGCGACGTGGACCGAACACGAGCTAATGAGCGGCATCGACTGCTGTGCGGCCGACGACCTCATCGCGACCGCGGACGGCTTTCTGCTCGTCGGCGGATATGGCGACGACGGAGTGACGCTGGCCAGGACCTCGACAGACGGGTCGACCTGGAGGCAGTCGCCCCGGTCCGGGACCCTGAACGACATCGAGCTGCAGGTCGTGACGCAAGCCGGCGAGCTGTTGCTGGCTGGCGGCCGACAGCGGACGGGCCCCGGGTCGCAGGACCATGCCGCAGCCGCCTGGTCCTCCGCGGACGGCGGTCGGAGCTGGCGCCCTGAGGGCATGTTCGCGCTCCAGGCGAGAGGACAGTTCGAGGGCATCGCCAGCTCTCCGATCGGGATCGTCGCCTTCACGGGCGATTGGCCGGCCCGCGATGACGTGGGCATCACGTCGCGAGCCTGGTTCGCGCCGCTGCCGTAGCTCGGGGACGCGGCCCGTATCATCCGGGGCATGACGAACGGAACGGAACGGCCGATCAAGGTGCTCATCGCCAAGCCGGGCCTGGACGGCCATGATCGAGGCGCGAAGGTGCTCGCCCGCGGGCTCCGTGACGAAGGCTTCGAGGTCGTCTACACGGGCCTCCGCCAGACGCCGGAGATGGTGGTCTCCGCCGCGCTCCAGGAGGACGTGGACGTGGTCGGCCTGTCGATCCTGTCCGGCGCCCACATGACGCTGCTCCCGAAGATCTGCGCCGGGCTGCGCGAGCAGGGCATGGACGACGTGCTGGTCACGGCCGGCGGGATCATCCCGGACGACGACGTCGCGCAGCTCAAGGAAGCCGGCGTCAGCGCGGTCTTCGGCCCGGGCACGACGATCCGGCAGGTCGCCGACTACCTGCGCTCGAACGTCAAACCGCGGGAGACGTGACGGCGCAGCCAACCGGGCATTCGGCCGGAGCTGTGGACCGGGCCGCCGGCGATGTAGCGACGTCCGGGAGTGTGCCGACGCCGGCGTCGGCACAGGATCGCGGCCGGCAGCTGGCGGCCGAGGCACGCCAGGGGAGCCGCCGGTCGCTGGCGCGGCTGCTCACCGAGGTCGAGAACCGCACGCGAGCCGCGGAGGCCGCGCTGCGCGACCTCTACCCGCTGGCCGGCACGGCCCACCTGGTCGGAGTGACGGGAGCGCCGGGCGCCGGGAAGAGCACGCTGGTCGCAGCGCTCGTCGCCGAGGCGCGGACCGGAGGGCGGCCCGTTGCGGTGCTGGCGATCGACCCGTCCAGCCCCATCACCGGCGGCGCGATCCTCGGCGACCGGGTGCGGATGCAGCAGCACAGCGGCGACCGCGACGTGTTCATCCGCTCGATGGCGTCGCGGGGCCACGTCGGTGGACTGGCCGCATCGTCGGTGGCCGCGGCGGCCGTGCTCGACGCCAGCGGCTTCCCGCTGGTCTTCATCGAGACTGTCGGCACCGGCCAGAGTGAAGTGGAGATCGCCTCGATCGCGGACACGACCCTGGTCGTCCAGGCCCCGGAGATGGGCGACGAGGTCCAGGCGATCAAGGCGGGCCTGCTGGAGGTGGCGGACCTGGTCGCCGTCACCAAGGGGGACCGGCCGGGGGCGGATCGCGCGGCGTCGCACCTGCGCGGGATGCTCACCGTCGGCGCGCAGCACGACCGCGCCGCGGGCGACCGGCCGCGGCCGAAGCGGCCGGAGGTGATGCTCGTCTCCGGCGTGAGCGGAAAGGGCGTGCCGGAGCTGCTCGCGGCGCTGGATCGGCGGCATGCTGCGCGAGGCGCGTCATCGCAGAGTGGCAGTGACGCGGAACGTGCCCGGCTCGCGCGGGCGGACGCGCAGCTCTCGGGCATCCTCGCCGAGCGGCTTCGCCAGCGGCTCCACGACGCCGCGCATCTGCCGGCGACCCAGGCCACGCTCCGCCGGATCGCCGCGCACGAGATCGACCCCTACACCGCGGCGGACGAGCTGCTGCGCTCCCTGGGGGAGTAAGCCCGCAGACACCCGCCGAGGCCCGCCGTACGATCGCCGGACGCGCCGGCGGATTGCCGTCCGTGCCGAGGATCAGGACCAGCGCTCGAGCAGCGACGAGAAGGCCTGGGCCATACGTTCAACGGCCAGCGCCGCCTCGTGCTCCGGCAGCTTGCGCGGCGGACCGTAGGGGGTTCGGTTGGCGTCGAGCACGTAGATGCGCCCGGACTGCTGGTCGCGCAGCACGTCAAGCTCCCCGTACTCCAGGCCCAGCCCGTCCGCGAACCGGATCAGCTGGGCGATCTCTGCGGCGGAGTACATCGCCTCCGCGGTGTGCACCTCGGATCGGATGGTCTTCGCGTCCCAGTCGGCCGCCTGCCGCCAGCGCCTGATGACGTTCGGCACAGATCCAGCGATCACGGCGGTGCGCAGCTCGATGACCGAGTTGCCCTCGACGGCGTCGACGAACCGCTGGTAGACGCGGCCCGGCCGCCGCGACTTCAGCGGGCCCATCACGAGACGGCCGTCGTGGACGCCGTTCCGCTCGGCCTTGACGATCATCGGACCCTCCCAGGTGAGCGGGTCCACCGCGACCGTGTAGCCGGCTGCCGCGGCCCACTCGGTGTCGACCCGGCTCTTGGAGATGTCCACGCAGCGGCGATTGATGGCATCGCCCGGCAGCTTCTGCACGGCCCAGTCCGGCAACCAGGTGCCCGTCTCCCAGGCGATCGTCGGCTCCCCCGGATGCACGCCGGACCCGATGCGGACGCCGAGGCGTGCGATCACCCTGACGAGATGTGCCCGTGGCGTCGGACGCATCGGAAAGAAGTTGAGCACCGGGGCTCCCGGCGGCAGCCCACCGTTGTGAGCGCGCGCGAAGCGCACGGCGACGGCCCACCGCTGGGCCGCGCGAACGCGCTCCAGAACTGGATTGCCGCGCCAGGGACGCCTGGCGCGAACCGAATTTGCGGGCTTGTGCGCCATGGGCCGATGGTATTCTCGGAGCGTGAGGGGAGCGGCCCGACGTCACATCGCAGCCGCCGTGATCGCGCTCCTGGTGGCGTGCGGCTGCGGCGCGAACGCGCCTGCGTCACCCACCCAGGGAGCCGCCACGGCCGCGGAGGGCTACGACGCCGGCAAGGCGAAGGACCAGGCCGCGACGTTCGTGACGTACGGCATTCCCAACGACTGGGCAAATTACGGCGAGCAGTTCACGCAGTTCTGCACGACCAGGTTCGGCTTCGACTGCAACAGGCCGGAGCGCGCCCAGGGCGACAGCCTCAAGTCGGGTGAGCTGCTGGCGAAGTGGGACGCCGAGAAGAACAATCCCGCATCGGTTCTGGCGGACGCGACGATCCTCTTCACCGGCCCTGCCGAGAAGCTCGGCACGCTCGGCGACTGGCTTCCGTCGAACGCGGCCGTGCTGCCGGCCGGGTTCAAGGGCGCGAACGGAGGGTGGGTGGCGACGTACGTCGGCGTCCCCAGCATCGTCGCGAACGTCGACTTCCTGACGAGCAATGGCGTTCCCATCCCGACCTCGTGGGCGGACCTCGTCAACCCCGCCTACAAGGGCATGATCGGCCTCTCGAAGCCGGGCATCAGCGGGGTCTCGAGCGCCTGCTTCGCGGCCATGAACCTGGCCGCGGGCGGCACGCTCGACGACTACACCAAGGGCATCGCCTTCGCAAAGCAGCTGATCCCGAACCTGACGAGCCAGGCGAACCTGGACACGTTCGAGAAGGGTGAGGTGCCCATCTCGCTCCAGCTCGACCTGACCGCCAACGCGCTGGTGGAGAACGAGAAGGCGCGCGGGGTGAACGCCAGGGTCGTCATCCCGTCCGACGGCTCGTTCTACCTGCCGTCGGCCCTGCTGTTGAACAAGTACGACACCGCGCACGCCGACTTCGGCAAGATGTTCATGGAGTGGGTGCTGACGGACGAGGGCCAGCTGCTCTTCGCCAAGTTCGGCGCGCGGCCCATCCGCTCCGTCGTCGGCACGAACCTCTTGACGATCCCGGACTCGGCCAAGACCCATTGGCTGCCACAGGCGCAGTACGCGAACGTGCAGACCCTGGACACCTCGCGAATCGACGTGGTGAAGATCGGCGAGATCTGGCAGGACGAGATCCTCGACGGCGGCTGACGCGCCTCGCGCCACACGCCTGACGCCGAGCGACGCATGACGGACACCGGGCAGGCGACCGCCATGGCCGCGAGGCGCCGACCGGCAGGCCGCACGGGTGCCCGCCGATGGCTGTCGGCATGGGGTCCGGCGCTGCCGCTGATCGGGCTGGTGGCGTTCTGCCTCGTGGGCCCGCAGATCGTCCTGGTGCTGAAGACCTTCGCCACGCCCGACGGGCTCGGCCTCGGCTCCTGGACACGGGTCCTCGGTCAGGCGGTGAACCAACGCGCGATCGTCACGAGCCTGGCCGTCGGATTCGTGTGTGCGTTCATCAGCACCGCGGTCGGTACCCCGGTGGCGTGGCTGATCACGAGGATGCTGCCGGGCCGGCGCGGGCTCTGGCTGGGGCTCTTCAACGTGGCGGCCCACTTCGGCGGCATCGGGCTCGCCTTCGGGTACGTGGCGACGCTCGGGACGCTCGGGATGCTGACCCTGTTCGTCCAGGGCCTGGGCATTCCGTTCGTGCCTCCCGCACGGGAGTCCGTGGCGGCCCTCGTGCTCGTCTACGAGTACACCAACGTCCCGCTGTTCGTGCTGCTGATCATTCCCGCCCTCGGGATCCTCCGCGAGGACTGGCAGGAGGCGGCCCAGGCGTCGTCGGCGACGCGCCTCCAATTCTGGCGTCGCGTCGGCATCCCGGTGCTGCTGCCGTTCATCTCCGCGGGCTTCGTGCTCGCGTTCACGTGGGCGATCGGCATCTACTCGATCGCGTACGGGCTGGTCGGGCAATCCGCCGTGACGCCGGTGGCGCTGATCACGCTCCAGATCGGATCGGCGATGGAGGACGTGGTGAACGGCCCGACCCGAGCCGGCGTCCTGTCTGTCGTCCTGCTCGTGGTCGCATTCGCGTCGCTGGTCGCCTACCGCGCGCTCATGCGGCGGGGCATGCGGTGGTTCGCTCACGGCCGCGTCGCTGGGACGGACGCGGGCCTCTCGCTCAACGCGGCGACGAGCCGATCCGCGTTCGCGTCCGGGTCCGCGCGGGACGGCCGGGCTCGCGTCGGTCGGGGCGTGCTCTTCGGCCTGATCCTCGCGTACCTCTGCATCCCGATCTTGGCCGTGGTCCTCTACTCGTTCGCCACCCGCTGGTCGGCGCATGTGCTGCCGGACGGCTACACGCTCGACTGGTGGACCACGGCCTTCGCCGACGAGCGGATCGGGTCGGCATTCGTGACGTCGCTCGTCCTCGGCGCCCTGACGGCGGCGATCGACATCGTCGTCGTGGTGCCGGCCGTCTACTGGGCGCGGGTTCGGAACCCGCGGATCCGTCCGGTGCTCGACCTCTCGGCGGCAATCCCCTTCGCGCTCCCGTTCCTGGTGATCGCCTTCGCCCTGCTCCAGTTCACGGGCATCGTTGCGCCGGGGCTCCAGGGAACCTTCCCGCTCCTGGTCCTCGGCTCCGCCGCCGTGTGCTTCCCGTTCGTCTACTGGGCGGTGGACGGAGCGATGGCGGCCGTCTCGATCGAGCGCATCGCCGAGGCGGCCGAGACGTGCGGGGCATCCCCGCTTCAGATCATGCGGCGCGTGGTGCTCCCCAACATCCGCCCCGGCCTGGCGACGGGCGGCCTCCTGTGCTTCGCGACAGCGCTCGGCGAGTTCGCGATCGTCCAGATCCTGGCGAGCTCCGTGCGGACGGTGCCGATCTGGAGCGCCGAGGCGATCCGGGACACGACCCGGCGGGCCGGCGGCCTGAACGAGCTCGCCGTGGCGACGACCGTGATGTTCGCGCTCCTCCTCGGCGTGTCGGCGCTGGTCGTGCGGGGTCGAGGCGGTACAGGAACCACGGCCCCCGTCCTCGCCGGGGTCCCGTCGGTCGACGGACAGGCCGGCGCATGAACGACGTCAGCCTCTCCTCGGTCAGCAAGACATACGGCGCGGTGCGGGCGCTGGCGGAGGTGACGCTCTCCGTCGAGCCGGGGGAGCTGGTGGCGCTGCTCGGCCCGTCGGGCTGTGGCAAGACGACGCTGCTGCGCGTCATCGCCGGCCTGGCGCGGCCCGACGCCGGCCGCGTCACGATCGGCGGGATCGACATGACCGACGCCCCGACGCGGGAACGCCCGATCGGCATGGTCTTCCAGAGCTACGCGCTCTTTCCCAACCTCACGGTCGGGCAGAACATCGCCTTCCCGCTGGAGGTCCGGCACCGGCCCGCTGCCGAGACCCGGGCGCGCGTCGCGGAGATGCTCGAGCTGGTGAACCTGGAGGCCGAGGCCGACCGGTACCCGAACGAGATCTCCGGCGGCGAGGCGCAGCGCTGTGCGCTGGCCAGGGCCCTCGCCCCCTCTCCACAGGTGCTGCTCCTGGACGAGCCGCTCTCCGCGCTCGACGCCCTGGTCCGGGCTCGCCTGCGGGACGAGATCCGGCGCGTGCAGCGCGTGGTACGCACGACGACGATCTACGTCACGCACGATCAGTCCGAGGCGCTGGCGATCGCCGACCGCGTCGCCGTCATGAACCGGGGGCGGATCGAGCAGGTCGCCACGCCCGTGCAGCTCTACGCAGATCCCGCGACCGAGTTCTCGGCGGGTTTCGTCGGCGGGCGGAACGCCGTGGAGCTGCCCGTCCTCGGCGGGCGCATTCGCCTCGGGCAGCTGTTCGACGTCGCCGCGCCGCAGGGCGCGGACGGGCGCGCGACGTGCTTCTTCGGGCCGGAGGACGTACGCGTGGAAGCGGCCGGAGGCCCGGGGCACGCGGCAGCGATCGAGGTCAGGACGTTCCACGGCTCCGTGACGCGTCTTCACCTGGTGGCCGACGTGGACGGCACCATCGTGCGGTTGCATGCCGACGTTCCCAGCCGGCGCGCGCAGGCACTGGACGACGGAGCGCGGGTCTCCATCTCGGTGGACCCCAGCCACGTGCGCACGTTCGCGGTCCGGTCGTGACCGATCCCGGTCCGCGTCCCGTCCGGATCCTGGTCCTGCATCCGGAGGACCTCATGGCGCCGACGATCGGGGGCGTGGCGACCTTCCTGCGCGACTTCGTCCGCCTGTCGCCTCCCGGCTTCCAGATCGATGTGGTCGGCGCGACGAGCGACCGGGACGCCCGCCCCGTCGGCCGATGGCAGTCCTGGGACGCCGGCGACCGGCAGGCGCGCTTCCTGCCACTGGTCCTGGCGGCGCCGCCGGACCGCCTCAGCCGCATCCCGACGTCGCTCCGCTTCACGCTCGCCCTTGCGGTCCGCCGGAGCCGCCTCCGCACGCGTGGCCGGACCCTCCAGTTCCATCGCCCTGAAGTGCCGCTCGCCTTCCTCGGTCACCGTGGGCCGCGCCTGGAGGTGGTCCACATCGACGTCCAGGGCGGGCCGCAGGCCACGCGGTGGCGTCGCATTCCCGGCATCTACCGCCGCCTGGAGGACCTCACGATTCCGCGCATGGACCGCGTCTTCGTCGCGAACCGCCCCGGCGTGCAGCTGTACCGCGACCGCTATCCAGGCGTCGACGGCCGGGTCCAGTTCCTTCCGAGCTGGTACGACGACGCGATCTTCCGCCCGGGTGCGGCCGCAACCCACGTCGGCGAGCGGCGCGCCATCGCCGACGGACTCGGTCTGCCGGCCGCGGCTCCCGGCGAGCGCTGGATCTTGTTCGTCGGGCGGCTGGAGATCGAGAAGGACCCCGCCCTCCTCATCGACGCCTATGTCGCTCTGCATGCCCGCAGCCCGGAGCCCATCCGCCTCATCGTCGCCGGCGAGGGCAGCCTTCGGGCGGCCTCCGAGCAGCGAGCCAAGGCGGCCGGCGTGGGCGGCAACGTGCACTTCCTGGGTGCCCGGCCCCGGGACGAGGTGGCTCGCCTGATGCGGGCCAGCGACGCGCTCGTGGTCACGTCACGTTCGGAGGGTGGCGGGCCGCGCGTCGTGCTGGAGGCACTCGGCTCCGGCCTGCCGGTGGTGTCGACGGTCGTCGGTGAGGTGGAGGGCGTGATTCGAACCGGCGTCAACGGCTGGCTGGCGCCGGACCGCACCGCGGCTGCGCTGGCGGAGGCCGTGCGGCGCGTCCTGGAGCTGCCTCGCGAGCCCGCGGCAGCGGCTGCCGTCGCCGCGGTCCAGTCGCTCACCGCGCGCCGTGTGCTCGACGCGCTCTATGACGCGCATCGCGAGCTCGCCGCGCCCCGATGACCGCTACGCTTTGACGGTGGGAGCGCGAATCCTCGTCTGCGGCGCCGGCCTGATGGGCCACGGCATCGCCCAGACCCTGGCAGCGGCCGGGCGGTCGGTGCTGGTGTACGAACCCGAGAGCGACCGGGCCGCCAAGGGGGTCGAGCGGATCGCAGGCAACCTCCGCCGTTCCGTCGACAAGGGCCGGCTCAGCGAGGACGAGCGCACCGATCAGCTCTCGCGCATCGCGGTGGCGGACGACCTCGCGAGCGCCGCCGCCGAGGTCGAGGGGGTCGTCGAGGCGGTTTTCGAGGACGAAGGCGTCAAGCGCGCGCTGTTCTCGGAGCTCGACCGATCGCTGAAGCAGGGGGCCTTTCTGGCGTCGAACACCAGCTCGATCTCAATCACCAGGCTCGCGGAAGCTGTCGCGCCCGAGCGCCGGCCGCGCGTGGTCGGCATGCACTTCTTCAGCCCGGTGCCCGTGATGCCGCTCGTGGAGCTCATCCGCGGCGCGGAGACGTCGGACGCGACCGAGGCGGAGATCCGCGGCATCGCCACCGACATGGGCAAGCAGGTCATCGTCTCGCGCGACCGGCCCGGCTTCCTGGTCAACCGCATCCTGATCCCGTTCCTGGCGGAGTCGATGCGGCTGTACGAGGAAGGGACCGGCACCGCCGAGGACATCGACACGGGCGCACGAGTTGGGCTCAACCACCCCATGGGGCCGCTCGAGCTGGCCGACTTCATCGGCCTGGACGTCTGCCTGGGGATCATGGAGGTCCTCCGCGACGGGATCGGCGGCGAGCAGTTCGAACCACCCTCGGTCCTGCGCGATCTCGTTGCCTCCGGCAACCTGGGCCAGAAGACCGGCCGGGGCTTCCACGCATACCCGCGCGAGAAGCGCGCCTAGGGAAGCCTGGATGGACCGGCCTGACGCTGGGGTCGGGCCGCGACGTCCGGATGACCTGCAATAGGATGACGATGTGACGCACGGTGGCCTCACCGACGAGGAGCGGCTGCTCCAGCAGACCGCGCGGGACTTCGCTCGGAAGGAGATCGCCCCGGGCGCGGCCGAGCGCGACGAAGAGGAGCGCTACGACCGGCACCTGTTCACCCGGATGGGCGAGCTCGGACTGACGGCCGCGCCATTCCCCGAGGCCGTCGGCGGGGCCGGCTTCTCCTACCGCGCGTGGACGCTCGTGATGGAGGAGATCGCGTACGCCGACATGGCGATGGCGGTCTCGCTCTCGGTCCACATCCTGTCGCAGTACCCCGTCGTCACGTGGGGCACCGACGAGCAGAAGGCGCGCTGGCTGCCGCCGATGCTGAGCGGCGAGAAGCTCGGCGCGTTTGCGCTCACCGAGCCGCAGGCAGGCTCCGATGCCGCCGCCCTGCGGCTGAACGCCGAGCGGGTGGGACCGCAGGACGCGCCTGACGCGTACCGGCTCACCGGCACCAAGACGTGGATCACCAACTCGGTCGAGGGCGAGCACTACCTCGTCTTCGCGACCGTCGACCCGGCCGCCGGCGCGCGTGGGATCACCGCCTTCCTGGTCGAGAAGGGGACGCCCGGCTTCCGCTTCGGGAAGAAGGAGCGCAAGCTCGGCATCCGCTCCGACACGGCCTCCGAGCTGATCTTCGACGGCGCGGAGATCCCGGCGGCCAACCGGCTGGGGGACGAGGGACAGGGCTACAAGATCGCGCTGTCGAGCCTGTCCGAGGGACGCATCTCCATCGCGGCCGCGTGCACCGGACTGGCCCAGGCGGCACTCGACTCCGCCGCCAGGTACCTCACCGAGCGGAGGGCGTTCGGCGGAGCCCTCGCCGACCGCCAGGGCATCCGGTTCATGCTCGCGGAGATGGCCCAGAAGGTGGCCGCCGCCCGGGCGCTCACGAGGGCCGCGGCCGACGCGAAGGACCGCGGCGAGCCCATCGCCGAGGCGTCGTCGCTCGCCAAGTGGACCGCCTCGGACGCGGCCATGAGCGTCACCACCGACGCAGTCCAGCTCTTCGGGGCCAGCGGCTACTCCCGGGAGTTCCCCGTCGAACGGATGATGCGGGACGCCAAGGGCGCGCAGATCTACGAGGGCACGAACCAGATCCACCGCCTGATCGTGGCGGAGCACCTCTTGAAGCGAGTCGGCGCCCCGTAGTCGATCCCGTCCCAGGTCGCGCATGGGCCGCACCTGATCGGTCATCACCGGACAGGACCTTTGTTCACTGCGGATGGGTGCGGCACTCCCCGTAGGGTGTTGCGCGGGCGACGGTCGCCCCGAAAGGACCTGCTCCGTGGCTGAGAACGAACCCCGAGAGGGTCGAAGCCGATCACTGTCCAGCTGGCTCGGCGGACGAGGATTCCGCCGCCCGGTCCTCTTGCTCGTGGCCGTGATCACGTTCCTCGCGGCTTCGGTGGGCGTCGTCGTCGTCCAGCAGCTCAGCGACCAGATGGCGGCCGAGGCAGACGCGCGCCTCCAGCGTCATTCCGCGACGGATGCGGACCACGTCGCCGCGTTGCTCGAGTCGGCGTCGCGTGATCTCCGGCTGGCGCGCCGAGACACGATCTTCGAAGCGGCGATGGCCAACACCGACGGCCAGCTGCTGGCCACCGACCGCCGGGTGGTCGAGGCCGCGATCGTCTACATGGGCGACCGCTACCAGGTGGACGAGATGTGCCTCATCCGCGCCAATGGGCTGGAGACCGCACGCTGGGTCGGCGGGCTCGGCGTCGCACCGGTCCAGAACCTCTCGCCGGATGAGACCTTCAACAACCCGGCCGTGGCCCCGACGCTCACGCTCGCCAACGACCAGGTGTTCCAGACCGAGCCGTACGTCTCGCCGGACTCGCACCGCTGGGTGATCGGGCTGGCGACGCCGATCGTGCTCCCGGATGGCACCAACCAGGGCCTCCTGCATTTCGAGATCCCGATCCAGCGCCTCGTCGACGAGCAGGCGGCCGATGCCTTCGGCGGGACCAGCTTTTCGGTCCTGCTCGACCGTGCCGGGCATCTGCTGTCGCATCCCGCCATCGCGACCTTCCGGAGCTCCCAGGGCTACAGCACGAATCCCAACCTCTCGACGTTCCCGCTCGCGGCGGCATCCGGCTCGGAATCCTGGCGTGTGGCCGTGGCGACGATGCTCGCGGGCGGGTCGGGAACCGTGACGTACTCGGACGGCGGCATCACGTATCGCGCGGCCTACTCCGAGGTTCCCGAGTCCGACCGCATCGTGGCGACCGTCAGCCCCGCGACCGAGCTCTACGCGGACGTCGACCGCAGCCGGCTCAATCTGGCGGTCACGGTCGGGCCGCTGGTCCTCCTGATGGTGCTGGTGAGCTGGCTCTTCGCGACGCGGCTCTCCGGCATCAACCGGCGACTCGCCGAATCGCATCAGCGCCTCGACGAGACCAGCCGCTCCAGCACGGAGCTTGCCGCGATCGTTCGGGCAGGCGATGACGCGATGCTCAGCGTTGGCCTGGACGGGTCCATCACGACCTGGAACGACGGTGCCGTCCGGATGTACGGACGCCCACCGGAGGCGGCCATCGGATCCCCCGTCGCGGAGCTGTTCGAGACGGACCAGCGGGCGCACGTGCCCAGCCTGCTGGCGAGCGTCGGCCACGGCGAGCCCGTGCAGCGCCGCGAGAGCATCCATCTCGCTGCCGACGGCCACGCCATGGACGTGTCCGTGACCATGTCGCCGATCCGCGACGGGTCAGGCGCCGTGGTGCGCGCCGCGATGGTCGTGCGTGACATCTCCGACCGCAAGCGCCTCGAGGAGGAGCTCGCGCACCAGGCGCTCCACGATGCGTTGACCGGCCTGCCCAACCGCGTGCTGTTCCACGACCGCCTCCTCCACTCGCTGGCTCGCGCGCAGCGCCCGGTGGGTCCGAGCGGCACCCATCACGCGGTGCTCTTCGTGGATTTGGACGACTTCAAGCTGATCAACGACACGTTCGGCCACCGCACCGGCGACGAGCTGCTCGTCGCGGTTGCGGGCCGCATCACCGAGTGCCTCCGCGACGCCGACACCGCCGCCCGCCTGGGCGGCGACGAGTTCACGATCCTGCTGGAGAACGTGGAGGAGAGCCGCGCGCGCCTGATCGCGGACCGCCTCCTGGAGCGGCTGCACGAACCGTTCGAGCTGAACGGCCACCAGATCGTCGTCTCGGCGAGCATCGGGATCGCGTTGAGCGAATCGCCGAACGACATCCCGGACGACCTCCTGCGCAGCGCGGACACGGCGCTCTACGAGGCGAAGAGCAACGGCAAGGGCCGCCACGAGACCTACCACCCGCAGATGAACGCCCGGGTCTGGCGGCGCATGGAGCTCGAGACGGACCTGCGCCGGGCGCTGGCCAACCGCGAGTTCGTGGTGCACTACCAGCCGATCGTCGAGGTCGGCAGCCGGCGGATCCGCTCGCTGGAGGCCCTCGTGCGCTGGCGGCACCCGCAGCGCGGGCTCCTGCCGCCGGCCGAGTTCATCCCCGCCGCAGAGCAGACGGGCCTGATCGTGGAGATCGGCGCGGTCGTCCTGCGGGCGGCCTGCTCGTACCTGGTCTCGCTCGTGGCCTCCGTGCCGGCGGCACGCGACCTGAGCATCGCCGCGAACGTCTCGGTTCGCGAGCTGCGCGAGCCCGGCTTCGTGGCCTCGGTGGCGGCGCTCCTTGCGGACGTCGGACTGGAACCCGCCAGGCTGACCCTCGAGATCACCGAGACCGTGATCCTCGACCACGAGGGGCCCGGAGCGGCCGCCCTGATCGCGCTCCGCGAGATGGGCGTGAAGCTCTCCATCGACGACTTCGGCTCCGGCTACTCCTCGCTCGGTTACTTCCGCCGGCTCCAGGTGCACGCCATGAAGATCGACCGGGTGTTCGTCAGCGGGCTTGGCAACCAGCGTGAGGACAGTGCGATCGTGGCGGCCGCGATGGCCTTTGCGTCAGCACTCGGCCTGGAGGTGACCGCGGAGGGGGTCGAGACCCAGGCGCAGGTCGACCACCTGGCGGCCCTCAAGTGCGGACTCGCGCAGGGCTTCTTCTTCTGCCCGCCACGGGACGAGGCGTCGATCACCGAGATCCTCCGGCAGGGCCGCAACCTGCGGCGCGGCCTGGTGCGCGTGCCGCAGCCGGACGCGGCGTAGACCCGACGCTCCGCCGGGAGTCCGGTGCTCGGCGGCACTCCGACGCTCCGCCGGCAGTTCGGCGAGGCGCTCCCCGCCGAGACCGTGGTCTCCCGCCACACTGGCCGCATGGACCACGCCGACCACGTTGCCCTGATCCGACCGGGCGTCGAGGACCGGCCGGGCGCCTGGGCCGACCTCGGCTCCGGTACCGGGGCGTTCACGCTCGCGCTGGCGGACGTGCTGGGCGGCCGTGGCTCGATCGTGTCGGTCGACCGTGACCGCGGAGCGCTCGAGGAGCAGCGCCGCCACATGGCCGCGCGCTTTCCCGAGGCCACGGTCGATTACCGGGTGGCCGACTTCACGAAGTCCTTGGAGCTGCCCGCGCTGGACGGCGTCCTGATGGCCAACTCGCTCCACTTCTCGCGCGACAAGGCCGCGGTCCTGCGCGGCATCCTCGCCTGCGTGAGGCCGGGCGGCCGCTTCGTCCTGGTCGAGTACGACGCCGATCACGGCAATCCGTGGGTGCCGCATCCGCTGTCCTACGCCACATGGGAGCGCCTCGCTCCGACGGTCGGCCTGACCGGAACGCGCCTGGGCGGGCGCGTCCCCAGCCGCTTCCTCGGCGCCATCTACTCCGCGGTGAGCGACAACTCGGGGTAGACCGCGAGCGCGAAGTCGCCGATGACCCGATGCTGGGCTCGACTACGCACCGGACCGGAGGCGTTTCCATCCTCGAGGCATTCCTGCTCTCACTCGGCGTCATCTTCGTCGCCGAGCTTGGCGACAAGAGCCAGCTCATGGCGCTCGCGTTCGCCACGCGCTACTCGGCGCTGACGGTCCTTGCCGGCATCAGCGTGGCCACGCTGATCGTCCACGCGGGATCCGTCCTGATCGGCCGGAGCCTGGCGTCCGTCCTGCCCTACGACGCCATCGCGATCCTGGGCGCGCTGTCCTTCTTTGCCTTCGCACTGTGGACGCTGCGCGGCGACAGCCTGAGCGAAGGAGAGGAGGCCAAGCCGACGCTCGTCAAGGGCCGGGCTGTGCTGGCGGTCGGCGTCGCGTTCTTCCTGGCGGAGCTCGGCGACAAGACGATGCTCGCCACCGTGGCGCTCGGGACACGCGAGGAGCCGATCGGCACCTGGCTCGGCTCGACCGTTGGGATGGTCCTCGCGGACGCGCTGGCGATCGGCGTCGGCGTGATCCTCGGGACGCGGCTGCCGGAGCGGGCCATCCGCTATGGCGCGGCGCTCGCGTTCGCGATCTTCGGCGCGCTCCTGCTCGCGAGCGTGCTGATCAAGTAGCGCGACGCGCCTGCGGCGGTTCACGCGGGGCGCTGTCACCGACTCGCCGCCCGGATATGCGCCAGGTGACTGCAGTCTCTCGCTCCGGCCAGCCGGGCCTGGGGCCCTGAGTTTCCTTTACCTACGCACCCAGGGACTCGGAGTGCGAATGGTCGGCGCGATTCACGGCGGCGGGCCCGCGCCCGCGAGCCAGTCCACGCTCAGGAACGCAGTAGGAGCCGGTCTGAGACGGTGCCCCACTCGTCTCGCGGTCCGGGGATGACTCGGTGAAAGGATGCGGCGGGCAAACGCGCAGGAATCGTGCGGCCCAGGCACCAATGCGCCTGTATCGGAAGCCTCCGGCACCGACCCGAGCGCGATCACCGTGGCGACCCCGGCCAAGCCCCAAACGGGCGGCGGCTCACCACGCCGTCAAGGCGAAGGCGCGTCCGAGCTCGTGGCACCGTCCGAGAGTCGCTCGAGCCAGCCTCGGATCAGCGCCGGGCCCTGCTCGGTAAGGATCGACTCCGGGTGGAACTGGATGCCCTGCACCGGGAACGAGCGGTGGCGGACGCCCATCACCAGGCCGTCCGGGGACCAGGCGGTCACCTCCAGCTCGGCCGGCAGCGAGTCGCGGGCAATCGCCAGGGAGTGGTAACGGGCCGCCTGGAGGGGCGACGGGAGCCCGGCGAACACCCCGGCGCCCTCGTGCTCGACGATCGAGCGCTTGCCATGCACGGGATCGACCGTGATCACCTCGGCGCCGTAGGCGACGCCCATGGCCTGGTGCCCCAGGCAGACGCCGAGCATCGGCGTCGATGGCCCCAACCGTCGCACCAGGTCCACGCAGATGCCTGCCTTCTCCGGCCGCGACGGGCCCGGCGAGAGCACCACCGCGTCGTAGCCCCGCCCGGCCACCTCGTCGACCGTAATCGCGTCGTTACGCACGACCTCGACGTCCGCGCCCATGCCCGCGATCAGCTGATAGAGGTTCCAGGTGAACGAGTCGTAGTTGTCGATCAGCAGCACGCGCGTCACCGGCCGGCCTCCATCGCGGCCTCGGCCTCGGCAAGGGCCGCGAGAACGGCGCCGGCCTTGGCCGCCACCTCGGCCGACTCGCGCTCCGGGACCGAGTCCGCCACGATCCCGGCACCCGCGTGGACGAACGCCGTCCCGTCGCGCAGCACCACGCTGCGGATCGTGATGGCTGCCTCGACGTCGGTCGGAGAGAAGAACCCGACGGCCCCGCCGTACGGGCCGCGGCGCTCTCCCTCCAGGGCCGCGATCGACTCCATGGCACGCACCTTCTGCGCACCCGAGAGCGTGCCGGCGGGGAACGTGGCCCGTACCGCGTCGAAGGCGTCGTAGCCGGCCCGAAGCCGCCCGCGGACCTCCGAGACGAGATGCATGACGTGGGAGTACCGCTCCACCGCATAGAGGACCGGCCATTCGACGGAGCCCACCTCGGCGATGCGGCCGACGTCGTTGCGCGCCAGGTCCACGAGCATCGCGTGCTCGGCGCGCTCCTTCTCGTCGGCCAGAAGGTCGTGCTCCAGCTCCACGTCGCGCACCGGATCGTCGGAGCGCGGCCGCGTCCCCGCAATCGGTCGCGTGACGACCTCGCGGTCGCGCACCCGGACCAGGAGCTCGGGCGAGCCGCCGAGGATCGAGCGCCCCGGTCCCAGGTCGATCGCGAACAGGTGCGGCGACGGATTGATCCGCCGCAGCGCCCGGTAGATCTCGAGCGGCGGCGCGGTTGCCCGCATCGTGAACCGGCGCGCGAGGACCGCCTGGAGCATCTCGCCCGCGTAGATCTCCTCGATGAGCTTCGCCACGCCGGCCTCGTAGCGCGGATCGCGCTCCGGTGGACGGTCGTTCCGACGTTCGGATGGATGCGGAACCCTGGCGGGGCTCTCTTCGGGGACCGCGTGCGCGAGCTGTCGAGCGACCGCTTCGAGCCGCTCGTGCGCGCCCGACGAATCCGCGGTCGCCAGCGTCGCGGTTTGCGCCAGGTGGTCGAAGGCGATGACGACATCCGGGATGTGGAAGAGCGCCTCCGGGAGGCCGACCGGGTCGGCGGCGGGCACCGGCAGGCGCTCCCAGCGAGCCGCGGCTTCGTACGCCAGGTAGCCCACGCCGGCGGCCATGGGGAACGGAAACGCGGGGTCACTGGCGGAAACCGGCAGCATGCGCCGCAGCGCCTCCAGGGGATCGGACGTGGGAAAGCGTTCCAGCTCCACGTAGTCCGGATCCCAGACGACGGCCTCGTCGCCATCGACGACGACCGTCCGGCCCCGGACGCCGACGAAGGAGTAGCGCCCGTAGCGTGCGCCACCCTCGACGCTCTCCAGGATGAAGGCGAGGCGATCGCGCAGTCGCAGCGCCGCGGAAACCGGCGTCAGCGTGTCGGCACTGACCTCCAGCGAGACGATGCCGCCGGTGGCCGGCACGGTCGCGAGGGTCACCGGATCTTCCCTTCCACGAGCTCGATGAGCAGATCGACGGCCTCGAGGTATCCCTGCCAGCCCTTGCCGATGACCTGGGCCGCGACCGCGGGCTCGATCACCGAGACATGCCGCCAGGCCTCCCTCGCGTAGATGTCGCTGACGTGCACCTCGACGACCGGCCGCTCAGCCGAGAGCAGCGCGTCGTGCAGGGCATAGCTCGTGTGCGCCAGCGCACCCGGGTTGATCACGACGCCGCCGTAGTCGCGCTGCTCGAGGCGGTCGATGAGGACGCCCTCGTGGTTGGTCTGGAGGTCGTCCAGGGTCGATCCGCGTGCCGTGGCCCGGGCTCGAACCGCGTCCACCACCTCGGCCAGGGTCGTCGTGCCGTAGATCTCCGGCTGCCGCAGGCCCAGGCGGCCGAGGTTGGGGCCATTGAGCAGCAGGATCTTCATGCCGCGGCCCGCGTTCGCGTGCCAGCCGGCGTCTGCATGCCCGCCGGCGTGATGGTCCGGAGCGCGTCCTCGACCTCGGCCTCGGTGACGTCGTCCACCTCGCGGACCTCGCCGACGTCCACCGGCAGGATCCAGCGCCCGCGACCCGCCACGCGCTTCTTGTCCGATCCCAGGGCGGCCCTCACCGCGACCGGGTCGAACTGCCGGTGCATGGGGTAGCCAAGCGAGGAGACGAGGGCGTCGATCCGATCGGCGAGGCCGGAGACAGCGACACCGCGGGCGACGGCGATCGCCGCGACCGCGCGGAGGCCGAGGATCACGGCCTGGCCGTGCGGGAGCGCGTAGCCGCTCTCCACTTCCAGGGCATGGCCCAGCGTGTGGCCGAGGTTGAGCGAGCGGCGCTCGCCGCGCTCGTAGGGATCGCGCTCGACGATGCCGAGCTTGAGGCGGGCGGCGCGCTCGACGATGGCGTAGCGAGCCGCCTCGTCCGGGGCGGCGGTGTCCAGGGCGGCGGCACCGCGCCGCTCGATCAGCGACCAGAGCCAGGGGTCGCCGATGAGGCCGGCCTTCAGCGATTCGGCCATGCCGTGGAGGAGGCGTGCCCGCGGCAGCGTCCGAAGCGAGGCCACGTCCGCGATGACGGCCACCGGCGGCCAGAAGGCGCCCGCCGCGTTCTTGGCGTGCGACAGGTCCACGGCCGCCTTCCCGCCGATCGACGAGTCGGCCTGGGCGAGCCACGTCGTCGGGACGTGCACGAGCGGCGCGCCTCGGTGGTAGAGCGACGCGGCGGTGCCGACCAGGTCGCCCGTCGTGCCTCCGCCGACCGCGATCCAGGCGTCGCCGCGCTCCAGCCCGAGGGACGCGGCGCTCTCCAGGAGCCGCTCCACGGAGCGGAGCCGCTTCATCTGCTCCCCGGCGCGGACGTCGATGCGACGCGCTCCCGGCAGCGCGGCGATCAGCGCGGGCAGCGCCGTGGCCGCTCGCGCGTCGGCAACCACGAGCGGCTCCCCGGTCGAGGCGCCTGCCAGCACACTCCGGTACGTGGCGGCGTCGAGGTCGCGGCCGATGACGACGCGAGCGTGCGCGGGGCCGTTCGGGTGGTGGCGCGGGACGATGGCGTCGAAGAGCCGGCGCGTGCTGCTCGGTCCGGACGTCGCTGCACCGCCTGCAGCGGCGCGGGCCTGGGTCGCTCCCAATTCTTCCAACCGTTCCAGGATCTCCGCCACCACGGCGTCGACCGGCGGTCCCGCGTCCACGTGCACATCCGCCGCCCGGTAGAACGGCTCGCGAGCGTGGCGCAGTCCGGCGAGCGCGGCAGCCGGCCCGCCCGATCCGGGCGTCCTGAGCAGCGGACGCGACACGCTGCTCCGCGACAGCCGCTCGAGGAGCATCTCGTCGGCCGCGTCCAGCCAGACGACGGTCGCCGCTTCGGCCAGAGCCCAGCGGTTCAGCGGATCGATGATGCTGCCGCCCCCGGTGGCGATCACGGCATCCGGGGTCGCCACGGCCTCAGCCAGCGCCTCGCTCTCCACCTCGCGGAACCGGGGCTCGCCCTCTGCCTCGAGCCACGACGCCGGCGCGCGGCCGGACCGTGATTCGACGAGCTCGTCCAGGTCCACGAACGGCCGTCCGAGGCGCTCAGCCAGCTGGCGCCCCACATACGTCTTGCCGCTCCCGGGCAGACCGACGAGAGCGACCAGCCGGCGCGCTGCGGCCTCAGACATCGGCCTCGGGCCCCAGCTCCCTGCGGAGCGCGTCGGCCATCGCGGACACCGGGGCCGGTGAGCCGAGCCACAGCGCCAGGCTGCGGTGGCCCTGCCCGAGCAGGACGCCTGCGCCGGCCTCGGCTCGCGCGCCCACCGACCGTGCCTCGCGGACGAGGCGCGTGGGGCTCGGACGGTAGACCAGGTCCAGGACCGCGAGGTCGGGCCGGAGCCAGGCCAGCGGCACCGGCGTCTCGTCGCCCTGCGTGCCGATCGGCGTCGCGTTGACGATCAGGTCCGCGGCTGCGAGCCGCGCCTCCATGTCCGCCCACGAGCCGTCGCCGCGGGCAACGGTCGCGACATGCGCAGCGCCGCTGACCGCCAGGGCGAGCGCGACCGCTCGGGCCGCCCCTCCGCCGCCAAGGATCACGGCGCGGGCTGGACCGTCTGGGTGCAGCCGGTGAATTGCCTCGACCAGGGCCGGCAGGTCCGTGTTGTGGCCGATGAGCCGCCGGCCGTCCTTCACGATGGTGTTCACGGCGCCGGCCTGCTCCGCCTCCGACGACCGCGCGTCGACCAGCGCCGCGACGGCCAGCTTGTGCGGCGCGGTCACGTTGGCGCCGCCGAAGCCGTCCTCACGAAGCGACTCGACGGCGTCCGCGAGGTCCTCGTCTGTGACGTCGGCGATGACGTAGCGGTGCGGCAGCCCGAGCGCGGCGAACGCCGCGCCCATCATGTGGGGCGACGCCGAGTAGCCGATCCGGTGACCCAGCACCGAGAACGTGAGGGACTCGCTCGTCACGCGTCCGTCCCCGGGACGCTGCCCACGACTTCGGTCGCCTCGCGTGCCGCATTCTCCGGCAGCGATTCCAGCCGGTCCGCGCCGGCCCCGGCCGCACCGGCTGCCATCGCCTCACCGTCGGACGTGGCCCCGGTACCTGCCCCGGCTCCGCGCGGCGAGATGGAGCGTGCGCGGCGTCGCCGAACCGCGGCCCGCAGGTCGCCGATGGTGTCGCCCCCGAAGCTGGTGAGCAGCGCGTCCGCCAGGACGAGGGCCACCATCGCTTCGCCGACCACCGCCGCGCGAGGGAGGATCGCGACGTCGCTCCGCTCGATATGAGCCCGCCCGGAGCGGCCCGTCTCCAGGTCGACCGAGTCGAGCGGCTTGCGCAGGGTCGACACCGGCTTCACCGCCGCCCGCACGACCACGGGCGCGCCGTTGGTCATGCCGCCCTCCACGCCGCCTGCCCGGTTCGTCCGCCGGACCCAGCCCGGTTGCGAGGCATCGACCTCGTCGTGCACCTGGCTGCCACGCCGCGGGACGACGCCGAAGCCGAGGCCGAGCTCGACGCCCTTGACCGCCTGGATGCCCATCACCGCTCCGGCCAGCGCGGAGTCCAT
This sequence comes from Chloroflexota bacterium, assembly GCA_034667005.1. GTDB lineage: Bacteria > Chloroflexota > Limnocylindria > Limnocylindrales > CSP1-4 > JAFMJV01. The sequence continues at coordinate 26,331 of JAXDKU010000062.1, forward strand.
GCGCGTGTCCCACTCGGCGTTCGAGCCGAGCCCGACGGGCAGGCCCTCCGCCACGACCACGAAGCTGCCGCCGATCGAATCGCCGGCCTCGATCGCCGCATCGACCTCGCGCTGCATCTCCAGCTCGGCGTCGGGATCGGGGCAGCGGAGCGGAGACGGCTCGCGACGGTCGCGGGCCGGCCAGCCGGCCGGGACATGGGAGAGCGGATCCTCCACGCCACCGAACGCACGCACGGGGCCGAGCTGGTCGACGAAGCTCCAGATGCGGACGCCGACCACGGCCAGGAGCTGGGCGCAGACCGAGCCTGCCGCCACGCGCGGCGCGGTGGATCGCGCCGAGGCGCGCTCGAGCACATCCCGGATGTCGCCGGTGTCGTATTTGATCGCGCCCGCGAGGTCCGCGTGGCCCGGACGGGCGAGCGTCACCGGCTTCGGCCGGCGGTCTCCGGTCACGGGCTCCACGGCCATTCGCTCCTGCCAGTTCAGCCAGTCGAGGTTGCGGATGGTGAACGCGAGCGGCGATCCGAGCGTCCGCCCGAACCGCAGCCCGGCCGTCCACTCGACCTCGTCCCGCTCGATGAGCATCCGCCGCCCGCTGCCGTAGCCGTGCTGGCGGCGCGCCAGGTCGCGGTTCACGTACGGCGTGGAGACCCGCAACCCGTATGGCAGCCCTTCCAGGATCCCGCTCATCTCCGGACCGTGCGACTCGCCCGCGGTCAGCAGCCGCAGGCGCCTCACGCCGCTTCCCCCGACGTCAGCGTCGCGAGGTGGGCCCAGAAGCCCGGGTAGGAGACGTCCACGCAGCCGGGCTCGTCGATCTCGACCTCCGGCGCCAGCCCGACCGCCGAGGCAAGCGCGAACGCAATGGCGATACGGTGGTCGCCCCCGGTCTGGATCTCCACGGGTTCGGTGGGCCGCACGCGCCTCGGCGCGCCACCCAGGCCACCCGCGGCGCGTGTTCCCTGGATCCGCCAGCCATCCGGCAGCTCGTCCGCCTCGATCCCGATCGCCCGCAGGTTGCGCACCACGCGTCCGATGCGGTCGGATTCCTTGACTCGGAGCTCCGCCGCGTCACGGACCTCGCTGACGCCATCCGCCGCGGCCATGGCAATCGCCAGGAGCGGCAGCTCATCGATCAGCGCGGCGATCCCCGCGCCCGAGAGGCTGACCGCACGAAGCCCGGCGGGTGCGGAACGGACCAGCAGGTCGCCGGCAGGCTCGGGCCCTTCGCTTCCGGCGCCCTCCTCAACCTCGATGTCGGCGCCCATGTCGCGCAGGACGTCGACGATGGCCATACGGGACGGGTTGAGGCTCACGTCCACGAGCCGCAGCGCAGCATCCGGATGCACCGACCCGGCGACCAGCCATGCCGCCGCCGACGACAGGTCCCCTGGGACCGAGATGCTCCGCGCCGCCATGCCGGTCGGCCCGTCGACGGTCGTGACGTTGCCATCGCGCGTGATCGGCACCCCGAGCCAGGCCAGCATGCGCTCGGTGTGATCCCTGGTGGGCCCCGGCGTCTCGATCGTCGTTCGTCCCTCGGCGGCCATCGCGGCCAGCGTGATGGCACCCAGCACCTGTGCGCTCGCCACCGGAAGTCGGTGGGCCATGGCCCGGAGGGGTCTGCGCCCGCGGACGTGGACCGGCAGCCGCCCGCCTGTCGATTCGACGTCTGCGCCCATCTCGCGCAGCGGGACGGCAACCCGCTCCATCGGTCGGCGGGACAGGCTGCCGTCGCCGGTCAGGGTCGCCTCGCGACCGTCGCGCGCGCTCAAGGCTCCCATCAGCAGGCGAGCCGTCGTACCGGAGTTCAGGCAGTCGAGCATCTCCGCGCCGCGGCCCGGGAGTGACGCCTCAGTCGCGGAGCCGCCCCCGGCCATCCCGAAACGGACCGTGCCCCCAGGCTCGTGGCGCGTCTCGGTGAACGCCCCAAGCTGCCCGACGGCAGCCGCTGTCGCACGGACGTCCATGCCGGGGCTGCGCAGCACGACGTCGGCGCGCCCCGACGCCATGGCGGTGAACAGCAGCGCCCGGTGCGCGATGGACTTATCCGACGGCAGCCGCAGCTCCCCGTGGAGGCGCTTCGCGGCGCCGACGCGCCGCGCCACGAATGGCTCGACGAGCCTCACGCAGCGGATCCAGGGTTGGCTTCGGGAAACTCGGCCGCCGCCTTGGCCGCGTTCGCGGCCTGGCGCCGCTGCGCGGAGCGGGAGACGCGGAGAATCGATCCGAAGACCTGCTCGCGCTCCTCGGGCGTCAGCACGCCGCCCTCCATGGAGACAGCGCGCTCCAGCAGCGCCCGCTCACGGCCGACGTCGTGTCCGTGGTCCGACGACGGCCGCGTGTGCTGCACCGCGACGGCGAGTTGGGCACGCTCCTCGAGGAGTGCGGCCAGGCGCGCATCCACGTCGTCGATGCGGCCGCGCAGCCGTTCGAGGTCGCCGGGCACCGGCATCGGCACCACGGTCGTGGCGGCGGGCTCTCGCAGGTACTCGAGGCGGCGCAGGTCGTCCATCAGATCGCCGAACTCCGGGAACGACAGGCTCTGGTCCGAATCGGAGCGCGCCCGCGGCGGGTCCGGGTGGACCTCGATGATGATCGCGTCCGCCCCGACGGCCGCCGCCGCGAGGGCCATCGGGCGGACCAGCGACCGGTGCCCCGTCCCGTGGGAGGGGTCGATCATGATCGGGAGGTGGGTCAGCCCGCGGAGCACCGGCACCGCGGTGAGGTCCAGCGTGTTCCGGGTGCTCGGCTCGAAGGTGCGGATGCCGCGCTCGCACAGGATCACGTTCGGATTGCCGCCGGAGAGGATGTATTCGGCGGCCATGAGCCATTCCTCGATCGTGGCGCCGAAGCCGCGCTTCAGCAGGATCGGCTTGCGGCTCTGGCCGGCGGCCTTGAGCAGCACGAAGTTGTGCATGTTCCGGCTGCCGATCTGGAGCATGTCCACGTAGCCGTCGAACAGCTCCACGTCGGCCGGGTCCGTGATCTCCGAGACGATGGGCAGGCCGGTCTCGTCGCGTGCCTCGGTGAGCAGCCTGAGGCCCTCGACGCCGAGGCCCTGGAACGCGTACGGCGAGGTCCTGGGCTTGAACGCGCCGCCGCGCAGCGCCACCGCGCCCTCGCGCTTCACCCAGCGCGCGGTCGCGAGGATCTGCTCGCGGGACTCGACGGCGCACGGGCCCGCCATCACCCGCAGGGGGTTGCCGGCGCCGATGTCCACGCCGCCAACACGGACGCGCGTCCGGTCGGGGTGGTGCTCGCGGCTCGTCAGCTTGTACGGCTTGGTGACGCGGATCACCTGTTCCACGCCGGGGAGCTGCTTGATGTGTTCGACGCGCTCGACGTCGTGGCCGACTACGCCGATCACCGTGCGCTCCTCTCCCTCGCTGACATAGGCCTCGAGGTCGTGCTCCTCGATGGTCCGCTTGACCTGCTCGATCTCCTCGGTGCTGGCGCCGGGCCGCATCACCACGATCATCTGGTGCGCTCCTGTCGGGGTGCGGCTCGGGCCGCGAATGCTGCTGTTGACGGCGTGTGAGTCTCCGGACAAACAAAAACGCAGGGGCCTTTCGGCTCCTGCGTTGTGCGGGCACGAGTGCCTGTGCTGCCGCTCACGGAGCGGCGGCCTCGTACCCGCTAGGCGTAAAACCAGAAGAGCGATTGCATCGGACGCCGGACGATACCGGCCGTTGACGGGCGTGTCAAGGTGGCCGACCGCGCGCTGCGCGCGAGCTCCCGAGCATTGACCGCCAGAGGGTCCGCACTGCAAGATCGGCCAGAATGACGAGGGGATTCGAGGGTGGCGGGGAGGGCACGTCCGACGGCGAGCTGGTTCGGCTCGTCTACCTGCGCGACGCGGCCACCATGTCGCAGATCGACGTGCGGCTCCGCGACCGCGTCCTCCCGGCGCTCTGCGGCGCACCGGGCGTCCAGGACGTGTACATCGGCCGCCGCGGGCCCGACCAGAACGGGGAGCGCATCGTGGCGTCCATCTGGGGCTCGAAGCAGCTCGTGGTCGAGCACATGAACGACGGGTCCAACGAGGCCGACCGGCTCGAGCTCGGCGACGACCTGACCGCGCGGGTCGAGGAGCTGCCGATCGCCATCGCGCTCCGCTTCCCCTCCGAGCTGCCTGCGCTCGTCCTGCGCGTCTTCCGCGGCGAGGTGAAGGAGGGCCAGGTGGACGACTACCTCCAGGCGGCGCGGACCGGGGCCGAGGCGGACGCCTCGAACGGAGAGGGGCCGCTCGGCCTGTTCCTGGGCTTCGCGGGTGCGCGTCGGTTCGTCACGGTCTCCGTGTGGCCGGACTGGTCGACGATCCAGAAGCGGACGGGCGGCAACGCGCGGCAGCCCATCGCGACGCGCCACGCGCAGATGCTGGAGACCGGCACCGCGACGCACTACGAGATCCTTCCGACCGCCGCCCCCCGAGCCAGGCCGCAGCCGAACCCTTGACCCGGGCGGGGCCGTCGGCCGGATCTCAACCGTCGGTTGGGCCTCGAGCGCCCGTCAGATCAGCCGGACCTCGTCCAGCCTGACCCGCCCGCCGACTTCCACCGTCCCATCGGGACCCGGCCGGACGTGCAGCTCGGATCCGACTCCCTGGCGGATGGTCAGCGGCCGGCCCAGCTGCTCTCCCATCACGACGGCCGCCGCGCCGGTCGCCTCGTCCTCGACGATTCCCACCGCGCCGGCGAAGTACCGCGAGCGCAGAACACCGTTCGGCTCATCGATCCAGGCCCAGGCGTAGAACGACGTCTCCGGTGGAGGCGGGCCGGTCAGCGCTTCGACGTCCGCCGGATCCTCGTACTGGCGCATCGACATGGCGTGCACCCAGTCCGCGCGCGCCCGGATCCAGGCCAGCTCGCCCGCCTGCCAGTTCGCGACGTTGCCCGCGGGAGTGATGAGCCGATGCGCCGGGCGGTTGGTTTCGCGCAGCAGCCACGAGGTGCCAACGGTGGGATGCCCGGCGAAGGCCAGCTCCAGTCCCGGCGTGTAGATCCGGATGCGTGCCACGCCGTCGGCCATGTCGTCGACGAACACGGTCTCCGAGAAGTTCAGCTGCCGGGCGACGTCCTGGCGCCGCTCTTGCGGGATGTCCGCGCCCTGGAGGAAGACTCCGAGCGGATTCCCGTGGCTTCCGTCCGGGGCCACGAACACGCGCAGGACATGCAGCTCGGTCATCCGGCTTCGCTCACCGCGCGGTGGGCCGCGGACGCGGGCGAGAGAACGGTCCGGCCCCCGTCGACCCGCCAGACGGCGCCCGTGACGTACGCAGCTTCCTCTGAAAGGAGGAACCGGATGACCTCGGCCACCTCGGCCGGCTGCCCCATGCGGCCCAGCGGCACGTCCGGCCGGGCGTCGGGAGGGAAGGCCGGCGGATCGAACGGCGTGTCGATGGCCCCGGGCGCGACGGCGTTGACGCGCACGCCTCCCGGGCCTCCGATGACGGCGAACGAGCGGGCCAGCCCCTCGATGCCGGCCTTCGCGGCCGCGTAGGCCGGGGAGCGCGACGAGCCCTCGGCCGCCCCGGAGATGCTGCCGACGAGCACGGCCGCTCCGCGCGCGGCGGCGAGGGCGGGCATGGCCAGGCGCAGGGCCTCGTACGCGGCGGTGAGGTCCACGCGGATCACCTCCGCCCAGTGCCGTGGGTCGTCCCACGGACCGCGCGGCGGGATCCCGGCCGCGCACACGAGTCCCGCAAGTCCACTCGCCGGCTCCGGAATCGCCCTGCCAATGGCATCCCGCAGGGTGGCTTCGTCCGCGGCGTCGCCCACGATGAGGTCCACGCCGTCGGGCGCGCCCGACACGAGGTCGATGCCAACGACCCGCCAGCCGCCGGCGAGCAGCCGCTCGGCCGTGGCAGCGCCGATCCCCGACGAGACGCCGGTGATGAGACACGTTCCCGGTGCGTGGCCTGCCATCCGCGCATCCTAGCCACCTGTTGTGGGGGCGGGAGCCGTGCGGCCGGCCCCGAGCGGCCGGCCCCGTGCGGCCGGTCACGTGCGGGCGGCCCCGTGCGGCCGGTCACGCGCAGCGCTACGGTCTCCGCGTGCCCGCCCCGTCGCTGCTGGTCCGCAACGCATCGAGCGTCCTGACGCTCGCCAGTCCGGGAACCCCCAAGCGTGGCGCGGCGCTCGGCGACCTCGGCGAAGTTCGGGGCGCCTCGGTCGCCGTTCGGGACGGCATCGTCCTGGCGGTCGGCAGCGAGGGGGAGATGTCGCGCCTTCTCGACGGGGACGACGTCACGGTCATCGACGCGGACGGCGGGCTGGTCATGCCCGGCTTCGTGGATCCGCACACCCACCTCGTCTTCGCCGGGACCCGCGCCGAGGAGTTCGAGGCGCGCCTCGTCCACGGCCGCGACTACCTGGACTTCGTGACGGCCGGGGCCGGTGGCCTGTCGACCGTCGCGCGGACCCGACAGACGCCGACCGACGAGCTGGAGTCGCTGATCGGCGTGCGGTTGCGACGACTGCTCGAGCACGGCACGACGACAGCCGAGGTGAAGACGGGGTACGGCCTCTCCGTGGAGGAGGAGCTTCGCCACGTTCACGCGCTGCGTGCAGCGGCGGAGGCCAGCCCCATCGACGTGGCGCTGACCCTGCTCGCGGCGCACTTCCGGCCGCCGGAGCACCGGGACGATCCCGAGCCGTGGATCGAGGAGATCGTCGATCGGCTGCTTCCGGCCGTCACCGGGCCGAGGCTGGTGTCGGGCTTCGACGTCTTCTGCGAGCCCGGGATCTACTCGATCGACCAGTGTCGCCGCCTGCTGATGGCGGCCCACGGCCGAGGACTGGCCCGGCACGTCCACGCCGACCAGCTGAGCGCGTCGGGCGGTGCGGAGCTTGCTGTCGAGGTTGGCGCGCGCTCGGCCGACCACCTCGGCCACGTCAGCGACGCGGGAATTACCGCACTGGCGGGCTCGGCCACCGTCGCCGTCCTCATCCCCGGCAGCGTCTTCTTCGTGCCGGGCGAGCAGGTACCGCCGGCCCGGCGGATGATCGATGCCGGCGTCGCCATCGCCGTTTCGTCGGATTACAACCCGGGCAGCTCGCCGATCGTGTCGCAGGCCATGGCGTTGTCGCTGGCCACGGTCCTGTTCCACCTCTCGGTGGCCGAAGCGATCTCCGCGGCGACGATCAACGCCGCGTGGGCGGCGGGCGTGCACGACCGAGTCGGCAGCCTCGAGGCGGGGAAGCAGGCCGACCTCCTGGTTCTCGAGGCATCCGACCACCGCGAGATCGCCTACCGCTTCGGCGAGAATCTCGTGCGGCAGGTGATCAAGAAAGGGCGTGTCGTGGCCGGCCGGCCCATCGTCGGTCCGCTGTAGGATTTCGGTATGGATCGAAATGACGGCAACGGCCGCAATGGCGGCGTCTACCTGGTCTCGGCGGCTCGCACGCCGATCGGCAAGTTCGCCGGAGCCCTGTCGGAGGTGCCCGCCACGGTCCTCGGCGGCATCGCCATCCGGGCCGCCGTGGAGCGGGCCGGCGTCCCGACCGACGCGATCGACGATGTCCTCATGGGCCAGGTGCTCCAGGCCGGGGCCGGCCAGGCTCCGGCGCGCCAGGCGGCGCTCAACGCCGGACTCGCAGACGGCACCAGCGCCACGACGATCAACCGCGTCTGCGGATCGGGGTTGAAGGCGATCATGATCGCTGCCAGCCAGATCAAGGCGGGCGACTCGGAGATCGTGGTCGCGGGCGGCATGGAGAGCATGAACCAGGGCCCGTACCTGCTGCCCAAGGCACGCTTCGGCTACCGGCTCGGGAACGGCACGATCGTCGACTCGACCGTCCAGGACGGCCTCTGGTGCGCGGTCGAGGACTGCCATATGGGCACGCACGCGGAGCGCGTCGCCGGACGCAACGGCGTCAGCCGCGAGGATCAGGACCGCTTCGCCTATGAGAGCCACGCGAAGGCGATCGCCGCCATGGATGCCGGCCGCTTCGACGCGGAGCTGGTCCCGGTCCCGGTGCGCACCGGCAAAACCGACACGCTGGTGACGGCTGACGAGGGACCGCGTCGCGATACGAGCGTCGAGGCGCTCGGGCGGTTGCGGCCCGTCTTCGCCGTCCCCGACCCGGAGGAGGGCGAGACGCCGCACGCTGCCTCGGTCACCGCGGGGAACGCGCCCGGCATCACCGACGGAGCCGCGGCCACGGTCGTCGTCAGCGAGCGTGTGGTCGAGCGCCTCGGCCTGAAGCCGCTCGCGCGCATCGTCGGCTACAGCCAGGCGGAGGTCGAGCCGAAGTGGCTCTTCCTCGCCCCGGTCAAGGGCGTCGGCAAGCTGCTCGCCCAGGTGGAGCTCCCGATCGAGGCCTTCGACCTGATCGAGATCAACGAGGCCTTCGCCGCCCAGACCCTGGCCGACGGCCGCGAGCTCGGCTTCGACTGGTCCAAGGTCAACGTCAACGGCGGAGCGATCGCGCTCGGCCACCCGATCGGTGCCAGCGGCGCGCGCATCGTCGCGACTCTGCTCCACGAGCTCGACCGGCGCCAGGGGCGCTACGGCCTCGCGACCCTCTGCCTCGGTGGCGGCGGCTCCGTCGCGATGGCCTTCGAGCGGGTGGCCTGACCGCACCGTTGGGCCCCGGGCCTGCCGTCGCGATCGTCACCGACTCCGCTTCGGACCTGCCCGCCGACCTGGCGGCCGCGCGGCACATCACGGTCGTGCCGCTGATCGTGACCTTCGGCGAGGAGTCGTTCCGCGCGGGCATCGACCTGCCGATGGACGCGTTCTACGAGCGGCTGCTGGCGCCCGACGCCCCCTTTCCCACCACCGCCGCGTGCTCGCCGGCCGACTTCCAGGCCGCGTTCCAGAGCCGGTTCGACGAAGGTGCGCCGGCCGTCGTCTGCATCACGGTCGGCGGCAAGCTGTCCGCCACCCTCAAGTCCGCGCAGATCGCCCGTGCGGCCCTGCCGGAGCGCGAGATCCACGTGATCGACAGCGACACCGCCGCGGGCTCGCTCATGATCCTGGCCGAGCTGGCGGCCGGAGCCGCCGAGGCCGGGGCGTCGGCGCAGGAGATCGTCGATCTCATCGAGCGGCGCAAGCCCGACGGCCGTCTCTATTTCGTGGTCGACACACTCGAATACCTGCACCGCGGCGGGCGAATCAACGCGGCCCAGGCGGCCATCGGCTCGGTGCTCAGCGTGAAGCCGATCATCACCATCGACGACGGCGTCGTGGAGACCGTCGACAAGCCGCGGACCGCGGGCAAGGCACGGGCGCGGCTCCTGGAGCTGCTCACGGAGAAACCGGTCGAACGGCTCGTCGTCATCCACACCGAGGCGCCCGGGGTCCACGCGTTCGCGCAGGAGCTGGCTGGGCGCCTGAGCATCCCGATGGAGCAGGTGGAGACCGTGCTGATCGGACCGTCCGTCGCCCCGCACGTCGGTCCCGGCGCGTACGGCGCCGCCGTCCTCGTGCCACACATCTGAGCGGTCGCGGGGTCGGTTTGTGACCCTCTGTCAGACCCGCCGCGCGCTCGAGCCGGTGTACACTCGGCCGCGCTTGAGAGCTCGTGCGAGCCAGCCCGCCCTCCATCCAGGCCCGGCGCTCGCAGCAGGAGGATCGCATCTCCGATGACTACCGAGCAGGCCGCTCCTGCCATCAACCCCTGGCAGGTGGCCCAGCGTCAGTTCGACATGGCCGCCGAGCGACTCAACCTCGACCCGGGGCTACGCAGGGTCCTGCGCGAGCCGCGCCGCGAGCTGACCGTCCACTTCCCCGTGAAGATGGACGACGGCACGGTGCAGGTGTACACGGGCTACCGAGTGCAGCACAACCTCGGCCGCGGGCCGGCCAAGGGCGGCCTGCGCTACCACCAGGACGTGAGCATCGACGAGGTGAAGGCCCTCGCGATGTGGATGACCTGGAAGTGCGCCGTGGTCGGCATCCCCTACGGCGGCGGCAAGGGCGGCGTGATCGTCGACCCGAAGAAGCTCTCGCGCCGGGAGCTGGAGAGCCTGACCCGGCGCTTCGCGACCGAGATCGAGGTCCTGATCGGTCCCGAGCGCGACATCCCGGCCCCGGACGTGAACACCAACGCCCAGGTGATGGCCTGGATCATGGACACGTACTCGATGCACGTCGGGTACACGGTGCCCGGCGTCGTCACCGGCAAGCCCATCTCGCTGGGCGGCTCGGAGGGCCGCAATGAGGCCACCGCGCGCGGCGTCGTGTTCTGCGTCATCGAGGCGGCAAGGCACTTGGGCATGCAGCTGGAGGCCGCGCGGGTCGCCATCCAGGGCTTTGGCAACGCGGGGTCCATCGCGGCCCGGCTCATCAGCGAAGAAGGCGCGACCGTCGTCGCGGTGAGCGACTCCTCAGGCGGCATTCACGCGCCGGACGGACTGGACATCACGCGGGTGCTGTCCTGGAAGGCGGAGCACGGCACGGTCTCGGGCTTCCCCGGCGCGCGCGACGTGACCAACGCCGAGCTGCTGGAGCTGGACTGCGACATCCTCATCCCGGCCGCCCTGGAGAACCAGATCACGCGGGCGAACGCCGGCCGCATCAAGGCGAAGATGGTCGCGGAAGCGGCCAACGGGCCGACGACGCCCGATGCCGACGACATCCTCCACGCGAACGGCGTCTTCATGATCCCCGACATCCTCTGCAACGCGGGGGGCGTGACGGTCAGCTACTTCGAGTGGGTGCAGGACCTGAACCGCGACCACTGGAGCGAGCAGGTCGTCAACGAGAAGCTCCGCGAGATCATGGTCCGCTCCTTCCAGGAAACACTCTCGATGGCCGAGAAGGAAAGCGTGAACATGCGCATGGCCGCCTACCTGCTGGCCGTCGACCGCGTCGCATCCGCCACCGCGCTGCGCGGCCTCTACCCGTAGCGCTTCGTCCAAAGCATCTTCGAGGAGGAGAGCCCCGACTTCGGTCGGGGCTCTTTCATTGGGCGGCGGGCGGGCGCAACGAGAGCCTGTCGGCCGCACCCGCTCCCCGCGGGCGTGCGGCCGCGTCCGTCGCCAGTCCGCCACGCGTGCCGTGCTGGCAATCGGCCACTCGCTGTGCGCGCGCCGTCAGCCACCGTCGAGCCCGGTCGACGTCAGCCGTGCTGGCCAAACGCCACCGCTGTCGGCGTTCGGTCGCGTCCGTGGCCGATCTCGGTCAAATGCCACTCCACGTAGCGTTCGCCTCGGCCCGAGACCCAGGTCGGCCCATTGCGCCACGGCCATTCGCGTTACGTCGGCTCAGCGGTCCAATGCGCCCGCAGTTGGCGTTTGGCCGCTCAGCTCGGCGGGGCGAACGCTACCGCTACACCGGTTCGCGTATGACCGTCAAGGCCCGCCCGGGCGCTGATCCGGGTCAAGGCGAAGGCGGCGATCCCCTCGCGCCACTTGGTCGGCGGTGGAAGCTGCCCCAGTCAAGGGAACTTCGCCGAGCTGGTTCCCGCCGGAAGGCCGCTGCGAAACCCGGTGCTACGATCCGCGCCCATGCTTGACCACGAAGAACAGTTCCTTTTCAAGGAGGAGATCCTCCACCTCGCAAACGCGATGGCCGAGCCTGGCACGCTGGACAACGTCGAAGACCTGCTGACCGACGTCATCACCAGCCCGCGTTTCGACTCCGAGGTCTTCACGCTCGAGCGGTCGCTCCAGGTGATGCTCGGAGCGCGCGCCGGGACCACCCTCGTGGGCCTGCTGACGGTCAGCCCTGAGGTGTTCGACCAGGTGGCCGAGGTCCACATCCAGGCGGAGGTGCACGAGCGCCTGGTCGCCTGGCGGGCTCGCTTCGGCCTCGCGATCGACAACGCGCTCAACTTCCTGAACAACCCGGACGGCATTCAGGGCCACAACTTCTCGACGCAGATCGCGCACGTCGACGACCGCCGCGTCCTCCAGGGCCGACTCACGCTGGTGCGCTACAACAACGAGCCGCAGTTCTTCCTCGCCGACGCGAGCGTCTTCTTCGGCCTGATCGCGGACGTGCTGGACCGCCTCGGCCCACACGCCGACGCCGACACGGTCGACGCCGAGATGCTCAACCGCCTGAAGGAAGCCCTGGCCCTGATCGAGCGCAAGATCTCCGTCCGAGAGCGCGCCTAGCACCGAAGTTGGGGCGCGAGCGTCCACGATCGTGGGCGCCGGGCGATGGCCGAGCGCCGCGCGTCGGCGATGGCGTGGGCCGGCCAGAGCCTGCAGGCTCAAGTGGCGACCCTGGGCCCGGAAACCTCGATAGGGTGGGACTGCTTGCCCGCAGCCCGACGCGGCGACACCTCCACGGCGCTGCGGCGAAATTCCCCGGCGCGCCGCAGCGACATCCGCCACCTGGTCGAGCTGAGGCCTGGGGTGTCGATGGCATCGTCACGGGCGGGGTTGCCGTTCTCCTGAGTCGCCTCGTCCTCGGGCATCGGCCCGATCTACGGGGTTCGGTCCGGCCTTGACGTCCCATTTGTCGATCCGGTCGTCTTTTTGACCGCCAGCGCGCCCGGATCCGGCGGGGGCAGCAGCAGCTCGTTCCTTGAGGGTCCACGTTGACGACACCATCGACATCGGATCCCGCGAGCCGCTGGCTCTCGGACGGATCCGGCGCGGAAGCTCCGAGCGCCGGACTCCCGGTGTCGCGCGCCCCCGGAGGCTCCGAGCCCCGAGCACCGAGGGCCGGGTCGCGCGCCCGCGAGCTGAAGGTCCGAGCGCCCGAGCACCGAAGCTTGGCCGCCGAGCGCCTGGCGCGGAAGCTGCCGGCGCCCTGCACCCAATTTCGGGGCGCCGCGGACTCCGCGCGGAAGTTGCCGGGCGCCGAGCACCGAAGCCTGGCCGCCGAGCGCCTGCCGCGGAAGCTGCCGGCGCCTTGCACACCAAATTTCGGGGCGCCGTGGACCCGCGCCGAACCTTCGAGCGCCGGGACCAAGCACCGAAGCCGGGGCGCCGGGGGACCGGGGCGGAGACCCCGAGCGCCGCGCGACGGCGCGGAACCGGGCCGGCCGAGGCCAGTGGGCCGCTACCCTCCGTCCATGCGCCAGATCTATCTTGCCGCGACGGGGATGAATCGCGGCAAGACCACGTTCGCGCTGGGGCTCTACGCGGCGCTTGTGGACCGGGGCCTGAACGTCGGGTTCATCAAGCCGGTCGGGCAGCGCTACGCCGTGGTCGACGGCGTGCCCGCGGACGAGGACGCCATCCTCCTGCGCAGCGTCTTTGGCGTCGCGGACCCGCTCGACGCCATGAGCCCGGTGCACATCCCGCGCGGCTTCACCAAGGCGTTCATCGCCGGCGACGTGGTCGAGGACCTGCCGGCGCGGATCCGGAGCGCGTATCGCCGGGTCGCACTTGGCCGGGACACGATGCTGATCGAGGGCACGGGTCACGCCGGCGTCGGCGCTGTGATCGGCCTGTCGAACGCCGAGGTCGCGGCCATGCTCGGTGCGCCCGCGCTGATCATCAGCGAGGCCGGCGTCGGGCGGCCGATCGACGAGATCGTGCTCAACCAGGCGCTGTTCGCCAAGCACGGCGTCGAGGTGGTCGGCGCAGTCGTCAACAAGGTCGATGCGGACGCCCACCCGTCTCTGCCCGAGCTGCTCCGGAAAGGCCTCGCAAGACACGGCATCGATCTGCTGGGCACGCTTCCGTACCGGCCGCTGCTGTCCAATCCGACCCTCTCGATGCTGGTGGAGCAGATGCCCGGCGAGGTGCTCGCCGAAGGGCGCGACCTTGACCGCTCGATCGAGCACGTTGCCATCGGCGCGATGCAGTCGCGGCACGTTCTCGAGCGGATCGGACCCGGGAGCCTGCTGATCGTCCCCGGCGACCGCGACGACGTCATCCACGCCACGATCTCGGCGAACCGCACGCAGCGCGCGCTCCAGCGCGAGCCGGGCCTGCTCGAGCGGCTCCGGAACCGGTCGCGGTTCGGCCGGCGGCCGGACGACCCGAGCAGCATCGAGCTCGCCGGGATGGTCTTCACCGGCGGCTACCGGCCGCAATCTCGCGACCTGGAGGCCATCCGGGCTGCGGGCCTGTTCGCCTACCTCGTCGACGCCGACACGTACCGCGCCGCGTCGGAGATCCACGACCTGCTCGTCAAGACGCACCCGTCGGACCGGGAGAAGATCGCGGAGATCCGGCGGCTGGTTGCGGAAAACCTGGATGTCGGCAAGCTCCTGGAGCGGTTCGAGGCCGCGCCCTCCGCGGCAGGCCGGAGCCGCACCGGGCGCGCGGCGCGGCCCGGTGGCTCGGCTCGCGGCGCGGACGGAGCCAGGCGAGGCCCGGTCGGTGCCCTGGTGGACGGCGTCAAGCGGCTCCTCGTCGGCCGCAGCAGGCCCGAGCCGGACGCCGACTGACCATCCGACCCCGCATCCGCCGGCCCGAAACGGTCGTACCGCTCGACACGCGCCCCACCACAGACCGCCCTGGGCGCACACCGGAGGCCAAGCCGTGAGACGAGCCCATTCACTGCTCGGGAACCACCGACTGGTCGGAGCAGCCGCCGTGGCCACCATGTTGCTGATCGCGGGCTCCGCGATCGCGCTGGCAGGCTCCAACGCCGTGAACATCCGGGAGCAGGAGGACCGCTACCACTTCCTCCCCGATGACGTCACGGTTGGCGTCGGCACCACGGTCACGTGGACCAACGACAGCGACGCGCCGCACACCGTGACGTCCGACACGGCCGGCGGACCGCTCGATTCGCCGACTCTGAACCAGAACGACACGTACCAGGAGACCTTCAGCTCGGTGGGCGACTTCGCCTACCACTGCAACATCCACGACTACATGCACGGGACGGTCCACGTCACCGGGCTCGACCCGACCGACTCGACCGGTACAGCCGCCGCGGGCACGTCCGGTAACGGGACGCTCATCGCGCTGGCAGGTGCCGGTTCCATCGTCGTGCTGTTCGGGCTGGGGCTGCGACTCCGCAGGCGAGCGGACGAAGCCTGACCCGCGGGGCGACCCTAGGGGAGGGGCTCGTTGTCGATCAGGCGGGTCGTGCCGAAGTGCACCGCCATCGACAGCAGCGCCGGTCCGTCCACCCGTTCGAGCTCGACCAGCGTTGACCCGTCGGCGCAGCTGACGTACTCGACCTGGGCGAGCGGCTCGGTCTCGAGCGCCGCGCGCATCCGGGTCCGCAGCGCGTCGCCGCTCCGCTCGCCCTCCTCCCAGAGGGCGCGGGCGGCGAGCAGGGCCGTGTGCACGACCGGGGCCGCGGCCCGCTGCTCCGAGGTCAGGTGCACGTTCCGCGAGGAGAGCGCGAGGCCGTCCGGCTCCCGGACCGTGGGACACGCGACGATCTCGGTGGGGATCGCGAGGTCCAGCGCCATGCGCCGGATGACCAGCACCTGCTGGGCGTCCTTCTGGCCGAAGTAGGCGCGATCCGCGCCGACGAGATCGAGGATCACCGCCACAACGGTGGCGACGCCGTCGAAGTGGCCGGGGCGGGCGGCCCCTTCCAGAGGCAGCGCGACCGCGCCGACGCTCACGGTCGTGTCGAAGCCGGGAACGTAGACCTCCTCGACGGGCGGCGCCCAGACGATGTCCACGCCCTCGTCCGCGCACAGCTGCACGTCGCGTGCCTCGTTCCGCGGGTAGCGGCCGAAGTCGGCCGCGTCGTTGAACTGCCGCGGATTGACGAAGAGCGTCGCCACCGTCGTGGCGTTCTCGTCGCGCGCGCGCCGGATCAGCGAGCGATGCCCTTCGTGGAGCCAGCCCATGGTGGGTACCAGGCCGATGGGACGCGCCGCAGCCGCCAGCGCGGCGCGCAGCTCGGCTCGCGTCCGAACCACGGACGTCAACGGACCTGCCTCCTTCGCCCCGCCGAGGCCGACGGCCCGGCTAGAGATCCTCGTCGAGCGGGATCCTGATCACGCCGGCCGGTTCCCCGATGAGCCCGCTCACGGCGCGGTCGAGTGACCCGGCGCCGAGCACGTCGGCAAGGGTCTCGTCCTCCATGCGCGACGTCTGTGCGGCCCCCGGGAACGTCCCGGCCGTCACGTCTGCGGCGTAGGCCTCGGCGGCCTCGCGGATCGTCTCCTCGAGCTGCGCGTACGGCTTGGCGTGCCGCGGGATGAACGTGCCGAGCCCGAGCATGTCCGTGACGACGAGCACCTGCCCCGAGCACCCTGGGCCGGCCCCGATGCCGATCGTCGGGATCCCGAGGCGCTGGGTGAGCGCGGCCGCGAGCTGCTCCGGCACCAGCTCCAGGACCATCGCGAAGGCGCCGGCCTGCTGGACTGCGAGCGCATCGGCCACCAGGCTCCGCGCCCGGTCCCGATCCCTGCCCTGCACCCGCGTCTTGCCGCCCATGCCGTACTTCGCCTGTGGTGTCCACCCGATGTGCCCCATCACGGGGATGCCGGCCTTGACGAGCGTCTCGATGATCCGCGCGCTGCGCACGCCGCCTTCGACCTTGACCGCTCCCGTGCCCGCGTCGCGCATGAAGCGGCCCGCGTTGTAGAGCGCGTCCTCGGGCGTGGCGTAGGTCAGGAACGGCATGTCGCCGACGACGAGCGCCCGCTTCGACCCGCGAACCACCGCCTTGGTGTGGTGGAGCATCTCGTCCATGGAGACGCGGACGGTCGATTCGTAGCCCAGCATCACCTCGCCGAGCGAGTCGCCGACGAGCAGCATCGGGATGCCGGCGCTGTCGAGGATGCGCGCGGTCGGGAAGTCGTAGGCCGTGAGCATCGGGATGCGGACGCCGTCGGTATGCATCTTGGCGATGTCGAGAACCGTCAGCCTCGCGTCGTGGGTCGTCGCACTCATGACGCTGATGATGCACCCCCCGACGTCCGTACGGCGACGACGCGGTCGAGGAGGCGGTGCGCGACCTCGAGCTTGGAGAGCAGGGGCCATGACTCAGGCGGCCGGCCCGCAGCGATCAGCGTGATCCGGTTCGTGTCCGTGCCGAACCCGGAGCCGGCTTCGGCGACGTCGTTCGCGACCAGCAGGTCCACACCCTTGCGTTCCGCCTTGGCCTCCGCACGCTCGAGCGAGCCGGTCTCGGCCGCGAAGCCGACCAGGATGGGCTGGCGCGACTGCCCCGCCGAGCCGTCCGGCCCCACGGAACCGCCGCCTTGCGCCGTGCCGCGGGCCAGCGCCGAGGCCTCGGCCAGGATGTCCTCGGTCGGCTCCAGCTCCAGCACCAGGCCGGCGCTCCGCTCGAGCTTCCGATCCCCGACGATCTTCGGCCGGAAGTCGGCGACGGCCGCCGCCATGACCAGCAGGTCGCTCGACAGCAGGCGGTCGAGCACGGCGCGGCGCATCTCCGCCGCGGTCGGGGTGGCGACGAGCTCCGCGCCCTCCGGAAGTGCGGCCGACGTCGTGCCGCAGATCAGCGTCACGTGCGCGCCCCGGTCGAGGGCGGCCTGGGCGACAGCCGCGCCCATCTTGCCGGTCGAGTGATTGCCGATGAATCGGACGGGGTCGATGGGCTCCGCCGTGCCGCCCGCGGTGACGATGACCCGCCATCCCGCCAGATCCTGCGGATGCGCCGGGTCCTCGAGCGGTGGCCGCTTCGTCGCGTCCGGCTCGCGGATCGGCCGTCCCTCCACCGCCCGCTCGACCGCCGCGACGAGCGTCGACAGGTCTGCGAGGCGGCCCCGGCCGGTCTGGCCCGATGCGAGGGCCCCGGTTTCGGGCTCGACCACGGCATAGCCGAACTCACGGAGCCGCGCGACATTGGCACGCGTCGCCGGATGGCCGTACATCTCGCCGTCCATGGCCGGAGCGACGACCACGGGCGCCGCCGAGGCCAGCGTCGTGGCGGTGACCACGTCGTCCGAGAGGCCGTGCGCCATTGCAGCCAGCCAGCGCGCTGTCGCCGGCGCCACGAGGATCGCGTCCGCGGAATCGGCCGCCACGATGTGCCCGATCCTGCGGTCGGGCAGCAGCTCCAGCGGGTCGAGCAGCACGCGCCGCCGGCTGAGGGTCTCCAGGGTGAGCGGCCCGATGAAGGCCGCAGCAGACCGCGTCATGAGCACCTGGACGTCCGCGCCGGCGGCCACCAGGAGTCGCACCAGCTCGGCCGCCTTGTACGCCGCGATGGAACCCGTGACGCCGAGCACGACGAGACGTCCCGAGAGCGCGCCAGTCATCCGGGCAGCCCAGCCAGCTCCTCGTGGAGCAGCGCCAGCCCACGGATCGTCAGGTCCGGGTCGACGATGTCCGCGATCGCCGGCCGGTCCCCGAGGTGCTCCAGCCAGACACCCGACCACGTTGCCCGCGCGTATCCGCCGGTGACGACGACGGTCGCCAGCGGCTGGTCGGTCGGTGCCAGCTCCACGGCGATCCGCTCGACGAGCTCTCGCACGGCGCCGACCTGGCCGAGCACCGTGCCGCTGCCGATGGCGCTCTCCGTGTCGCGTCCGATGGCTCTCGGCAGCTGCGAGATCTCGACGTGCGGCAACTGGGCCGTCCCCGTCGCAAGGGCACGCATCCCGAGCTCGATGCCCGGCAGGATCGCGCCGCCGACGAAGGCGCCACCGGCGTCGACCGCATCGACGGTGGTGGCCGTGCCGAGATCCACGACGATCACCGGCGTGCCATGCAGCCGCGCGGCTGCGTAGGCGTCGAGCAGCCGGTCGGAGCCGACGCCTCCCGGATGCGGGACCCGGACCGCGATCGGGATCGTGCTGTGGTCGGCGACGAGCAGCGGCGCCCCGAGTCGAGCTGCGGCCGCAGCGATGGCCTCCGTCCAGGCGGGAACCACGCTGACGAGGACCACCTGCTCCAGCTCCCCGGGGGCGGCGTTCCCCACGAGGTCGCGGAGGGTGTCGACCAGCCGATCGCGGGCCTCGGGCTCGCGAGTCGCCAGGCGCGCCGCGAGCCGGACGCCGCCGCCGTCGACGAGCGCGATCTTGATCGCGCTGTTGCCCGCATCGATGGCCAGGATCATCCGCGGATCATATGGGCGCGGTCGGGTCGCAGATGGGAGCGGGGCGCCTACGGGGCCAGCTCGAGGCCGAAGTGGAGGAGGGCCAGCACGACGTAGCCACAGACAGAGCCGGCCACGACCAGCCGGACGGTTCTCGGTGCGTACCCGCCGCCGGCGAGCTGCTCCGCCAGTTGCGTGACCGGGGCCATGTAGCGGGGCAGCGATGCGACCCGCCTCGCGACGGCCATGGCCGCGACGTTGACCACGGCCCAGGCCACCCCGGCGGGATCGGAGGCGCTCCGCCAGCGGTCCCAGAGGAGACGCAGCTCGACCAGCGCGGTGGCTCCGTAGACCAGCGCCGCGAGCATGAGCACCCAGGCGTCTGCGACTGCCCCGGGGACGGCGCCGAGCTCCCAGGCTCCCTGCGCGGTGATCGGAATCAGCGGATCGCCCGCGACCCCGCCGACGAAGACACAGAACGCAGCCAAACCGATGGGCCCGCCGAGCGACCAGAGCCACGACGCGCGCGCTCGTCGGGCGTCCTGCCGCCAGAAGAGCACGAGCAGGGGAACGATCAGCAGCGCGCCCTGGAGCCGGGTGAGACCGGCGAGCGCGGACAGCGCCGCCGCCGCGGGTCGCGATCCCCGGCCGCCACGCTCCGCCAGGTAGAGAGAGCCGGCCGACAGGGCGAGGAAGAGCCCGTCGCTGTAGGCCATCGAGAACGCCACCGCGCCAGGGTTCAGGCCGACCAGCCCGGTCGTCAGGATCGACGCCCGTGGCGACAGCCGGCGCCGGGCGAGGGCGTAGACCGCGACCAGTCCCGCAAGGCCCCCGAGGTTGCCGACCACTGCGGCCGCGAGCGGGAGATCCCCATCGAAGAGCGGCGCGACCGCCGCGACGACCGCGGGGTACAGCGGGAAGAAGACGATCTCCGGATAGGGTCCGTTCACTGGCCCCGGCTGGTAGCCGTTCCGCGCGATCTCGAGGTAGTAGACCGCGTCCCACGATGTGAGGCTGGCGAGGATCGGGCGGTCGGTGGCACGCAACGTGGAGCCGTCCGGTCCGGCCGGATCGGGGTGCGCCAGCGTCTCCACGCCGGCCGCGCACACGATGACGAGCAGCCGCGCCACGAGGAACAGGAGGAGGATCCGCGGCAGGGCCCATCGCCAGCCGTTGCCGCGTTCCGTGGCCGCTCGCATCGGCCGGATCATAGGGGCCGCGGCGCGTCAACCAGGGCATCCCGAGACGGTCCCGCTGCGCTACGATGCCCGGGTTCGCGACCCCCGTCCCGTCGCCCAGGAGAGGTGTGTGTCGTCCGAGCCGGCCGCCAAGTTCTTCGTCAACAGTGGCCTGGTTTCGACGCCGACGGACATCTACCACCTGCTCCGGCCGCTCCTGAAGCAGACCGTCTCCTACCGCTACCTGCGCGCAGGCAGCCTCGTCTCGCACGGTACGGGCTGGGTCGAGCGGCTGGTGCTGGACCAGCCCAACGTGTCGACCTTTTTCACCCCCCTCTCGATCTGCATCAACGTTGCCTCCTTCGAGCACCTGGAGTTCGAGACCCGCTCCGACCAGCTGCTCTCCTACCGCCTGGTTCAGGGCGACGAGCGCGTCGAGATCGAGTTCGCCCCCATCGCCCACATCGACCCGGAGCAGCCGGTCCAGCAGGCGTTCCGGCTCGAGCCGCTGCCCGAGTACGTGCAGATGGAGCTCGGTGCGCTGGAGGGCGGCGAAGGCCTTCGCGAGGGAGAGGAGGCCGCCGGGGACTGACGAGCAGGGCTGGCGTCAATGGGGTGCGGAGCGGTCGCCCAACGAGACAGGCCGCCGCGCCACTGGAGGTCCTGAGAGGGAGGAACTCTGCCGATGGAAGCCATCGCGTCGTACTTCAAGTTCGCGGAACGAGGAACGACCTTCGCCACCGAGGTGAAGGCGGGCGTCACCACCTTCATGGTCATGGTCTACATCGTGGCCGTGAACCCGCTGATTCTCAGCAATGCAGGGATCGACAAGGGAGCCGCGGCCGCGGCGACTGCCCTCGTGGCAGGTGTCATGACGATCGCCATGGGCCTGTACAGCAACTATCCGCTGGCAATCGCGGCCGGCCTTGGCATCAACGGGATCGTGGCCTTCGGGCTGGTCCTCGGCGCCGGCCTGACGCCCCAGGGCGCCATGGGCGTGATCGTCCTCGAGGGCGTCGCCGTCACGGTGCTGGTCCTGATCGGCCTTCGCGAGGCGATCATGAACGCGGTGCCGCTGGCGCTCAAGCGCGCCATCGGCGTCGGAATCGGGCTCTTCATCCTGTTCATCGGCTTCGTGGACGGCGGGCTGATCCGCCAGCCCGCGGGCGATGGTCCGGTGCCCGTGGAGTTCGTGTTCCCCAACTCGTGGAACACCTGGCTGACCGTGATCGGCCTCCTCATCACGATCGTGCTCTACGTCCGGAAGGTTCCGGCGGCCCTGGTGCTCAGCATCGTCATCACGTCCGTGCTGGCGCTGGTGACCGGCGTGACGTCGGTGCCGGGGTCGTTCTCGGCGAGCATCAGCTTCGGGACGATCGGCCAGTTCGACGTCGGGAACGTGTTCAGCACGCTGGGCGTGCTCGCCGCGATCCTGACGATCTTCACGATCATGCTGGCCGACTTCTTCGACACCATGGGGACGGCCACGGCCATCACCGAGCAGGCGGGTCTGACCACGCCGGACGGCCAGGTGCCGGGCATCGGCCGGGTTCTGCTGGTCGACAGCGTCGCAGCGATCGCCGGCGGCGCGGCCGGCATCAGCTCCAACACGACCTACATCGAGAGCGCAGCCGGCGTCGCCGAGGGAGGCCGGACCGGCTTCACCGCGGTGGTGGTCGGCGTCCTCTTCCTCTTCATGATCCTGCTGTCGCCGCTCGTCACCCTGGTGCCGTTCGCGGCGACGTCTCCCGTCCTGATCCTGGTCGGCTTCCTGATGACCACCCTGATCAAGGACATCAACTTCGCCGATTTCGAGGAGGGCCTGCCCGCACTCCTCGGCATCATGCTGATGCCCCTCACCTTCAGCATCACGGTGGGCATCGGGGCCGCCTTCGTGTCCTACGTCGCGATCAAGGTGATCGTCGGCAAGGTCCGCGACATCCACCCGCTCATGTGGGTGGTGGCAGCCGGGTTCGCGATCTACTTCGGCCAGAGCGCCATCGGCTCGATCCTGCCCAAGTAGGGAGTCTTCCTCCGCCGGGGCCTCGCCGCTCCGGCGGAGCGAGCCTGCTTTCCCTGTAGCATCTCCGCCAATGTTCCAGCGCACCGTGCTGCCCGACGGGCCGCGCGTCATTTCTGCTCGCCTGCCGGGCACGCGCTCGCTCGCCGTCGCCGTCTACGTGCTCGTCGGCTCCCGACTGGAGAACCGCGAGCGGGCGGGCGTGGCGCATTTCATGGAGCACCTCACGTTCAAGGGGACCGCCGCGTTCCCGACCACCCGGGACGTGTCGGAGGCCATCGAGGGTGTCGGCGGGACGTCCAACGCGGCCACGGACCGCGAGTCGACCGTCTACTGGGCGCGGCTGCCGCGGCGTGAGGCCGATCGCGCGTTCAACGTGCTCGCCGAGCTGGTCGTCCGGCCGCTGCTCCGAGAAGCCGACATCGACCGGGAGCGCGACATCATCGTCGAGGAGATCCGCTCCTACCGCGACGATCCGGGCCAGCACATCTACAACGTCTTCGACGAGGGCTTCTTCGGCGACACGCCGCTGGGCTGGGAGATCGCGGGCGACGAGGAATCGGTCCGGGCGCTCTCCGTGGAGGACATCCACGCGTTCTGGGAGGCGGGCTACCGGCCCGCCAACCTGGTCGTTGCCGCGGCCGGCGACCTGCCGCACGAGGAGGTCGTGGAGCTGACGAGGCGCCACTTCGGAATCGGCACGGGCGTCGTGCCCGAGTTTGCGCCGGCGCCCTCGATCCCGGCGGTCCGCGTGACGGTCCGCGAGAGCGCCATCGAGCAGGCCCACGTCTGCCTCGGCCTGCCCGCGCTGCCACGCGACCACCCGGACCAGTGGACGCTCGAGCTGCTGAACACCGTGCTGGGCGACGGCTCGAGCAGCCGGCTCTTCCAGCGCGTTCGCGAGGAAGCCGGGCTCGCCTACGACGTGCACTCGTTCCAGACCGACTACGCGGATTGCGGCGCGCTCCAGATCTACGCGGGCGTCGATCCCCACGTCATGACGAAGGCGCTGGCCGCGGTGCTCGCCGAGCTCGCGCGGCTGCGCGACGAGACGGTGCCGCGGCAGGAGCTGAACAAGGCGCGTGCCTACACCCGCGGCCGCCTCGAGCTGCGGCTGGAGGAGAGCCGCCACATGGCCGCGTGGCTCGGTGGGCAGGAGGCGCTCCACGACCGCGTCCTGACGCTGGACGACGCGCTCGCCGCGATCGATCGCGTCACCGCGTCCGACATCCGCATTCTCGCCGAGCGCCTGATCACCGACGAGGGGCTGTGCCTCGCCGTCGTCGCGCCTCCCGGGCACGCGCGCCACCTGGAGCGCGCGCTGCGCCTGCCATGACCGTCGTCGCAGTCGAGCCGACCGCCGCACGCTCCACGGACGCACGACTGGCGCGGCTGCACCTGCGCGGCGGGCTGCTTTCGCTGGCGCGCGCGGAGCTCGAGCAGATGGCCGGCGCCGGGACGCTGGACCGCGAGGCGCTCGCCGACCTCGCGGAGGCGCGCTGGCGGAGCGGCGACCTCGAGGGTGCCGCCGAGTCCGCGCAGGCCCACCTCGCCAACGGCGGCTCCGACCCGCTGGCCCACCTGATCTGCGCCGAGGCGCTGGACCGGCACGGCCATCTCATCGACGCGCGCGGCCACTCGTCGCAGGTGCTGGAGCTGCTCGGCCTCGGCGTGGACCGCCTCTTCGCCGGCGAGCCGCGCAGCACCGCCTGGCCGGCCGCGGACGGGCCGCAGATGTTCATGGACTCGAACGAGCCGGGCCGCCGCGGCCTGCTGGTCGGCGGAGCGGAGACGGCCGACCCCGCGAGCGTGCGCTGGGAGCCCGCACCGGGTCCCGAGCCGCTCCCCGAACGTCCGGGCTCGGCCGGGATGCAGGGCGGGCGCCTGGGACGAGCCGGCGTGGCCGGGTGGGGCCGGCAGCCGGCCGTGCCGTCAGGCCGGCCGATCGGCCTCGGCGCTCCCGTCGGCCCGGGTGCCTCGATGCGCGAGCTGCTGGACGCCGGGCGGGCCGCGGGCCTCGAGCTGGAGGGCGTTGAGCGCCTCGTCGAGCGCGGCGAGCTGGACCAGGTCGCCGACCGCCTCGCGCTGCTGCTGCGGATGGATCGCGCGCTCGCACCTGTCATCCTGTCGCTGGCCGACCGCGTCGTCGCGTCGTCGTCGCGCGCGGAGGCCCGGCTCGTCCCGCTGCACATGTTGCGTGGCGACATCTACCGCGGACTCGGCAGAGACGTCGAGGCGAGCGCGGCCTACCAGGAAGCCATGCGTGCCGTGTCGGCGCGCGAGATCCTCGAGGAGTCGACGTGACGGAACGCACGCTGGTGCTCATCAAGCCGGACGGGGTCCAGCGGCTGCTGGTCGGCCGCATCCTGGATCGCTACGAGCAGCGCGGCCTGAAGCTGGTCGGGCTGAAGCTGATCCAGGTGGATCGCGACCTGGCCGAGCGCCACTACGACGTCCACCGCGAGAAGCCGTTCTTCGGCGCGCTGGTCGACTTCATCACGTCGGCTCCGCTGGTCGCGCTCGCGCTCGAGGGCCTGAACGCCGTCGCCGTCTGCCGCGCCATCAATGGCGCGACCAAGCCGCAGGACGCCGCCCCGGGCACGATTCGCGGCGACTTCGCCCTGGAGACGGGTCAGAACCTGGTCCACGCCTCGGACTCGGTGGACAACGCCGAGCAGGAGCTTGCGCTCTGGTTCGCCCCGGACGAGCTGCTCGACTACGCCCGCGAAATCGACACGTGGGTTGTCGGCCCGGGCAACTAAGAGATCCGAGCGTGGACGAGGCACGAGCCCGCAAACTCATCGCCGCCGAGCGCGAGCGGATCGAGGCGTCATTGGGTGACCTGACGGGTGAGGTCACGGACGACACCGACCTTGAGAACCAGCAGACCGGTGAAGCCGACTCCGGCAGCCAGCTCGCGAGCGAGATGGTCGACGACGCTCTGATCGCCAACCTGCGGGCACGGCTGGACGCCGTCGCCCGGGCGGAGGAGCGCATCGAGGCCGGGACCTACGGCCGCTCGATCGAGAGCGGCGATCCAATCCCGGACGACCGCCTGGAGGCCGAGCCCCTGGCCGAGCTGACGATCGAGGAGCAGCGCCGAGCCGAGGCGGGCCGCTAGGAACGCCGGCGGGCCGGCGGCACTCCGCCAGGGCTACGGCACGGACGCGCCCTGGGGGTCGCTGATCCCTGTATTGACATCAGGGAAAGATATAGTTTGCAGGTGGCGTACCAAGTCCTCCACATCCACTGTGAACGAGGAAGCCGGGCGGATGGGAACGATCGTTGTTGTTCACGGTGCCGGTGTCCGGTCGGCGGGGATCGACCGGCTCGAGCAGAGCATCCGGAACGGAATCCGGGACCAACCCGAGCTCAGGAATCTGAAGGTTGTCATGTGCCGGTGGGGCGAAGTCGTCGGCGCAATACCCGTCGGGGTCGACGACACGCTTCCGCCCACGATCGTAACCAGGGCGCTTGCAGCCCAACCTGACGACGAGGCGCTAGAGGCTGCGCGCTGGTCTCTGCTATTCGACGATCCGTTGTTCGAACTCCGGATCATCGCCGCTGGCGGCCCGGGGACGGGCGTAGGCGGCGTCGGTCCGGCTATCGGAGGCCTGCTGCCCAGCCAGGCTGCGCACGACGTTGTCGCGGCCCTCGCGTCCCAACAGGATCTGCCGACCGCGGCGACCGGCATCGGTCCCAAGGAGTTCAGCGATGCCATCGGAGCGGTCGCCGCAAGCTCGGAGCTCGGAGACGCAGCGACGGTCGTCGGATCGGTCAGCGACGTTGATCTCGCACCCGTTGTGGCACGCGCGATCGTCGCCGAGATCATCGCCGGGCACCGGGCTGACGCGCCGGGCACCATGCCCGCGCTCGTTATCAACGGGACGATCCGCGACGCTTTCGTGGCGCTGCTCGCCGAGCGACTGGCTCCGGTCACGACGAAGGGCCTCGTCCCAGGTTGGATCAGGGACCGGATCGGCAGCTTCATCGCCCATCGAGCGACCGCACTTGCCGCCGATCACCGCATCGCGATCCAGGATGAAAATAGTCTCGTCCTGGCTGACATCCTGCACTACCTCCGGCGAGGAGCCGCGATGGTTGACCATGTGACGAAATGCCTGGCGGGCGCGGACGGACCGGTCCTTGCTCTGGGCCACAGCCTCGGTGGGATCATGCTCGTCGACTTGCTGGCCAGAGCGAGCCACCCGCCGGTGGACCTGCTGGTAACGGTCGGGTCACAGGCGTCCATCCTCTACGCATATGACGCCCTCGAGCGGCCACGTGCTGACGCCACGTCCGGCGCCACTAAACAACCCGCCCCGGCCGGGGGTGTCAACCAATCGTACTCGATAGTTAATGCGCCGTTCACGCCTTGGCTAAACATCTACAACCGAAACGACTTCGTGTCGTTCCGCGCCAAGACGATCTTCGAGAGAGAGTTGGGACATGCCAACCTCGACATCGTCGACGAGGAGCTCCATCTGCCGGAGGCCTTTCCCGCCGCACATAGCGCATATTGGACAGATAACTGGACGTTCAGGTTCATCGCGGACCGGGTCGCCGCCGTGCCGGCATTCCAGCCGTAGCGCGAATGGGCAACGGCTCGACCACCTGGGCACTCGTCGTCGGCATCGACGAGTACGAGCTGCCGTCGATTCCTCGCCTCCGCGGGGCCGCTGCAGACGCGATCGCTGTGGTCGAGTGGCTTCGAAAGCTCCAGGTGCCGGACAGCCAGATATTTGTTCACGCGGCGCCGTCCGCGACGACCAGACCAGCTCTCGATGCGCTCGGAATCAAATGGCAGGACGCACGCGAGGCGGCGATCTGGGACTCCGCCAAGAAGCTCCAAGCCATACCGGGTGGCACCCGGCTGTTCGTTTTCCTGAGTGGCCACGGGCTATACGAACCGTCGAGCAAGCGGCTGTTCCTGACCCAGGAGTCCGGCATCAACGACGCCTGGACGAACATCGGCATCGATTTGTACATCGACTTCTTCCTGAGCACAGCCTTTCCACTCCAGTTTCTGGTTATGGACGGCTGTCAAAACTACCCGTACCCGAAGGGTGTCCGACCGACAATCATGGCCTCAATGCCGAGCGGCGTGCGTCCTGACCAATTCACCCCGAAGGAGACGAACTCGCTCACCGCCTGCTTTGCCGCCACCGTAGGCCAGCTGGCCCAGGAGATCGAAGGCCGCGGCGCCTTCCTGCGCAGGCTCATGCCTGCGATGGATCCCAGCAGCCCGATGCTCGAGGCCGTCACCCTCGACTTTGAGACAGGCCAGAGGTGGCTCGACATAGTCAGGGTCATGCACCCGTATGTCGCGAGCCAGGTTGCCACCGACGCGCAAAACCTCACGCCGAGCCAGCTTCAGACGCCTCAGGCTTACCCGATGGGCCTCCGCCCAGTTGACGGCAGATCGCCTGTATTCGAGATCGCCGATCCCGCACCGGTTAGCGTGACGCTCGACATTGCACCGCCGGTTGCCACGGCCGACGTAGAGTCAGTCCGCATATGGGTGAACCAGCGGCCGTTCTGGGACCTGAGCCGGCCTGATCCAACGTCTCCCGAGATCGACACGCCGCTCGTCGCCCGCTTCCCACCAGCCCTGCCTGTCCGAGTCGAGGTGAAGATGCGGACCGGCGCGAATTGGAACGTAGCCGAATCCTCAGTCGACACAGACACCACCGAGGATCGCTCAGTCGTGTTCCGAATGACGCAGCGACTTGGGCCGGGCGAGGGCGCCTCACCTCCAGAAACACAGGCGCCACTCGTCGGCCCGGACTCGTTTGCGCGGGTCTCGGCCAGTGACACGGCACCCGTCGCGACGACCATTCTTGCTCCAGCACTCGAACCCTTCACTGTCCAGAGCGATGACTCTGGCGCCGAGCCCGGACACGGCGGCTTCGCCAGCGCCAACATCACTGCCGGTGCTGATCTCGCAGGGGTCGTCGGACATGCGGAGGACTCGATCTATTCCGTCAAGGTGTTCGGTAACGGCGGCCGGTACCCGTTTTCAGTTCTTCAGAATCATTACCCCGAGATCGAGTCGAACCTTGGACTCGACCTGCCGGCTAAGGCAGTTGTGGGTGGGCTGCACGGTCCCGAGTCGCCATGGTTGCGGGTAGGCAGAGGCATCCGCATGCAGCGTCACGAAACCGGGCCCGTATTCTGGGTGAAACCCGGCTCGACGGGCCACGCGCGCCGCATGGTCGATGACTGGGTCGCGGCGGTCCAGAGAGTCGTAGGACCGACCTTCATTGTCCATGCCGTGGTCCGCGATCCGGCCGTCGCTGCCACCGCTCCGAATCTCCGGTTCGTCCTGGCGTCAACACCCGTTAGCCTGGCCGGCCCGCTCCGGAAGCGCGAGAGCGTGACGATCGGGCCGCCCGGACAATCCCCACAGGCCGTTGTAGAGACCGTGGCGCAGGCGGCTGGACGAAACTCCAAACGCACCTCGCAGGGCGTCATCCGAACGTCGCTCGACGCACTTGGCATCCAGCCGCTCGTCCGAGTGAATCCCGGTCCCGTCGAGATCCGAGTCGACCTCCCGTGGGGCTCATGGAGCGACATCGTGGTGGCCCCATCGTCCGGCAAGCCGGCGACTATCCGGGTGCCAAGGTCGATCGGCACCCCGTCGCTCCGGGTGCGGCTGGCCGACCAGCTCGAGCTCGAGCCGCGCGGCTACACGATCTACGGCCTGGGCGGCCGGGCTCCGTTAGGCCACCTCGTGGACCCGGATGGAACACCTGGCGGGGCGCTTGTCAGCGCGGATCGTCGCGCCGCGGACTGGGCGCTCAAATTGCCGGCCAGGAACCTGCCGGCAGACGGGACTGCGGTCGTCCGTCTTGAGCGTCCCGCCCAACCGGACGCCAACTTCCCGATCCTCCACAACACGTCGCTGGCCGTCAAATGGTCGACGAAGGGCCTTTGGGTCGAGCCGCTGTCCAAGACCGACTCGCCAGAGTGGGATCTCCTCCTCGCCACAGGGCGGCTCGACGCGTTGACGCCCGAGCAAGCCGACCAGCTCACCCGGCAGAAGTGGTTCGACGCGATTCTCGGCCTCGCCGGCGCCTACGCCGTTTACTCCCGGGCCGATTGGCCCACCCTCCGCATCGTCACTGCAAACCTTCGCCGAATCAGCGCGCCAGGCATCGACGTGGATCTTCTCGAGATCGTAGGGAACCGATCGGTTCACGGGCGCCTGTCGAGAGAGGCCAAAGCGCGGCTCAGCATCCTTGCCGAGCAGCGCCAAGTGCCACTGCTCCGCTGGGGCGTGCCATTGGCGCTGGAGCTGATCGGAGCCGCAGCGCCGAACGCGACGCCGTGGGCAGCGGATCTCGCTCGAATCGACGCGACCCTCTCGCCAATCTCTGCGTGGACCGCGTGGAACGGGACTCCCGTCGGCTGAGGCTCACGCTAAGGGACTGGGCGTGGCAGCTCTCCAACGCCGATGGCATCCCGCGAGCCCTACGGAACGGACGCCGCCTGCGGCCCGGTCGAGTAAGAGGGCGGCGACAGCAACCCAAGCCTTGCGAGCGGCCAGTAGCGGACCACGGCGCGGCCGATCACCGACGTCAGTGGCACCAGCCCGACCCGGGTCGAGCGCGAATCCGTCGAGTTGCCCCGGTGGTCGCCGAGCACGAAGAGCATGCCGTCCGGCACGTCCCAGCGACGCTCCCCGTTGATCGGATCCGTGCGCTGGCCCTGGAAGACGTACCCGGATTCGTCGAGCGCCACGCCGTTGACCAGCACCAGCCCCGCGGCCAGCTCCACCACATCGCCGGGCACCCCGATCACGCGCTTGATGAACGGGATCTGGCCGTCGTCGGCCGGCGGCGTGAAGACCACGATGTCGCCGCGCCGGTAGCCCTCGAAGCGCGGCGTCAGCTTGTCGACCAGCACCATCTGCCCGTCCTCGAGCGTCTCCTGCATGCTCGTCTGCTCGACGCGGTAGGGCTGCGCGACGGACGTCTGGATCAGGACGGCGACCAGCACCGTCAGCACGACGGTCTCGACGATCTCCAGCAGCAGACGAGCTCGGCCCCGCACCTCCGCCCGAGTATGCCAGCGGCGCACCACGAGGGAACCGGCGGCGGCCCGGCCCGCGTTGCGCTGTGTCCACACCACGGGCGCGCGCGCGGGCCGCGCCTCGTGGGCGTGCATATATCCGGTGCCAACACCGGGTTTGACCCCTCTCATCCACCCTTGCTACACTCCGAGCCGCCCGACCATCGAAGCAGCCCCGGGGTCCCGGGGCTCTTTCCATGTATGCCTGCGGATGGAGTGCTCCGCGGCACGCGTGGCCGCCCGATGGAGCGAGCCGCACTCGCGGGAGCGAAACATCCGCAGACTGCCGGGCCATCTCGCCCTCAGCGGGCGTGCATCTAAGGGAGGCTGACCTCATCGTGGGCGACACGATCAACCTGATCATCCCCGTGGCGGGCGCGCTCGCCGTGCTCTTCGCGCTCTACCTCGCGCGCTGGGTGCTTGCCCGCGACCCGGGTCCGCAGGCCATGCAGGACGTGGCCGCCATGATCTACGAGGGCGCGGTCGCGTTCATCCGGCGCCAGTACACGACCATCGGGATCCTGGCGATCCTCGGTGCCATCGTCATCGGCGCCGTCATCGCCGTGGTCGAGGGGCCTACGGTCGCCGACACCGACATCAGCGGCCTTCCGCTCGGCGTTCGCACCGCGATCGCGTTCCTCGTCGGCGCGGCCTGCTCGATGGCGTCCGGCATCATCGGAATGTTCATCAGCGTCAAGGCCAACGTGCGCACCGCGTCTGCCGCGCGCACGAGCCTGGTCGGTGCCGTCCAGGTCGCCATGCGCGGCGGTGCCGTGTCGGGCTTCCTCGTCGTTGCCCTCTCCCTGCTGGGCGTGTGGGCGATCTTCGCTGCGTACGGCGGCCTCGCCGGCGGCCAGGCCACGCATGACGCCCCGTTCCTGATCGTCGGCTTCGGTTTCGGGGCCTCGTTCGTCGCCCTCTTCGCCCAGCTCGGCGGCGGTATCTACACCAAGGCCGCCGACGTCGGCTCCGACCTCGTCGGCAAGGTCGAGGCGGGGATCCCCGAGGACGATCCGCGCAACGCGGGTGTCGTCGCGGACCTCGTCGGCGACAACGTCGGCGACTGCGCCGGCCGCGGCGCGGACCTCTTCGAGTCGACGGCCGCCGAGAACATCGGGGCGATGATCCTCGGCGTGGCGGTCTACGGCATCGCCGTCGCCGCAGGCTGGCCCAACCCCACCGCCTGGATCTTCTTCCCGCTCGTCGTCCGAGCGTTCGGCCTCCTCGGCACGATCATCGCCGTGCAGTTCTTCATCCGCGGCCGTGAGGATGAGAACCCCATGAACATCCTCAACCGCGGCTACTGGGCGACGACCGTCTTTTCGGTGATCGGCCTGGGCATCTGCACCTACGTGATGATGAACACGGGCGGCCAGCTGGGCGACAACGGCATCCCGGCCTGGGTCTGGTTCTTCGGCTGCGGCGTCGTCGGCCTGGCCACGAGCGTCGCCTTCGTCTACATCACGCAGTACTACACGGCCGGCACGTTCCGGCCGGTCCGCGAGATCGCGGAGGCTTCCAAGACCGGCCCTGCCACGAACATCATCTCCGGCACGGCCGTGGGCTTCGAAACGACCTTCGTGACGGCGATCACGATCGGCATCGCGCTGATCCTCAGCCACTTCCTCGGCGAGAAGGCCGGCATCATCGCGGCGGATGGACGCAACGTCGGAGGCATCTTCGGCACCGCCGTGGCGACGATGGGCATGCTCATGACGACCGCTTACATCCTCGCCATGGATACCTTCGGCCCCATCACGGACAACGCCGGCGGCATCGCCGAGTTCTCGAAGGCCGAGGCCGGCGCGCGCGAGATCACCGACCGCCTCGACGCCGTCGGCAACACCACCAAGGCCCTCACCAAGGGCTACGCGATCGCCTCGGCGAGCCTCGCGGCCTTCCTGCTCTTCAGCGCCTACATCGACAAGGTGAACCTGATCCTCCAGCGCCAGATCGACGCGGGCACGCGCGCCGCGGGCACGCTCCTGACCTCGGTCAACCTGGCCGACGTCCAGGTCTTCGTCGCCGCCCTCATCGGCGCGATGCTGGCCTACTTCTTCAGCTCGCTCGCCATCCGCGCGGTGGGCAAGACGGCCCAGGCGATCATCGTCGAGGTCCGCCGCCAGTTCCGGGAGATGCCCGGGATCATGGACTACACCCAGCGGCCCGACTACGCGCGCGTCGTGGACATCACCACCAAGGCGGCCCTCAAGGAGATGATCCTGCCGGGCGTCGTGGCCGTCGCCACTCCGATCGTGGTCGGCGTTTTGCTCGGCTACCAGGCCGTGGCCGGACTGCTGATGGTCGGCACCATCGCCGGTGTTCTCCTCGCCACCTTCCTGAACAACAGCGGCGGCGCGTGGGACAACGCGAAGAAGTACATCGAGCTCGGGCATCTCAAGGACGACCAGGGCAACGTGCTCGGGAAGGGGACCCCGGCGCATGCCGCGGGCGTCGTCGGCGACACGGTCGGCGACCCCTTCAAGGACACGGCCGGCCCTTCGCTCCACGTGCTCGTCAAGCTGCTGGCGACGATCACGCTGGTGCTCGCCCCGCTCTTCATCCGCTAGCGCCGCGGCGTCCGGCGGCATCAGCCGCAGCCATGGCTCGCTAGATGGACCACCTGGTCCAGGCGATCGTGATCGGGATCGTGCAGGGGCTCACCGAGTTCCTGCCGATCTCGTCATCGGCGCACCTCATCCTGCTGCCCCCGCTGCTCGGCTGGAACGATGCGTTCCTGAACAGCGCGTCGTTCGACGTGATGCTCCACCTGGGCACGCTCCTGGCGCTGCTCGCGTTCTTCTGGCGCGACGTGGTCCGGCTCGTGTCGGCGGGCATCGCGTCGATTCGGGATCGCTCGCTTGCGGGCGACCCGGACCGTCGGCTCGCTTGGCTGCTGCTCGTCAGCGTCGTGCCGGCAGCCATCCTCGGGTTCCTCTTCGAGAGCTTCTTCGACACCTACTTCCGCGAGCGGCTCCTGCTGGTGCCGGTTCTGCTCGTGGTGGGCGCGCTCGTGCTGCTCGCCGCCGAGTGGTACGGGCGACGGCGCCGTTCGCTCGACCAGGCGGACCTGGCCGACGCCGTCACGATCGGTGTGGCCCAGGCGTTCGCGCTGTTCCCCGGCATCAGCCGCTCGGGCATCACGATCGCCGCCGGGCTCTTCCGCGGGCTGGAACGCGAAGCCGCGGCCCGCTTTGCGTTCCTGATGGGGATTCCGGTGATCGGCGGGGCCGGGGTGTGGAAGCTGCGCGAGGTCGTCGGCGCGCCGGCGGGCACGGTCGACTACGTCGCGCTCGCGGGTGGCTTCACGGCGGCGGCCGTGGCCGGCTTCATCGCGATCGGCTGGATGCTCCGGTTCCTGCGCTCGCACAGCACCGGGGCGTTCATCGCGTACCGGCTGGCCTTCGCCCTGGTCGCGGCGGCGCTCCTGTGGGGCCGCTAGAGGCCCCGCCATGGAGGTGATGAAGCAGCTGCGGCAGCAGGCCATCCGCGACCTGCTGGAGCAGCACCCGGTCCGTACGCAGCACGAGCTGGCAGCGGCA
The DNA here is from genome assembly GCA_034667005.1 of Chloroflexota bacterium. Taxonomy (GTDB): domain Bacteria; phylum Chloroflexota; class Limnocylindria; order Limnocylindrales; family CSP1-4; genus JAFMJV01. The sequence continues at coordinate 59,982 of JAXDKU010000062.1, forward strand.
CTCCGGGAGCGCGGCTTCCGCGCAACGCAGGCGACGATCAGCCGGGACGTGGCGGAGCTGGGGCTGATCAAGCTCGGCCGGGGCGGGGTGCAGGGCTACGCGCTGCCGGCGCGCCTCGACGAGCTGGAAGCCAGCGGCGAGGAGCGGCTCGCGAAGCTGCTGCGGGATCTCCCGATCGAGGTGAAGCAGGCCGGCCTGCTGCTGGTCGTCCGGGCGGTGCCTGGCAGCGCACACGCCATCGCCGCTGCCCTGGATCGCGCACGCTGGCCCGAGGTGGCCGGCTCGATCGCGGGTGACGACACGCTCTTCGTCGCCTTCGCCGACCGGTCCTCGCTCCAGCGCATCCGCAAGCGCCTGCTGCGACTGGCGGAGTAACACCCGGCGCTCGTCCTGGCGGGCCTGAACGTCTCGTCGCCCGCCAGACGGATCGGCTCGCATCCCAACCGGTGACGCGAGAGTGCAAGGCATCGCACCGTGACGCTGACGCCGCGTCCATGCCACGGAGCGCACGCTGCACACGATCGCCGCGATCCCATGTGGTCGCGCGCGTCTCCAGCCGCACATCGAGGTAGAACATGTCTCAGATGGATCGCGCAGCACGCGACATGGGCCCCATCTCGACGCGCGACGGGGAAGCTGACGCGCAGATGGACGAGGACGAGACTCGGACCGAGGCCCGCGAGGATCCGACCTGGAACCCCGGTGGCGTCGGCAATGAGGCCGGCGAGGACATCGCCACGCCCAGCAGCACCTGGAATCCCGGCGGCACCGGCAACGTCACCGAGGACGAGGAACAGCTCTCCACCGGCACGCTCACCGGGACCGGCTCCGAGCGGACCGGGAGCACGGCCGAACGGGCCGAGAGCAACGAGGACCAGTTGCTGTGAACGACCTCGTGGCGCGGGC
>JAXDKU010000063.1:0-5612 GCA_034667005.1 Chloroflexota bacterium
CCAGCAACCTGCCGAGGTGAAGGACCACCTCGTCGTCATCGCGGCGAGCATCGGCCGCGCCACGGCGCTCGGCCCGGCCCGTGGCACCGACGACCTCCTGTCGGAGGCGGACAAGGCCATGTACGAAGAGAAACGCCTGCGGTCGAACCGCCGGACCCGCTTCGGTCCCGCCGGCTCAGAGGCAGGACTGGCCGCGAGCGGGGCGTAGCCGGAGCCACGTCGTCAGGCGTCAGTCGTTTCTTCGAGATCCGGATCGGCTCGCCGCAGCCAAGCGTCTGGAGCCGGCGGACCGTCACGCGGGACGGAACATCATCGCCGCTGCGCGCCAACGCGGGAAACTGGCTGGCGAGGAAGGATTCGAACCTTCGATCTCCTGATCCAGAGTCAGGCGCCTTACCGCTTGGCCACTCGCCAGTGGGCCGCCAATTCTAGCGGAGGGTCAGTCGGCGGCTGCGATGACGGCCAGGATCTCCTCGCCGTAGCGCTCGACCTTGGTCGGGCCCATGCCCTTGACGCGCCGGAGGGCTGCCGCGGAGCGCGGCTTCTGCTCGGCGATCGCTGCCAGCGTGGCGTCGTGCGCGATGACGTAGGCGGGCATCACGTCCGCCTTGGCACGCTCGCGGCGCCAGAGCTGCAACCGTTCGAGCAGTGCACCTTCCATCACGCGCAGCGGGATCGGCGACGGCCTGAACGCCGCCCCATGCCCCGCGCCCGCTCGCTCCGCCACCCGAGATCGGCGTGGCTCCAGGGCGATCAGGAACCTGGACATCGTGCGGCCGACGGGCTTACCGCCCTGCCCCGGGCGCACCTGGGCCCATGACAGCGCCAGGTGCTCACGGGCTCGCGTCACGCCCACGTAGAGGAGGCGCCGCTCCTCGGCGACCTCGTCTTCTTCCTTGGCCTGCCGGATCGGCAGCAGCCCCTCCTCGAGCGCGGGCAGGAAGACGGCGTCCCATTCGAGACCCTTGGCCCGGTGGTAGGTCAGCAGGTTGACGCCCTCGCCTGAGCTTGCCAGCTCGGCCTCGTCGCGACGGTCCAGGTCAGCGGCGAAGGCGGCCAGGTCCACGCCAGCGTCCTGCTCGGCGAGGTCGTCCAGGATCGCGAGCACGAGCTCCAGCGACGCGTTGCGCTCGCGGGCCTCGTTGCCCTTCGCCTGGGCCTCCTGCCCGAGGCCGAGGCGCTCCTCGAAGAGCTGCCGCACGGCGCCGGCGAGCTCCGGCCCGACCTGCTTCAGCTTTGCGCGCCGCAGCAACTGGCGTGCCTGCCGGACCTCCGGCCGCTCGTGGAAGCGGACCCCGACGGCTCGGTAGGAAATCCCTGCCCGTGCCAGCGCCTCCTCGATCGGCGGGATCTGCGCGTTCGTGCGCACCAGCACGGCCATCTCGGCGGCGGCCACTCCACGCTCGAGCAGCCCCCGGACGCCGGCCACCAACCCGGCCATCTCCGCCTCCGCATCGGGAACGCGGCGGATCGTCGGCGCCGCTCCGGGCGGACGCGTCGCGACCAGCGGGCCGCGCTCTCCCTCGCCGACCAGCTTGTTGGCGAGGGCCAGGATCTGCGGCGTGGAGCGGTAGTTCTCGGTCAGCGCCACGGTCTTCGCACCAGGATGGCGCTCGGCGAAGCGGAGCAGGTACTCCGGGGTGGCGCCCGAGAAGCTGTAGATCGTCTGGTCGGGATCGCCCACTACGGCCAGGTCGCGTGAGTCGCCGAGCCACAGCTCCAGCAGCCGCTCCGCGAGCGGGTTCGTGTCCTGGTATTCGTCGACGCTCAGCCAGGTCTTGCGCGCCCGCACCAGCGCCGCGGCGCCGGCGTCCTCCTCGAGGAGCCGGACCGTCTCCACCAGCATGTCCTCGAAGTCGAGCAGGTCGGCCCTCTCCTTGGCCCGCTCGTAGTCGCCATAGAGCCGGGCGAACAGGTCGGGGGGCAGGGGAGCACGCTCGCCACCCTCGGCGATCCAGCGCGCCGGCGGAATCCGGCGGACCTTCGCCCACTCGATCGTGTCGGCCACGTCCCGGGCCGGCGTGAACTTGTAGTTGCCCGGCAGCCGCCCGACCATCGGGACGAGCAGCGAGAGCTTGGAGCGCAGCACGGACGGCAGAGCCCGGCCGTCGTGCCGGGCAGGCCAGAAGTGGCGCAGCTGGGCCAGGGCTGCCGCGTGGAACGTGCGCGCCATCACTCGCGGATGGCCCAGCGTCCGCATCCGCTCGACCATCTCGGTGGCCGCCTTCTCGGTGAACGTCACGAGCAGGATCCGGTCGGCCGGCACCGCGCCGGTCTCGATGGCGTACGCGGCACGCCGGCTGATCACGCGGGTCTTGCCGGAGCCCGCGCCCGCAAGGATGACCAGCGGCCCGAGTGTCTCCCGCACGGCCTCCTGCTGCGCCGCGTTCAGATCCTGGAGCAGCCGCGCGGGCCCGTCGTCGAACACGAGGCACAGGATGGCCGTTCCGGCGTATCCGAGGGTTGCGGTGGTGTCTGCCGCTCTCCAGATCCGCCGCGCGCCTGCCTATACTCCGCGCGGGATGGGGCAGCGACCGGAGGGGCCGCCGTGAGACCGAATGATGTCGCGGCCATGCTGCGTCATGCGGCCGTGGCCCTGGCGATCGCCTCCGCGACGGCGTGCTCCACGGGCGCGGGCGGCACCCCCTCGGCGAGTGCCCCGAGCACCGGCACGTTCACGCTGGGCAGCTACCACTCCGACCCCGCCGAGCGAGCGGGCATGGACGCGATCAATGCCGCGTTCAGCCAGGCAACGGGCTCCACGGTGGCCATGAACACGGTCGACCACAACACGTTCCAGAACCAGATCACGGCCTACCTTGGCGGCCGGCCGGACGACGCGTTCACCTGGTTCTCGGGATACCGCATGCGGTTCCTGGCCAACCAGGGGCTGGCCTCCCCGATCGACGACGTCTGGGCCGGTGTGAAGGGCAACTTCACCGACGCGCTGCGCCGGGCTGCCACGGGCGATGACGGCAAGGTCTACGGGATCCCCGTGTACTACTACCCGTGGGCCGTCTTCTACCGGAAGAGCGTGTTCACGGAGCACGGCTACCAGGTGCCCGGAACCTGGGACGAGCTGCTCGCGCTCGCCACACGGATGCAGGCCGACGGGCTCGTCCCGCTGGCGTTCGGGAACCAGGACGGCTGGCCGGCCATGGGCACGTTCGACATGCTCAACCTGCGGCTCAACGGGTACCAGTTCCACGTGGACCTGCTGGCCGGCCGCGAGCAGTGGACGGATCCGCGCGTCACCGCCGTGTTCGCGAAATGGCGAGAGCTCGTGCCCTTCCAGGACGGCGCGTACGCCGGCCTGAAGTGGCAGCTCGCCGCCGACAAGCTGGTCCGCAGGACCGCGGGCATGTTCATGCTCGGGCTGTTCGCGTCGCAGCAGTTCACGAACCCGGACGACCTTGCCGACCTGGACTTCTTCCCGTTCCCGACGCTGGGCACGCCGTACGACGAAGAGCGGGCGGTCGAGGCCCCGGTCAACGTGGTGATGCTCAGCAGCCGGTCGGCCACCCTTGCCCAGAACCTCGCCACGGCCAAGGCATGGCTGGCCTTCTACGCCAGGGGCTCGACCCAGAAGCTGTTCTTCGACCACGCGCCGGGCTTCCTCCCGGCGGCGATGGATGCCGAAACCAGCGACTACTCGCCGCTCCAGAAGAAGGCCGTGGAGCTGGTGAGCCAGGCGGGACGGCTCACCCAGTTCCTCGACCGCGACACGCGACCGGACTTCGCGGGAACGAACGGGATGCAGTCGTTCCTCCAGCGATTCCTCCGCGACCCGAACCAGGACGTGAGCGCACTCCAGGCCGAGATGCAGCGCTTCTGGGACTCCCTGCCTCCAGCCGTCTGATCCTGCGTGACGGCACGCTTCGGGCCGCTGGCGCGCTCCAGGAGGCGCCGCTTCAACGTCCTGCCTCGCCGGGATCAGCTGACGATCGGCGCGATCCTGGCCGTTCCGGTCCTGCTGGACCTGCTGCTGATCTGGGGGCCGGCCGCGGTCTCGGCCGTCCTCTCGTTCACCAACTGGCGCGGTGTGGGGCCGCTCATGGCCGAGAACTGGGTGGGCCTCAAGAACTACGAGACGCTGCTCAACGGCTATCCGCTCTTCTGGTCCGCGCTCTGGCACAACCTGGTCTGGCTGCTGTTCTTCGTGCTCGTGGCCACGCCGCTGGGCGTTCTCCTGGCGGTGCTGCTGGACCGGAGGCTGCGCGGGGCGCGCGTCTACCAGGGCATCTTCTACCTGCCCGTGGTGCTCTCCCTGGCCGTCGTCGGCTTCATCTGGGAGCTCCAGTACGCGCCGGGTGAGGGCTTCATCGACGCTTCTCTGGGACTGACGGGCCAGTCCAACACCGTCGACTGGCTGGGCAACCCGGACATCAACCTCTTCGCGGTGCTGATCGCGGCGACGTGGAGGCACGCGGGCTACGTGATGATCCTGTACCTCGCCGGGCTGCGGAGCGTCGATCCGGATCTTCGTGAGGCCGCCGCCCTCGACGGCGCGAGCGAGCGGCAGGCCTTCTTCCGCGTGGTCCTGCCCGTCCTTCGCCCGATCAACGTGATCGTCGTGACCATCACCGCGATCGAGGCGCTGCGCGCGTTCGACATCGCGTACGTGATCAACCAGGGCACGAACGGCCTCGAGCTGCTGTCGACGCTGGTCACGAACAACTCGCTCGGCGAGGCGAACCTCGTCGGCTTCGGCTCGGCCATCGCCGTGGTGCTGCTCGTCGGGTCGCTGGTGCCGATCGTGGCCTATCTCGCCCGCGCCCTCCGCGAGGAGCGGGCATGACCCGGGCTGCTCCGCGGCGGATCCTGCTCCACGGGTTCCTGATCGCTCTCGCGATCGCGTGGCTGTGGCCGCTCCTCTGGACCGTCTACACGTCGCTGCGGCCGTTCGCCGAGACGAGCGCATCGGGCTACGTGTCGCTGCCCGGGACGCTGAGCCTGGACAACTTCGTGAATGCGTGGAACGAGGCAGACCTGCCGCGCTTCTACCTGAACACCGCGCTCGTGACGATCCCGGCCGTGGCCCTGACGCTGCTGGTCGGCTCGCTCGTGGCGTTCTGCCTCGCCCGCTTCACGTGGCGCTTCAACGTGGCGTTGCTGGTGCTCTTCACCGCGGGTAACCTGCTCCCCCCGCAGGTGATCATCCTGCCGCTCTACCACCTCTACCTCGCGATCCCGCTGCCCGCCCCTCTGAGCGACAACGGCGTCCTGTACGACCAACAGATCGGCGTCGTGCTGATCCACGTGGTCTTCCAGGCCGGCTTCTGCATCTTCGTGCTGAGCAACTACATGAAGACCATCTCCTCGGAGCTGACCCAGGCGGCCATCGTCGACGGCGCGCCCGTGCTCACCATCTACCGCCGGATCGTGCTGCCGCTCTGCCGGCCGGCGCTGGGGGCGCTGGCGGTGCTGGAGTTCACCTGGATCTACAACGACTTCTTCTGGGCGCTGCTGCTGATGAAGTCGGGCGACAAGCGGCCGATCACCTCGGCGCTGAACAACCTCCAGGGCACCTTCTTCACCGACTACAACCTGCTCGCCGCGGGCTCGCTCCTGGCGGCGATCCCGACGCTGATCGTCTTCTTCGTCCTCCAGCG
>JAXDKU010000064.1:0-18641 GCA_034667005.1 Chloroflexota bacterium
TTCACCCGAACTACCTGCACAGGCTCATACGGAACCTGAATCTGAGGCCGGAGACGAAGAAGTGAGCGGTGAGCGGTGAGCGGTGAGCAGTAGTTGGATGAAAGCGGCGCTGACGAAATTTCTTGAAACTGCTTACTGCTCACCGCTTACCGCTCACACTCTTTTTGCCTCTATCAATTCCGCTCTCTCTCTGGTAGTATTCCCGTGCCTTTCCTAGCCAAAGCGTTCCTTTTCATGGCGGCCGTAAATCTATTCGTTTTCGGGAGTCTCTGACCGATGGCTCAGGAGCTGAACAGCGTCAACATATCCCTCGACTTCCTGAGCGTGTGCGAGGAGGCCGCCATCGCCGCCGCGCGCACGATGGGGCAGGGCGACCGCAAATATTCCGACCACGTTGCGGTCGAGGCAATGCGCCAGCAGATGGACGCCGTCCCGATGCGCGGCCGCATCGTCATCGGCGAGGGCGAGCGCGACGAGGCCCCGATGCTCTACATCGGGGAACCGGTGGGCTCATGGGAGGAGGGCCAGCCGGAGGTGGACATCGCGGTCGACCCGCTCGAAGGGACGAACCTGGTGGCCCACGGGCAGGGCAACGCCATCACCGTCCTGGCCGCTTCCGAGAAGGGCGGGCTCCTGAACGCGCCCGACACCTACCTGGAGAAGCTGTGCGTCGGACCCGGCGCGGCCGGACAGGTCGACATCACCCGCACGCCCACGGAGAACGTGCAGGCCATCGCGGCCGCGCTTCGCCGGCGCGTCGAGGACATCACGATCGTGATCCTCGAGCGGCCGCGGCACGATGGGCTGATCGAGGAGGTGCGAGCCTCCGGCGCGCGCATCAAGCTCATCGGCGACGGCGACCTCTCGGCGGCGATCTCGTGCGCGGTCTCCGGCACCGGCGTCCACGGCGTCATGGGCATCGGCGGGGCACCGGAAGGCGTCCTCACCGCGGCGGCACTCCGCTGCCTCGGCGGCGAGATCCAGGCGCGCTTCCGCTTCCGCAACGACGAGGAGCGGGCCCGGGCCGAGCGCATGGGCACCAGCGCGGACGAGAGCCGCGTCTACCGGACCGAGGACCTCGCTCCCGGCGAGAACCTCGTGTTCGCGGCGACGGGCGTCACGGACGGCGACCTGCTGCGCGGCGTCCGCTTCTTCGCAGGGGGCGCGCGGACGCACTCGCTGGTGATGGCCTACCAGAACAAGAAGGTCCGCTTCGTGGACACCGTCCACATGTTCGACCGGGATCGGCCGCCCTCGGTTCGCCTCTAGGCGAGGCGCCGCGCTCGACGGTCAGCGTGGCCGCGCGCTACGGGCTCAGGTCCCAGCCACGCCCTTGCCACGTGCCGACCGGGCGCGCCACCTGGTCTCCATCGATCGTCACGCGCTCCGTGCATGCCGCGGCCACGCTTCGTTCCCAGCCGGGAGGGACGAGGTCCGGGGCAAGCTCCGCCAGCGGAGCGAGGACGAAGAGGCGGTCCCGAGCGCTCGGATGCGGAACCTGGAGCCAGGTCCCGTCGCCGGGGTCCGGGACGCCGGCACGACTCGCAACGCCCGCGGGATCGATGTTGATCCGATGGGTCCCGAAGACCAGCAGGTCCAAGTCAAGCTCGCGGGGCCCCCAGCGCCTGCGCTCCTGCCGGCCGAAGGCCTTCTCGATCGCCTTCAGCGCGACCAGCAGCGCGAGCGCCCCGGTCTCCGGGTCGGGGCCTGCAGGCACGTCGAGCGCGACCACGGCATTGTGGAAGTCCGGCTGGTCGGTGACGCCGACCGGCCGCGTCACGTACAGCCGCGATACGCCGTGCAGCGCGACGCCGGGAAGCGCGTGCAAGGTGTTCACCGCCGCGGCCAGGGTGTGCGGCGCATCCCCGAGGTTGGCACCCAGTCCGACGTAGGCGCGTACGCGCTCCGCTGCCATGGCCTCACCCGCGGCTGAGATGCCCACCGTGGCCCCGGCGGCCCGCGGCTAGACTCCGCGGCCCATGCCGGGTCCGCTCGTCGCCATCTTCCACCAGCCGCCCCGGGATGGCGATCCGCCGCTGACCCGGCTGCTCGCCGACGCCCGCGAGCGCCTCGTGGCCCATCAGATTGGGGTCTTCGAGTCGGCCGGCGCCGCGCGGCTCGTCCTCGTTCCCGGCCGTCCGGACGGCAGTGCCGAGTCGTTCGGGGAGCGGCTTGCCCGGCTGGTCGCCGAAGAGCGCTTCACCGGCGGGGTCGTGGTCCTGGGCTCTGGGGCCGTTCCGCTGCTGAGACCCGCCGACGCCGCGCGGCTCGTGTCGGCGGCAACGTCCGGCGACCGCGTCGCCCTGACCAACAACCGCTACTCGTCCGACGTCTGCGCCATCTCCGACTCAGGGGCACTCCGTGACCTGCCGCCGCTGCCATCGGACAACGCGCTCCCCCGGTGGCTCGAGGAGCGTGCCGGTTTCACGGTAGCCGAGCTGCCGGGCCGGGATCGCCTCGCGATCGACCTGGACACGCCGCTCGACCTCGCGCTGCTGACGCTGCTCCGCCACACGCCGGGGCCGGTGCTCGAGCTCGCGGCCGAGCATGACCTTGCCGTTCCGCGCCTGGCCGAGTTGCGCTCGCTCGCCGCCGACCCGCGCCGCGAGTTGCTCGTGTTCGGCCGCAGCAGCTCCAGAACCTTGCGCTGGCTGGAAGGTCACGTCCGTTGCCGCGTCCGCTTCCTCGCGGAGGAGCGCGGCCTGCGGGCCGCATCGCCGCTGGCCATCGCCGGCGACACGTCCAGCGCCGGCCGCCACGCGCGGCCGCCGGCGTCCACGCTCGGCCTGCTGCTGGAGGAACGCGGCCCCGCGGCCCTGGCGGCTGTCGTCGGTGAGCTTTCGGACGGCGCGATCCTCGACACCAGGGTCCTCATGGCCGGTCGTTTCGGCGCCGACGAGGACGCCTGGCCGTCGCCGGAGGACCGCTTTGCCAGCGACCTGCTGCGCTCCGATTCCGTGGCTGACCCGTGGCTGCGGACGCTGACCGAGTCTGCCGCTGGCTCCGCGAGCCCCATCGTCCTGGGGGCGCACACACTGGTGGGGCCCGGGATCCCGTTGGTGCTGCGGCGCGCCGTCGCGGCCCCCTGACGGGTCCGCGCCCCGGAGGCTCCGCGGAGCGTCCGGAATGCAACGGAATCGGAGGCTCGCGTGCCTCGTCCGCGCGAGGACCCGGAGCGTGCCCCGGCGTAGAATGAGCGTGCGCGCGAACGATCGTCGGTGAGCACCGGCACCCAGTTGGATGCGCGCCCGGAGTCTTTCAGATGGAGCTGATCCTGGCGTGACCGCTGCCCTCTGGTACGTGCTCGGCTTCGCCTTCGCCGGCTTCTCGTTCGTGTTCGTCACGATCCTGATGGCCTGGCTGCTGGGGCACCGGCACAAGAGCGACCGCCACAAGGGCCTGCCGTACGAGTCGGGCATCGACACGTTCGGGAACACGTGGGGCCGCTTCGGCCTCTCGTTCTACATCTACGCGCTGCTGTTCGTGGCCTTCGACATCGAGGTCATCTTCATCTACCTCTGGGCGCTGGTCTTCGGAGACCTGCTGCTCGGGGGCTTCGTCAGCATGCTGCTGTTCGTGCTGATCCTCCTCCTGGGCCTCGGGTACGCCTGGCGCAAGGGCGTGCTGACCTGGAAGTGAGAGAAGGGTCCAGCTCATGACCGCCGATCCCGAGTCCGCACCACGGCGCGATCCCGATGCCGTTCAGATGGCATCGGACCAGCCGTCGAATCCTGTCGGCGCGCTCCAGGCGTCGCCGTCGACGGCTGTCATCGAGCCGATCGTGGTGCCCAACACGGTCTGGTCGCCCGCCGACCCGCTGGCCTACTACGGCGGCCGTGCGCCGACGATCACACACCTGGCCGAGCTCGAGCACATCCCCAAGGGCGACGACGGCCGTTGGGGCGCGCTGGACGTCATCCCGACCTACGCGGACTACGTCCTCGACCTCATCCGCCTCAACAGCCTCTGGCCCCTCCTTTCGGGACTCGCGTGCTGCGCGATGGAGATGATGTCCGCCGCCACGAGCGTCAACGACATGGACCGCTTCAACATGTTCCCGTTCCGCGCGAGCCCGCGGCAGGCCGACGTCCTGATCGTCGCCGGGACGCTCACCACGAAGATGGCCGGGCCGCTGGTGCGACTCTGGGAGCAGATGCCCGAGCCGAAGTGGTGCGTGGCGATGGGCGACTGCACCTGCTCCGGTGGCCGCTACAAGCGGTCCTACGCCACCGTCGAGGGCATCGACCGCGTGCTGCCGGTCGACGTCTACGTCCCGGGCTGCCCTCCGCGCCCCGAAGGCCTGATCTACGGGATGATGAAGCTCCAGCAGCTGATCCGCGAACGCCGCGGCCATTGGGCCGACCGGGCCGTGGGTCCGACGGTTCCCGCCGGCGTCTGACGCCCAGTCCAAAGCCCAAGGAGTCGTCCGACGGATACCGCGCTCAAGCGCCGCCTCCAGGAGCGCCTCGGCCCGCGTCTGCTCGCGCCCGTCGGGCAGCGGCATGACACGACCGAGGTGCGCATCGGCGCGGGCGACGTGACGGACGTGATGCGGACGCTCCACGACGATCCGCAGCTGCGCTTCGAGCTGCTCGCGGACCTCGCGGGAGTGGACACCGGGACGACCATGCAGGTCGTCTACCACCTGTGGTCCCCGTTGAGCCCCGACTGGGTGCGCGTCATCGCCGACGGGCTGTCGCGCGACGATCCGCGGGTGCCGTCGGTGACGTTCCTCTGGCTGGGCGCGGAGTGGGCGGAGCGCGAGGCCTACGACATGTTCGGGATCATCTTCGAGGGCAACCGCGACCTCCGGCGCATCTACATGCCGCCCGACTACGAGTCCTTCCCGCTGCGCAAGGACTTCCTCCTGGCGGATGACGCCCCGCGGTCTCCGGGCATGGGCGTGCGCCCGATGGAGCAGATGGTTCAACCGGCCGAGAGCCGGCGCGAGCCGGTCCTGCGCCGCAGCCCGGGCACGGGCGCCATCCTTGGTGCGCCGGGGGCGACCGCAACGCTCGAGCGCGGCGGCGACGACAGCCGACGAATCGGCACGGGGGACGGCACGGTGCAGGCCGGCTGGGGCGGCGGCCGCGCCTCCGGCGGTCCCGACGACGGGACCTTCCGGGGCGACAGCACGGTCGCGACGCCCTCGCAGACGACGGATGACGTCGACGAGGAGCCGCCGGGCACGCCGGGCGGCAGCGGGCGGGCGGGGCCATGACCGACGGCACGCGCGTCCGCTCGCTCGACGATCCGGAGGTCTTCGTCGAGCAGCCGGCGACCATCTTCGACGCCATCCCGCCCTATCCACCGCGCAGCGAGCGCGAGGCGGAGTTCTACACGCTCCGTGACGGCGAGATGCTCATCAACCTCGGACCGCAGCACCCGTCGACGCACGGCGTGCTCCGCGTCGTGCTCAAGATCGACGGCGAGCGCGTGGTGGACCTGGACCCGGTGCTGGGCTACCTGCACCGCGGCGTGGAGAAGATCTGCGAGAACGGCGACTGGCACCACGCCATCAGCAACTGCGACCCGCTCGAGTACATCGCCTCCATGTTCAGCGAGGCGATGCCGGTCCTGGCCGCCGAAAAGCTGCTCGATCTCCAGGTGCCGCGCCGAGCGGACTACATCCGCGTCCTGGCCTGGGAGCTCAACCGGATCTCCAGCCACGCGCTGTTCATCGGCTGGCTGGCCCTGGACCTCGGCGGCCTGACGCCGATCCTGTGGGGCTTCATCGAGCGGGACGAGATCGTCGAGATGCTCGCGGCGCTGACCGGCCAGCGGCTGCTGTTCAACTACCTCCGCATCGGCGGCGTCAACGGCGACCTGAACCATGAGTTCATGAGCAGGCTCGGCACCTGGATGGGCCACGCCGTGACGCACATCGACGACGAGATGCGCCTCCTGAACGAGAACGAGATCTTCGTCGGGCGGACGCGCGGGCTGGGCGTGATCGACCGCGAGACAGCCCTGCGGACCTGCCTGTCGGGCCCGGTCCTGCGGGCGACCGGGCTCCCCTACGACGTGCGGCGGGCACACCCGTACAGCGTCTACCCGGAGCTGGAGTTCGACATCCCGACGCGGAGCGAGGGCGACTCGTACGCGCGATACATGCTCCACCTGGACGAGATCCGCCAGAGCATCCGCATCATCGACCAGGTGCTGCACCAGATCCCTGACGGCCCGGTCATGGCCAAGCTGCCGCGACTCCTCCGAGTCCCGCCGGGGCGCGCCTTCGTCGCCGTCGAGAGCCCGCGCGGGCAGTACGCCGCGTACGGCATCAGCGATGGCTCCGACCAGCCGTTCCGGCTGCGCATCCACGACCCTTCGTTCTTCAACCTCCAGGCCGTCGGCGTCCTGACGCCCGGGAACCTGATCGCGGACACGATGGCGATCATGTCGAGCCTCGACCCGATCATGGGCGGGGTGGACAAGTGAATCTCGCTCCGCGGACTCCATTCCCTATGGCGGAGACTGTCACCGCATGAGCGTCATCTCCAGGCCGTGGAGCCGCCTTACCCTGACCGGAAAGATCGTCATCCCGCTGGTGATGATCCTGGTGGCGCTCACGGTCCTGCTGCTCGTCGGCTGGGTGACCGGCCTGCTGCCGTGGCTCCTTGGAGCGATCCTCGACACGCTCGGCGCCAACATCGGGATCGTCCGGTTCGTCCTCGCCGCGACGGCCGTGCTGCTGATCACCGTGCCGACCGCCTTCGTGATCATCTTCATGGAGATGAAGATCATCGCCTTCGTGAACCTCCGGGTCGGGCCGAACCGGACCGGTCCGTGGGGCACGCTCAGCTCGGTGATCCACGGCTTGAAGGTGCTGGCCAAGGAGGACTACACGCCGACCGGCGTGGACGTGCCGGTCTTCACGCTCGCGCCGGCGGTGGTCTACCTCGCGAGCGTGATGACGCTGCTGGTCATGCCCTTCGCGCCAGGGCTGCTCGGGTTCGACATGGACCTCGGGCTGCTCTACTTCTTCGCGATGGGCGGCCTCGGCGTGGTCGGCCTGATGATGGCCGGCTGGTCGAGCTACAACAAGTACTCGCTGCTCGGCGGCTTGCGCGCGGCGGCCGCGATCATCAGCTACGAGATCCCGCTGACCCTCTCGGTGGTCGGCGTGATCATGCTGGCCGGCACGCTCAGCCTGAACCGCATCGTGGAGCTCCAGGCCGGCAGCTTCCTGAACTGGTACGCCGTCCAGCAGCCCCTGGCATTCGCGATCTTCTTCATCGCGGCCACCGCGGAGGGCGCGCGCACCCCCTTCGACCTCACCGAGGCCGACAGCGAGATCGTGGCGGGCTTCGCGACCGAGTACAGCGGGATGCGCTTCGGCTTCTTCTTCTTCGCCGAGTACGTGAACGTCTTCATCCTCTCGGCTCTGACCGCGGTCATCTTCCTCGGCGGCTGGAACGCGCCGTTCGACATCAACATCCTGCTGAACTTCCTGAACGTGCCGACGCCGTTCGTCGCCGACCTCGACCCGGGACGCCTTGGCATGGGGCTGATCTGGGTGATCCTGCTCGTCCCCCCGATTCTGGTCGGTGGCATGGCGCTCGGGCTCTGGGCCTTCAAGTCCGGCTGGTCGTTCGTGAAGTCACTGGTCGTGGCCTTCCTGCTCTTCAACGTGCTCATGGGCGCGCTGCTGGTGATCTGGGCCGCGATCGAGTTCCCGGTCGTGATGGGGCTGCTCATGTTCCTTGGCAAGACCTACACGCTGGTCGCGCTGTTCGTGCTGATGCGCGGCACGCTGCCGCGGGTGCGCATCGACCAGCTGATGGGCTTCGCGTGGAAGTGGCTGATCCCCGCGTCGCTCGCAAACATCTTCGTCACGGCCGGGGCGATCCTGGTCGTGGCCCAGCTGAAGGGGCCGTAATGCGCACCGATCGCGTCCCCGGGCTCGGGATCGTCAAGGGCATGATGCTGACGATCACGCGCGCCTTCCAGCCGAAGGTGACGGTCCAGTACCCCGAGGTGGTGCAGCCGATCGCCCCGCGGCATCGCGGCCGCCTGCTGCTGCTCTACGACGAGTTCGGCACGCTCAAGTGCGAGACGTGCTTCCAGTGCGCGGCCGCGTGCCCCATCGAGTGCATCGACATGGGCGGCGTGGACACCCGCGACCGGTACCACGTCCATTGGGGACCGGCCGAGCAGTACGCCGAGCGCCGCGAGGAGTCCGCCCTGCGGCGGTCCGGCAGGACGGTTCCCGACCGGACGTTCGACCCGTTCGAGCTCATCGATCTCGGACCGCTGGACGCGGTGCTGGCGCGGGAGGACTACAACCCGCGCCGCGCCATCCAGATCCTCGAGGGCGCGCAGGAGGCCTACGGGCACCTGCCCGTCGCCGCGCTTCAGCACATCGCCCACCAGACGGGAGCCTGGTACAGCGAGCTCTACGGGATCGCGACCAGCTACCCGCACCTGCGCTTCGAGCCGCCGACGGGTCACGTGGTGGCCGTGTGCCGCTGCTCCACGTGCGCCGCGCTCGGGAGCGGCCGGATCCTGGCGGCGTTCCGCGATCACCTCGGCACGGACGTCGGCGGCGTGAGCCCCGACGGCGCCGTGCGGCTCCAGCAGACCGACTGCCGCGGCGAATCCGTGGGCGTCCCGCGGGTCACCGTGGACGGCGAAGCGCTTCCGCGGGTCAGCGTCGAGGACGCGGCCACGATCGCGGCCGCGCTCCGCGCGCACGTGGCCCAGGGACGACCGGCCTAGCCATGGAGCTGCTCACGGGACGTCGGGGGTGGCCGTCGGTCGTGCTCGCCCGCGCCGGCACGTACGACCCGGGCCTCGAGGGCGCCGGGATCGGCTTCGCGGAGGCCGCCGGAGCCTGGACCGCCTGGCGGCGTGCCGTGACGACGATGCTGCCGGAGGCCGTGATTCGCGTGGTCGCCGAATCCGGGCTGCGCGGCCGCGGCGGCGGGGCCTATCCCACCGGCGAGAAGTGGCGGGCCTGCCGCCGGATGGACGCCACGGAGCGGTTCGTGGTCGCGAACGGCTTCGAGGCCGATCCCGGTGCCCAGGCGGACCGCACGCTCATGGAGCTCGACCCCCACGGAATCGTCGAGGGCGTCGCGCTGGCGGCCTACGCCGTGGACGCGACGCGCGCCTACATCGCGGTCGGCTCGGGCGCCACGACCGCGGCAGCCCGCCTGCGCGCAGCCGTCGCCGCCGCTGAATCAGCCGGCTACCTCGGGGAGAACGTGCTCGGCACGGGCCGGCCGCTCTGGATCGAGGTGCGCGAGCTGAGCGGCTCGTTCGTGGTCGGCGAGGAGACCGTCCTGCTGCGGGCGCTCGAGGAGAAGCGCGCCCAGCCGGACCAGCGGCCGCCGTACCCCTCGGAGCGCGGCCTCTTCGGCCAGCCCACGGTCGTGAACAACGTGGAGACGCTGGCGGCCGTGCCCTGGATCGTGACCAACGGGCCGAGCGCCTACGCGGCGATCGGCGATCCCGCCGAGCCGGGCACGACCCTCGTGCAGCTGAGCGGCGCCGTGGCCAAGCCGGGCGTCGTGGAGGTGCCCACGGGCACGCCGATCAAGGAGCTGCTCGAGCGCACCAGCGGGGGCACGGCCTGGAATGAGGCAGGGCCGGCGGAGATCAAGGCGGTCTTCGTTGGCGGCCCGTCCGGCGGCTTCCTGCCGATCTCCGCCCTCGACACGCGGCTGTCACACGCGGCGCTGGTGGCGGCGGGCGCCATTCCGGGCTCGGGGAGCATCGTGCTCATCGACACGAACGCCTGCATCGTGGAGATGGCCACCCTCATGACGCGCTTCCTCAACGACGAGGCGTGCGGCAAGACCATCCCGTGCCGCATCGGAACGCGCCGGATGGCGGAGCTCGGTGATGGCTTCTGCACGGGCCGCTGCCGGCCGAGCGACCCGGACCTGCTGCGCTCACTGGCGGCGGACACGCGCGACGCGGCGCTCTGCGGCCTGGAGGCCACCGCCATGAACCCGCTCCTGTCCGGGATGCGATACTTCGCCCAGGAGTTCGAGGACCACATCGTGCGCGGATCCTGCCCAGCAGGGGTCTGCCGTCCGGTCCGAGCAACCGCCGCCGTGGGCGCCCGATGACGCGATCCCAGCGCACGCCGAGGAAGCCGACCGCAGCATGACCGACACGCTTCCGCAGCTCCGTCCGGACGCCTCGGTGGATCCGGAGGCCCTCGCCGAACGCCTGCTCGTCACGCAGAGCCCGCAGCGGCCGCAGGTGTCGCCGACCTTCACCGTGGAGGTCGACGGGCGCCAGGTCACGGGCCGCGCCGGGCAGACGATCCTCGAGATCTGCCGCGACAACGGCGTCGAGGTGCCCACGCTGTGCTACGAGCCGAAGCTGCCCGGCTTCGGGGCCTGCCGCATGTGCGTGGTGGAGGTCGACGGCGAGGCGACGCCCCCGATCAGCTGCTCCCGGACGGCGGAGCCCGAGATGGTGGTGCGGACGCAGACGCCGCGGCTGCGCCAGATCCGCAAGACCAACCTGGAGCTGATCTTCAGCGACCACAACGCCTACTGCCTCCCGCCCTGCCAGAACAAGTGCCCGAGCCACATCGACATCCCGGGCTTCCTGAAGGCCAATACCGAGGGCAACTTCGTCGAGTCGACCCGCATCTTCAAGCGGACCATCCCCTTCCCGTCGGTCCTTGGCCGCGTCTGCCCCGCGCCGTGCGAGGAGCACTGCCGCCGCGACGAGGTCGAGGAGGCGATCGCGATCCGCGACAGCCACCGCTACGCCGGCGACCAGGTCCTGAAGCTCCAGGCTGCCGGAGCGAAGGCCCCGGTGCCGTTCGAGGTCCAGGCGCCGAGCGGGCGCCAGGTCGCCGTCATCGGCTCCGGCCCGGCCGGGATGTCCGCGGCCTACTACCTGGCGATCTCCGGGCACGACGTGACGGTGTTCGAGCGCGACCCTGCCCCGGGGGGAATGCTGCGCTACGGCATCCCGCAGTACCGCCTGCCCAAGGTGGAGGTGCTCGAGGCCGAGTACCAGTCCACCTGGGATCTCGGGGTCAAGGTCGTCACCAACGCGGCGCTGGGCGTCGACTACACCCTGGACGATCTCCAGAACCAGGGCTTCGAGGCCATCTGCGTGGCCATCGGCTGCTACGACACCAACAAGCTCGGCGTGCCGGGCGAGGACGCCGAAGGCGTCCTGGACGGGCTGGAGTACCTCCGCATCGCCACGCTCGGTCTGCCCTACCCGGGGCATGCGGGCAAGCGCGTGGTGGTGATCGGCGGCGGCTTCACGTCCATGGACTGCACGCGGACGTCGATCCGGCAGGGCGCCAGCGAGGTGACGCTGGTCTACCGCCGCGACATGAAGGACATGCCCGCCTCGAACGAGGTGCACGAGGCGATCGAGGAGGGCGCGCGCGCCATCTTCCAGGCCGCTCCGACGCGCGTCGTGACCGACGAGAACAACCGCGTCACGGGCGTCGAGTTCCAGCGCATGCGCCTCGGCGAGCCGGACGCGTCGGGCCGCCGCCGCCCCGAGCCGATGCCGGGCACCGAGTTCGTCATCGAGTGCGACCGGGTGCTGCTGGCCATCGGGCAGGGCCCCGACCTCTCATGGCTGGCGCGCGGCGCCGACGGCGTCACGGCGACCAAGAACCGCCGGCTGGCCGCCGACGCGGTGACCTTCACGACCGACCGCTCCGGCGTGTTCGGAACCGGAGACGTCCGGCTGGGTGCCTCGACCGTCGTCCAGGCCGTGGCCGAGGGGCGGCGCGCCGCCTACGCGATGGACGCGTACCTCAAGGGACAGGACCTCGACGCGATCAAGACGCGCCAGACGCTCGCGGAGCCGCAACCGGAGTTCCTCTCGATCGTGCCGTTCACGAGCGAGGTCAAGGAGCCGCGCCTGCGCCTCAAGTCCATGCCGGCCGAGCTCCGCAACAAGAGCTACGTCGAGTACGAGATCCCGTACACGCAGCAGGAGGCGATGACCGAGTCCGGCCGCTGCCTCCAGTGCACGTGCGAGGCCATCGGCTATTGCGACCTGCGCCGCCAGGGCATCGAGTACGGCACGACGCTGAAGACCCTCGAGCCCGAGCGCACCGGCTTCAGCTTCCGCAGCGTCTCCGAGAACCGCTTCACCGGCACCAACCACGACTACATCCGGGACGACAGCCACGCCTTCATCCTGCGCGAGCCCTCCCGCTGCATCGACTGCGGCCGCTGCGCGAACGTCTGCAAGGAGGTCGTCGGCGCAGCCTGCTACGACTTCATGCGGACCGGCTTCGACACCCTCGTCACGACGCCGCTCGACATGAGCCTCAACACCACGCCATGCGTCTCGTGCGGTCGCTGCGCGGAGACGTGCCCCACCGGCGCCCTGATGCCCAAGCCCCGCGTCCTCGAGAAGTACGACGTGGACGAGAGCCGCTGCATCCTGTGCGGCATCTGCGTCGACGCGTGCCCCTACGACGCGCTGCGTTGCGGCCCCGACTTCGAGCTCTCGCACGAGAGCCGCGCCGACCCGATGATCGACCTGATGGCCATCAGCGCGATGGACCGCGACACGGAGATCAGCTACGTCCGGCGCGAGCGTGACTGGGCGGAGCGGGCCCGCGAGTCCGGCCGCGGCCTGCCCGAGGGCCGCTTCCTGCCGATGCTGCCGCCGGGCGTGACCCGGGCGGCCGGGAACGGCCACGGCGCCGGTGACGGGCACTCCCATGGGAACGGCCACACGCCAGGCGCCGGTGCCGGGGGCGGCACGCACGCCCACGCCAAGTAAGCGGTGGCACTGCCCTCGACCGTCCCGTACCTGAACATCCCCTGGGACGACCTCGTCTTCCTGGCGCTCGCCGGCGTGCTGCTGGGCGGCGCACTCCTGGTCGTGCTGGGACGCGACATCATCCGGTCCGGCCTGTGGATGATCCTCTCGTTCGCGGCCCTGGCCGGCATCTATGCGCTGCTCGGCGCCCCGCTCGTCGCCGCGGCGCAGGTCCTCGTCTACATCGGCGCCATCAGCGTGCTGATCCTCTTCGCGATCATGCTGACGCAGTCGAAGGCGGCGCCCTCCAAGCTGGTCTTCCACCACCAGGCGTGGGCGGCGGCGGTCGCCGCCGTCTTCCTCGGCCTGATCCTCATCGTCGTCGTGGTCGCCACCGGGTGGCAGGTCGTGCCCGAGGGACCCGTTGCCGCGGCGACCCAGCGCATCGCCCAGCTGCTCTTCGGCGAGTACGTGCTGCCCTTCGAGGTGGTCAGCGTGCTCCTGCTGGCAGCCGTCATCGGCGGCGTCTTCCTGGCGAAACGCGAGGAGGACGAGACGGAAGATGTGGGCGTTGACCTGAGCAACCCACCCGCGGTCCCGCCTCTGCCGATCACGCCGCCTGCGCTGGCGACCGGCATCGGCAGCTCGATGAGCCGTCCGGCGGAGGAGCCGTGAGCCACTCCCTGGACGCGTACCTGATCCTCTCGGCGCTGCTCTTCGCGATCGGCACGTTCGGCTTCCTCGCCCGGCGGAACGCGATCGCCATGCTGATGTCGATCGAGCTGATGCTCAACGCGGTCAACCTGGCGATCGTCGCGTTCGGCGCGTTCGTGCCCGGCCTTGCCGAGAACGGCGCCGTCATCGCGCTGTTCGTGATGGCCGTCGCGGCCGGTGAGGCAACCGTCGGCTTGGCGATCGTCATCGCCATCTACCGCAACCGCCGCACGCCCCTGGTGGACGAGTACTCGAGCATGCGGGAGTAGCCGGCATGCCGGTCGAGCAGCTGTCCGTCCTCCTCCTCCTGGCCATCCCCCTCGGCGGCTTCGGGGTCACCGCGCTGATCGGCCGGCGGCTGGGCACCCGCGCCTGGATGGTCGCGGTGCCCGCGATCGTGATCACCTGGGTGATCGCGATGGGCCTCGTCTACCAGACGCTCTTCGCCCACGCGTTCCCGGTGGCCGGGCTGCACTTCAGCCTCTACGAGTGGATCCCCGCCGGAGACTTCCGCGTGGAGGTGAACTTCGCCGTCGATGCGCTGACCGCGGTGATGCTGATCGTGGTGTGCAGCGTGGGCATGCTCGTCCACGTCTACTCGATCGGGTATATGGCGCACGACCCGGGCCGCTGGCGCTTCTTCGCCTACCTGAACTTCTTCATGTTCAGCATGCTGCTGCTGGTCCTGGCGGACAACTTCCTGCTGCTGTTCGTTGCCTGGGAGCTGGTGGGCCTCTCCAGCTACCTGCTGATCGGCTTCTGGTACCGGCGACGCACGGCGGCCCTGGCGGCCAAGAAGGCGTTCATCGTCAACCGCGTCGGCGACCTCGGCTTCTCGCTGGGCATCATGGCCATCTGGACCGTGGTGGGGACGCTCAACTTCCCCGAGGTCTTCGCCAAGCTGCCCGAGCTGTACGAGAGCGGCGCCATCCCGCCGTGGCAGATGACGGGCATCGCGCTCCTGCTGTTCTGCGGCGCGATGGGCAAGAGCGCGCAGTTCCCACTCCACGTCTGGCTGCCCGACGCGATGGAGGGCCCCACCCCGGTGAGCGCCCTGATCCATGCCGCGACCATGGTCAACGCCGGCGTCTACCTGGTCGCCCGGTCCAGCAACATCTTCGCGCTGGTCCCGGGCGCGATGGTGGTGGTCGCCGCGATCGGCATCTTCACGGCGATCCTGGCGGCGTCCATCGCGTTCACGCAGACGGACATCAAGCGCGTCCTGGCGTACTCCACGCTGAGCCAGCTCGGCTACATGTTCGCCGCCCTCGGGGTCGGCGCCTACGTGGCCGCCATCTTCCACCTGGTCGCGCACGGCTTCTTCAAAGGCCTGCTGTTCCTCGACTCGGGGTCGGTCATCCACGCCGTCCACGAGGAGCAGGACATGAACCGGATGGGAGGTCTCGCCCGGAAGATCCCGATCACTCACTGGACGATGCTGATCGGCTCGCTGGCCATCTCCGGGATACCACCGCTCGCCGGCTTCTTCAGCAAGGACGAGATCCTGGCCGAGAGCTTCAAGAACGGCTTCCTGTGGGTCTGGGCGATCGGCGTGGTCGTCGCCCTGATGACCGCTTTCTACATGTTCCGGCTGATGGGCAAGACGTTCTACGGGCCGAGTCACGTGGATCCGGCCGTGGAGCCGAAGATCCACGAATCGCCGCCGTCCATGACGGTACCGCTGATCCTCCTGGCCGTCCCGTCGATCGGCATCGGCGCCGCGCTGGGCCTGCCGTTCGGCAGCGGTCTCATCTCGCAATGGCTGAGCCCGGTGTTCGAGCACGCGGAGGAGCTGATGGGGCGCCATCCGCAGGCCTTCGAGCTGCTCGGCATCGACGGCGGGCTGATCCTCGTCAGCGTGGCCGTGTCGGTTCTCGGCGTGGTCGGCGCGTGGTACCTCTTCGGGTTCTTCAACCTCCACCCGCGCGAGGCCCTCGTGCGGACGTGGACCGAGCGGGTCCGGCCGCTGTACGTGGGCTCGTACAACAAGTGGTACTTCGACGAGCTGTACGACCTGCTGTTCGTGCGCATCGGCGGCCTGTTCGCGGCCGCGCTCTGGTGGTTCGACCGCGCCGTGATCGACGGCACGGTGAACGGCGTCGCGGCGCTGACCCAGGGTGCGGGTCGTGAGATCCGGCACATCCAGACCGGTCGGGTCCAGAACTACGCGCTGGGCATCGCCGCCGGGCTGATCGTGATGGCGGTCGGCTTCCTCGTCGTGGTCAGTCGCTGAGCCGGCGGGGACAGCCATGGATATGACGGGCCTGCCGATCCTGAGCGCCATCGTCTTCGGGCCGCTCATCGGCGCCCTGGTGATCGCCTTCCTGCCGCGGCAGGAGACGCAGCTCATCCGCTGGGTCGCGCTGATCGTCTCGCTGCTTGTCTGGGGCCTGTCGATCCTGCTGGCGCTCGGCTTCCAGAGCGGCGCCGGTGACTTCCAGCTCGAGGAGAAGGCGGCCTGGATCCCGGCCTTCGGGATCAACTACCACCTCGGCATCGACGGGATCTCGCTGGTGCTGGTGCTGCTGACCACGACGCTCACGTGGATCAGCATCCTGGCCAGCTTCAAGCCGATCACCGACCGGGTGAAGGAGTACATGATCTCCTTCCTCATCCTGGAAGTCGGGATGCTCGGCGTCTTCCTCGCGCTCGATCTCTTCCTGTTCTACATCTTCTGGGAGATCGTGCTCGTCCCGATGTACCTGATCATCGGCATCTGGGGCGGCCCGAACCGCATCTACGCCACGCTCAAGTTCGTCCTGTACACGCTCGTCGGCTCGCTGCTGATGCTGGTGGCGATCCTGGCCACGGCCTTCTCGTTCCAGGCGGCGCAGGGCACCTGGGACGGCGCGTTCGACTACCTGACGCTGCGTACCTTCGGCTTCGACGGGACCCTCCAGCTACTGGCCTTCCTGGCGTTCTTCCTCGCGTTCGCGATCAAGGTCCCGATGTGGCCGTTCCACACGTGGCTCCCCGACGCGCACGTGGAGGCTCCGACGGCGGGCTCGGTGATCCTCGCCGGGGTGATGCTGAAGCTGGGCGGCTACGGGCTGATCCGCTTCGCGGTACCGCTGTTCCCACAGGCGGCCGCCGATCTCGCCGGGATCATGATCGTGCTGAGCCTCATCGCGATCATCTACGGCGCGATCGTGGCGATGGTGCAGCCGGACCTCAAGAAGCTGGTGGCCTACAGCTCGGTCAGCCACATGGGCTTCGTCACGCTCGGAATCTTCATCTTCCAGCAGCAGGGACTCCAGGGCGCCATCCTCCAGATGGTCAACCACGGCGTCATCACGGGCGCGCTGTTCCTCTGCGTCGGCGTGATCTACGACCGGACGCACGACCGGACCATCGCCAAGATGGGCGGCCTCGCGGGCCGCACGCCCGTCTACGCGATGCTCTTCGGCTTCTTCATGCTGGCCAGCCTCGGGCTCCCCGGCCTGTCCGGGTTCGTCGGCGAGTTCCTGGTGTTCCTTGGCACGTTCGTCTACTCGCCGATCGCGGCCGGCATCGCGGCGATCGTGATGATCATCGGCGCGGCGTACCTCATGTGGATGTACCAGCGCGTGGTGTTCGGCGAGCTGTCCGACTTCCTCAAGAGCCTCGGCCACCATCTGACGGACATCAACCGGATCGAGCTGGTGACGCTGACGCCGCTGGTCGCGCTGACGCTGCTGCTGGGGCTCTTCCCCGGCCTCATCCTCGACCTGGTGAGCGCGCCGGTGGGCCAGATCCTGGCGAGCGTCGGCCACGGCGCTGGCGTGGCGCTGGGCCGGTGATGGGGCGGGCCCGATGAGCTGGAACGAGTGGCTCGCGATCGCGCCCTTCGCGGCCGTCATCGTCGCGGCGATGCTCGTGGTCGTGCTGGACATGATCTGGCCGAAGCGCGACAGCCTCGTGAGCGGCGTGGCCATTGCGGCCGTGCTCGTCGCGATGGGCCTGACGGTCGCCGCAGGACCGCTGCCCGGCCCGATCGGGGCACTGGCGCCGACGGGCCAGGAGGCCTTCTCCGGCGTCTACGTCCGCGACGCGCTGACCGCCTTCCTGGACCTGCTCTTCCTGACGATCGCGCTGCTGACGCTGCTGTTCGCCCCGGACTACCTCCGGCCGCGCGGTCTGCCCATGGCCGAGTTCAGCGCGACGCTGCTGTTCGCCATCAGCGGCGCGATGCTGATCGGCGCCTCACGGGACCTGCTGGTGCTCTTCCTGGGCCTCGAGCTGATGGTGCTGCCCGGCTACATGCTGGCGGGCTACGCGAAGCGCGACGGGCTCTCGACCGAGGGCGCCATCAAATACTTCCTGCTCGGCTCGTTCTCCAGCGCGATCTTCCTCTTCGGGCTGGCGTTCACGTTCGGCTACCTGGGCACGACCAGGATCTCCGCGATCAGCGAGCTGCTGGCGTCGATCGCCGCAGGCGAGCAGATCGGGCAGACGCTGCCGGCAGGGCTGGTGATGGGCCTGGCACTGATGACGACGGGCGTTGCGTTCAAGGCCGCCGCGGTCCCGTTCCACTACTGGACGCCGGACGCGTACCAGGGCTCGCCCACGCCCGTTACGGGCTACCTGTCGGTCGGCCCAAAGATCGGCGCCTTCGCCCTGGCGTTGCGCCTCTTCGTCGAGGCACTCGGCCCGCTGCGCTCCGACTGGTACCTGGCGATCGTGGTGCTCGCCGCGCTGACGATGACGCTGGGCAACCTCTCGGCGCTGGGGCAGGACAACATCAAGCGCATGCTCGCCTACAGCTCGATCGCGCACACTGGCTACATCCTCGTCGGGCTGGCGGTCTTCGCCGGCGCGACCGATCCCGCGGTCCAGCGCACGGGCCTCCAGGCGGTGCTCTTCTACGGCGTGGCGTACGCGTTCATGAACCTCGGCGCGTTCGCCTGCGTGGCCGCGCTCCAGCGACGGCCGGGCGTCACGAGCCAGATCGCGACGTTCGGCGGCCTCGGCCGGCGGGCGCCCTTGCTCGGCCTGCTCATGACGCTGTTCCTGCTGTCGCTCGTCGGGATTCCCCCGACCGCCGGATTCTTCGGCAAGGCGCTCGTGCTGCTCGCCGCGGTTCAGGCAGGCGGCTGGCTTGCCGCGCTCGCCGTGCTGATGATGCTCAACGCCGCGGCCGCCGCGTTCTACTACCTGCGGATCGTCGTCTTCATGTACATGCGTGACGCGCCGTCCAATGCGCGCGAGATCACGATCGGCAGCTTCACGCGGGCCGG
>JAXDKU010000065.1:0-24775 GCA_034667005.1 Chloroflexota bacterium
TGACGCTGATTGGTGCCACGAGTGTGCTCGGACCCGTGTTCACGAGCGTGAAGTAGAACAAGTAGGTTCCGGGCGAGTCGGGATGGGCCGTCACAGTGAATCCGTCGGCCGGGACATTGATGTTGCCGAGGCTCTTGACGGTGATCTCGAGGACCTTCTGGTTGTCTGATTCGTCTTCTTCGCTGACCTGGTCGATCACGTCCACGCGCGCGACAAGCCGCATTTCAGCGGCTTCGTTCGGGTTGATCGACGTGGTCAGAACCGTCGAGTCGCCGACAGCGAGACCTTCGACCGCTTTGGACTCGAGGACGAGATCGGCCTGACCTACCGTGGTAAGCACGATCTCGACAATGAACGGGCCGGCATCGGCCGAGCCGATGTTGACGGCGGTGGCCGTCAGCGTCGCCAGGTTGCCGACGAGAACTGGATCCTCCTCGACCACGAACTCCAGGAAGACGAGGTTCGGCTGAGCTTCAAGCTCGGTGGGCTCAGGCGCGGTCGGCTGCGTTGTCGCCGTGGGTACCGGGGCCCGGGAAGGCTCGACCGTGGGTAGGTGGACCGTCGGCGCCGCAGTGACGGGAGCAGGTGGATCCGACGGCGGTTCCGCCGTCGGGCTTGCGCCAGAGCCAGTGGCCAGTGGGACGGGCGGGGTTGTCTGCGCTGCAGGGGCCACGCTTGCGCAGGCGCTGACGATCCAAATTGCCGTGAGCAGGACAACCGTGAGATGACGCGCGCCAGGCACTGCAACCCTCCTCTGCGGCGCTTGCGGGCGCGTGTCGCGGAGGTTAGCAGCGATCGACCGGGGATCGAGGCACTGCCGCTGACCGATCGACCTCATTCGCGCCCGTCAGAAGTCGCGCTGGCCGGCCATCGAGTCCACGACGAATGGGCGACTCGGCTCGTAGATGGCGAGGCGGAGGCCGCCTGGAGCGTGGAAGATGGCCGCCGGTCCTATCGGCAGCTCGATGGTTCGGTCGGGCGTCCAACCGCGCTCTGCCAGCGCCTTGGACGCGTCGCTGAGGCTGGCCACGCGGTACAGGAAGACCGGTCGATCGTCTGGCAGGTGGTCGGTCACGAGGACCGGCGGTGCGTCCGTGCCGAGGCGAAGCATCGCGACGCGCGTTCCACCTGAGTCGATCGCGAAGACGAGCTCGGCACCGAGCACCTCGGTGAACCATTGGACGTCGGTTGCGACATCCGTGCTCGGCGCGTAGAGGAAATCGAGACTCCCCAGGGCAGGGTCGGTCATCGAGCGACGATACGCCCCGTCGCCCGGGCAGCAGGTCGTGCCCGGTTACCTCCAGGGCGTCGCCCGCGGCCACCAGCCCCTGACCTCGCGGCGGTAGGCGGCGTACTGGTCGCCGTACTTGCTGGACAGTGTCGGCTCCTCGTAGAAGTGGACGAAGCTCGCGACGGTGACCCAGAGGATGGCGGCGTAGACAACCAGGCTTGCGCGGCCCAGGATCGCCGCCTGGCCGAGGATGATCGCGATCACCGCGAGGTACATCGGGTTGCGCACGTAGCGGTACAGGCCGCCGACCACGAGGTGCTCGGTGGGCGCGGCCGGGAATGGCGTGCCCAGGCCCTCGACCGCGAAACGGATCACCGTGTGCGCGAGTACGCCGGCGCCGCCGGCAAGGAGCGCCGCCCCGGCGACCTGTAGCGCAAGGGGCGCGCCCGAGCCGTCCCAGCCGCCGGTGATCCAGTACGGAACCAGGACGGCCATCACGCCCGGCATCGCCACGGCGAACAGGAAGCTCCCGACCGCCGCTCGGCGTCTGGTCATGGCGTCAGAGTACGCGCCACGAGCAGACGCTCGGCCTCGCATCATCGTTGCGGTCAGCTTCATGCGTGAACCGTAGTCCCGTCGCCCGGTGCAATCAACTCGGGGCGTCGGCGCGCCTTGGGCATTCGGCGGGCCCGTATCCTGCGGCCTGGCAACGGTCGTGCTGGAGAGGGCCATGGAACGAGCGGTCGGTATCGGTGGCGTGTTCATGCGGGCGAAGGACCCGTCGGCGCTGGCGCGGTGGTACCGCGAGCAGCTGGGCATCGACACCTATTCGGAGGAAGCAGCCGGGACCTGGAAGCAAGAGGCCGGCCCGACGGTCTGGGCGCCGTTCCCGACCGACACGGAGTACTTCGGGCGTCGCGAGCAGGGCTGGATGATCAACCTGCGCGTGCGCGACCTGGACGCGATGCTGGCGCAGCTGCGTGCCAATGGCGCGACCATCCCCGAGGAGGCCCAGGAGATGGAGGGCCTCGGTCGCTTCGGCTGGGTCGAGGACCCAGAGGGCAACCGGATCGAGCTGTGGCAGCCGGCACCGGAGGCCTCGCGCGAGCCGGAATAGGAACGCGTCCTCCGGTTACGCCGGAGCAGGCGGCCCGAACCACGTGGTCAGCGCGTCAGCGAGCCCCAGGTCGCTCCCCTCTCCAACCCAGGCCACGTAGCCATCGGGCCGGATCAACACGGCTGCGGGAGCCGTGACCGGCCCGAGCGCCGGAAGCTCCCACGGACCACCGTACGTGGCGTCGACCTGCTGAACCCGATCTGCCCATGGACTAGTGTGAAGGCCGCCGGGCTCACCAAGGTTGAGCAGCACCGGCCGCGCGTCGTGCAGCAGCGTGAAGACGCGCAGTGGACCATCGGCCGTGACCAGGTCGAGATCCGGCATGCGGCGTCCGAGCAGCGGATGTCCCTCGCCGAGGTCGTAATGGATGTCCAGCCCGGACATCATCGCGGCGAATCGCCTGCGCGGTTCGTCCATGCTCAGGAGCTCGGCCATGGTCTCGCGCAGGGCCTTCGTGCGTTCGTCCTCGCGACGCAGCGCGACGGACGCCATCGTGGTGCGCAGCACTCGCGCGGCGACCGGGTGTCGTTCTGCGTGATAGGTGTCCAGGAGACGCTCCACAGATGTCCGGTTCACCACCTGGGCCAGCTTCCATCCCAGGTTCACCGCGTCCTGGACACCGAGCTGGAGGCCCTGTCCGCCGTCCGGCGGATGCACGTGTGCCGCGTCACCGGCCAACAGGACCCGTCGATCCCGGTAGGCCGCGGCCTGCCGAATCGCATCGGTGAACCTGGAGATGAAGGTGGGGCTATGGATCCCGTAGTCGGTCCCGTAGACGGCGATGAGCCCTTCGCTGAGATCGCGCAGGGTGGGTTCGCCGGAGCGCCCGATGCTCTGTTCGGTCACCAGGACGCCCACCCGCCCCTCATCCTCCAACTTGCTGAGGGCATGGATGCCGAGGGCGTCGCGGCGGATGCCCCATTCGGGTTCTTCGGCGAGCGCGACTTCGGCGATCAGGTTGCTGGTCGTGGGATCAGACCCCGGGAAGTCGATGCCGGCGGCTTTGCGGATCAGGCTGCGTCCCCCGTCGCACCCGACGAGATACTGCGCCCGCAGCGGCTGGCCATCCGACACCGCCACGTCGACGCCCGTGTCGTCCTGCGCGAATCCTGTGACCTCACGTCCGCGCTGGACCTTCACCCCCAGCTCGTCGACCCAGCCGGCCAGGATGCGCTCGATATGGCGTTGCCAGAGCGCCAGGCCGTAGGGGTGCCGCGTGGGGAAGTCGCTGATGTCCAGCCGGATGCCGGCGAACCCCGCAACCTGGGCCTTCTGGCCCTGCGAGAGGAACCGATCGGCAATTCCACGCTGGTCGAAGACCTCGATCGTGCGCGCGTGCAGACCGCCCGAGCGCGACCCGATGAGGTCCTGGCTTGCGCGCCGCTCAACGACGACCACGTCGATACCCGCCAACGCGAGCTCGCCCGCCAACATCAGCCCCGTCGGACCGCCTCCCACGATCCCGACGGCATGCTCTGTCATCGCCACACTCTGACCGCGATTCGATCGGGGCCTGCGCAGGATGTGGCCGCAGCCCGTTCCAACTACAGGCGAGAGACCAGGATCCGCGCAATGCCGGTGGCGCTGCCCAGACCGCCGACTTTGCCGCCCACGACGACCTGAAGGCTGAAATCGTGTGTGCCGGTCACCCCGATGATCGCGCCCGCGTCCGTCAGGTACACGGCCTGGTCGCCGACGCCGGATACCGCCTGCGCGTGAGCGTCCTGCTGCGCGGACGGAAATAGCGTGCCCTTGGGTTCGATGATGATGCTGACGTAGTAGATGTTGTCCAGGTCGGCCTGCCGCACAGTTCCCATCACGCAACTGCCGCCTGACTGGATCGTGCCGGTTCCCTCCCTGCGAGCGACAGGCACGCCGATCACCGCCGTGACCTCTTGGTCGGTGAGCAGCGAGCAGACATCACTGGATGGCGGCGTTGCGGTCGCGCCGGTCGTCGGCGACGGGCTGGCAGCCGGCTGGTCGTGATACACGATGGTCGCGGTGCCGGACGCGTGCGTGTCGATGAGCGCCGCCACAGCCGCCTGGAGTGGATCGACGAAGAAGCTGAAGATCTCCCCGACGAATCCCCGGAGGACCTCCGGTATGCCGCTGAACAGCGCGTCCGTCAGGGACTTGCGGGCGTCATCCAGCGCGGAACGATGGATGGTCACGTCGATCCTGACCGTGGACGTGCGCTCGGCGCCCGGCGCCTGGCCGGGATCGGGTCCGGTCCCGAAGACCCAGCTCGCCTCCCCTGCCTCGTTCGTGCGCGAGTCGGATCGCAGCGCTTCGACGATCCCGGGTGCGTCCGTCACGGGCTCTCCCCACGTCACGGGCTCGTCCCGACCCCGGAAGCTCGGCAGCGCGACCTGCGCCGTGGATGCGCAGTCCTTCATCACATCCGGCCAATCACCGATGTCGCCGGCCGTCACCGTCGCCACGAATGCCCCGATGAATCGATTGTTGCCCAGATCGATCTGTGAGCTCGGGTTGACACGAACCGCCACCGCGTACGGGACGAGGGCCGTGACCTGGCTTGCGATCGCGGCGATCGAGCCGGCGATGGCCCGAACCGTCGCGAGAACGGCCCCGGTGACCGCGTCGATGAGCCCTCGCACGAACGCCTCGCCCTGGTCGACGATCCAATTCCAGATCGTCGCCACGATTGCGCCGACGGTGTTGTCCGGAACCGCGACCTTCAGCAGGTTGAACAGCGCATGGATGGTGCTGTCGACGAACTTGGCAGCGTCCGAGCAGAGCGTTGCCGTGCCCACCTGCCCTGCTGCGCCATCGCCCGCCGATTGCTGCGGATTGAACAGGATCGCCTGGATCGCGCTGGTGCCGGCTCCTGGCATGGTCGCCGTCCGCGTTCCGCCATCCGTCGCCAGGTCCGACGCGAACAGGTCCAGGACGATGAGGGGGAAACGGAGCGCCTGCGGCCGCGTCAGGTCCTGGTCTGCCATCAATGCCCTGGCAAGCGCGGCGCCCGGCGAATCGACCGCGGCCACGTAGCCGGCAACGAACGCCGAGGCCGGCGCGCTCTGGTCGTGGACCTCTGCGGGGATGGGCAGCAGCACGTCCAACTCTGAGCCCGCGAGACCGTTGCCGGCCCACGCGTCCACGGCAACGGCATGCGTCTGGAAGTCCATCAGTCTCAGCGGGGAAGCCGCGCCCGTGACCGGGAGCTCCGGTGAGTCATCCGTCGGCGCCGCGTACGTTCCGATCCCGGACCGCGCCAGCGCCTCGGCCGCCGCTGCCGTCGTGTCCGCGGTGTACGCCGGGCGACGCAGCCGCTCCGCGAGGGCCACGGCGACGGGATCCGGGCCTGGCGGGGGTTGAGGCGAGGCGGCCGGGGACACGGCGGCAGCGCTCGATGGTGCTGCCGTCGGTGCGCCGCTCGGAGTCGTCGCGGCAGGTGTCGAGTTGGCCGATGCGGCGGGCGGAGGCACGGACGGGGCCGTCACCGCGCAGGCGTTGAAAATCAGGAGCGTCGCCAGGGATGCGACCAGCATCGAGGCGGCGCTGCGCCCTATGACGCCACCGCTCTTACGGCAACAGGGAGACGACGGATCGCGGCAGGTATCACGGCAGCGCCAGTCTAGGGCTCGTGGAGGCGTCAGCCTCGCGGTGGGGACGACGCCGAGTCGGCCGGCCACGGCCGGCCCGACCGTGGCCGCGGAGCCTGACTATGATCGGCGACGACGTGGAGCCAGAAGCCCTGAGTGACATCCCGCCGTTCGCCTCTCGCGAGGAGGCGGCAGTGGCGATCCAGGTGCGCTTCGCGCCGGCGATCGAGGTGTGGGACCTGACGATGCCGCGGGTCACCTGGTCACCGGAGGAGGAGCTGCTGACCCGTTTCGGAGCACTACCAACCACGATGCACTTCGGGCTCATGGAGGTTGACCTCCGGGCCGGCGAGGTGCGCTTCTGGGACCAGGATCATCGCGATGGGGCCGACGACCTCCTGCTTCGCGCGGTGCTGCCACAGGCCTGGGCAGACCGCATCCGTGCCCTGGACGGGTGACGTCCAGCCCCACGGCACAGCGAGGCGGGCAGCTCGCGTCCGGCCCACGGCCAGCGCTGGCGAACGGGTGCAGAACGGCGTCATGAAGGAGGCCACCACGAGCCAGCCGCTCGAGCTCTCGCGTGCCCAGGTTCTCGGACATCGGCGTCGGGCTGGCGGGCTCGACGAGCGTGTTCCGATGAGCCGCGCCTCGCTGGAACGAGCGGCCTGGGCGGGCCTCACGGACAGCATGCCGCGCGCGGCCGTCCTGTCGATCCACGCCCGCGTGGCGGGCAGCGAGCCGTCGACGTGGGAGGACCCGGCGCTCGTGCAGGTGTGGGGCCCGAGGTTCAGCGCCTACGTGGTGGCTGCTCGCGATCGAGCCGTGTTCACCCTCGGCCGGCTTCCCGACCCCGGGCCCGGCCGGAGGCGCGCGGAGGAGACCGCGGCCCAGCTGCGCGCCTTCCTCGGCGATCGACGGATGCGATTCGGTGAAGCGGGCCGGGGGCTCGGCGTCAGACCGAACATGCTTCGATACGGCACGGCGACCGGCACCATCGTCATGCGCTGGGACGGCGCACGCCAGCCCACGATCTGGATGGTCGACCCGCCCGCGATGGACCCGTTCGAGGCTCGTCTCGAGCTGGCTCGCCGCTACCTGCACATCTTCGGACCTGGGACGCCAGGGGCGTTCGCGCTCTGGGCCGGCGTCAAGCCGCCGCGAGCGCAGGCGGCGTTCGAGGCGCTCGAGAGCGAGCTGACTCCGGTACGAACGCCGATCGGCGACGGCTGGATCCTGGCCGCGGACGAGGCGAGCTACCGGGCCGCGTCCTCCCAGCCCGCGGCGGCGAGGCTGCTGCCGAGCGGCGACAGCTACTACCTGCTCCAGGGCTCCGATCGCGCGCTGCTGGTGCCGGACCCGCAGGACCGCGCCCGCCTCTGGACGACCCGCGTCTGGCCCGGCGCCGTCCTGGTCGACGGCGAGATCGTCGGCACCTGGCGACGGGCGAACGCAGAGGTGACGGCGAGCCCCTGGCGGCCGCTCTCCGCTGGCGAGCGAGAAGCCGTCGAAGCGGAGGCCGCAGCCCTCCCGTTGCCGGGCCTCACCCGCGCAGTCGCCGTCCGCTGGGAGGACTGACGCCAACGCCAACGACTCGTAGGACCGTGGATCAGGACGGAACGCGAGCGAGAGACCACCCAGTTAGGGGACGAGGTGTCCCTTCCACGTCGTGCCGCCCTGGGTGCAGTCGGCGTCGGGCTTGAGGGAATCCTGGGTCGCGAGCGGGAACTCCACCGGGCACGTGGCGACGTAGCCGTACCCGTTGTACGGCGGCTGGCATTCCACGGCGCCGCTCGGGATCGGGAAGCTGGCAACCAACGCGAACTCGATCCCGCCCTGGTTCAGTCGGTTGTCGATGAGCGAGGCGTGGATCTCATGGCTGCGATCCTGCGGATCGCCGAGGATGAGTCCCGTCGCATCCGTTCCCCAGATCGAGAGCGGCCCGCCCTCATTGCGGGTCCCGCCGCAGACGCCCAGCACCGACGTCGAGAACGTGTAGCTGCCGGAGGCGAACTGGAAGTTCGTCCGGTCGTGGACGTCGTTGGGGCGGTGCCAGATCACCACGACGTCGAACGTCGCGTCGCTGGTCGATGCGGGGTCGTCCGTGTGGCCGATGAACGAGCCGTGCAGAACGACGTCCCCCGTGCTCGTGGTCGGCGGCGGAGTGAGCGCACCCGTCGGCGGTGCGGTGATCGGGCCTGTCGCGGCCACGCTTCCACGCGGCGTGACGTCAGCGGACGGCCGGGCGGTGACAGCGCCCTCCGGTCCGGCCGTCGCGGTCCCCAGCGGCGCGTTTCCCGCACATGCGCACGTCAGGAGCGAGGTCACCAGCAGCGCCAGGACCTGCCTACGCATCGACTCTCCTCGCGTCACGGGCGTGCGACATTCCAATCTCAGACTGTACAGCCGGTACAGCCGATCCGGGACTGTAGAGCCTCCCTCGGCCGAGCGGACCGCCATTCGCGTCTTCATCGCGACCTGGGGGTTAAGGTCACGTCATGAATGACGCGACGAACCCCTGGGAAGACAATCTGATCGCGGACATGCGCGCCAATGACGGCGTGGTGACAACAGGGCCGCTCGCCGGCCACCCCCTGATGATCGTGACGTCCATGGGCGCCCGCACGGGGCAGCCGAGGCGCGCGATCCTGACCTGGACTCGGGATGGCGATGACTACGTCGTCGCCGGCACCGCGGGTGGGTCGCCGGTCACGCCAGCGTGGGTGCACAACATGGCCGTGAACCCGTCCGTCCACATCGAGATGCCGCCCGAGGCTTTCGATGCGACGGCGCGCGTCATCGAGAGGGGCCCGGAGCGCGATCGTCTCTGGGACCAGCACGTCGCCGCACTCCCCTGGTTCGGAGAGTACCCAGACAAGGCCGGCGACCGAGTGATCCCGGTGATCCGTCTGACGCCAGCCCGCGCGCGCTAGCGCACGACCGCGTGTTGCGGCCGGGAAACCTAGGGTGATCGTCGGGGTCCGCGCATGTCGGCGGCCACCCGCTTCTCCTGGCCGGTCCCGGTTCCAAGGGCCTCGATGACGCCCTCGATGTCGGCCTCGGACCGGTTCTGGCTGAGCTTGCGCTTGGCCTCCAGCCGCGTGAGGCGCAACTCCAGCCCGACGATCGCGCGGGCCTGCGTCTCGACATAACCGTCCGGCGCGTCGTCGATCGACCACGGCTCCGCGAGGCGCCCCTCGTGCCGATCCACCAGCGCGCGGACGTGCGGCACCAGCCAGTCAGCCTCGTGGTGCAGCGTCACGCTGCCGTGCGCGATGACCGTGCTGTAGTTCCAGGTGGGCACGACCTTGCCGGTCAGGCGCTTCTCCTCGTACCAGCTCGGCGAGATGTAGGCGTCCGCGCCGTTGAAAATCGCGATCACGGACGGGGTCGCTTCGAGCGCGCGCCAGTGTGGGTTGCCCCGCGCCAGGTGGCCGCGAAGAATGCCGAGGCCCTCCCCTGCCCCTGGAGGCTCGAAGAGCATCGGCAGGATCGACACCTGAAAGCTGCCGTCGCCGTCGATGGAAACGAGCGTCGCGGGGACGACCGTGCACAGCTCGGCGAGCATGGCGGTCGGATCCTCGACGACGAACTTCCCGTGGCCCGGCTGGTACACGTCGCGATGATACGAATCGGCACGCCATGTCGATCGGGCGCTGGCGCCGCTGACGTCAGTCGCGGCCCTGTGTCGTGGCGACATCCGCTTCGTTGCCGGCGGCGTCGGCGAGCGTCCACCACCGAGGCGCGAACTGGTCCCGGACCATGCGTCCCCCGGCGGCAAGCGCGGCCGCCACACGCGCCTCGGCCTGGTCGGGCGGCACCCAGACGGCGACATGGATGGCCCCTCCCCCGTCCGCGCGCGGCTCAGCCATCTCCTCGAACCAGAAGCCTGGGTTGCGACCGCGCGGGTCGACCAAGTCCTCCTCGGGGCTGTCGGGACGAGGCTCGTAGCCGAGGATGGCGCGCCAGAACGGCATCACCTCGGCGCCGGCCGGCGCGCCGGGTATGACGAGGAACCCCTGCACGGCTGAAGGGTCCGCTGTGAGGCCCTGCTCGCGCGCCACGGCGGAGATCTGCCGGGCCAGCTCGAGGTCGCGACCGGACATGCCGTAGTAGTCGTCACGCTTCGTGAGCAGCCGCACGGTCACGCCGTCGAGCCGCAGATCCACGTCGGCGGGATGGTCGTCGATGCCCGGTACCTCGCTGATGCCCTGGACGAGCCTGGCGCCCGCGGCGAACGACCCAGTTCGGAAGTACGCGCACGCGCCATCTCCGACGACGCGCCAGTCCTCGGCTCCGTCTGCCTCATGGAATTGCTTGGGCGAGATGGGATCATTCATGGCCCGATCGTACGCCGGAGTTCTTGCCAGAACGTGTCAGCAAAACCATCCACGATACGACCATGACCACCATCGACTGGCTGCTTGACTCCGACCCTGCGATCCGCTGGCAGGTGATGCGCGACCTCTGCGATGAACCCGCCGATGTCGTCGCCGCCGAGCGCGCGAAGGTCGCGACGGAAGGTTGGGGCGCCCGGCTGCTCGCGCTTCAGGCAGCCGACGGCCAATGGGGCGGCGGCACGCTGTTCCCGAAGCAGCTCGCCACGACCTCCAGCCTGATGCTGCTGCGGGACTTCGGCCTGGACCCCGAGAGCCCCGAGGCGCGCCGCGCAATTGCCCTGGTGCGAGAGCACAGCCGCTGGGAGCATGCCGGCCAGCCATTCTTCGACGGCGAGGTCGAACCGTGCATCAACGGCCGCGCGGTCATGATCGGCGCCTGGTTCGGGCAGGACGTGCAGGGCATCGTCGACCGTCTCCTCACCGAGCAGATGGCCGACGGCGGATGGAACTGCGAGCAGGAGAACGGCTCCACGCGCGGGTCGTTCCACTCAACGATCTGCGTCCTTGAGGGCCTGCTCGAGCACGAGCGAGCGACGGGTGGCACTCCGGAGCAGACGGCCGCGCGTCTCCGCGGGCAGGAGTACCTCCTGGAGCGCCGAATGCTCCGCGGGCTGTCGTCCGGGGAGGTGATCGACGCCGACTGGACCAGCTTCTCCTACCCCACCGACTACTACTACGACGTCCTCCGCGGGCTCGACTACCTGCGAAGCGCGGACGCGACGCCGGACGACCGGATGGCCGAAGCGATCGCCGTCGTCGAGTCCAAGCGCGACGGTGACGGTCGATGGCCGCTCGAGAACCCCCATCCAGGCGACCTGCACTTCGCCTTGGACGAGGGCGCAGGCCGGCCGAGTCGCTGGAACACCCTTCGCGCCCTGCGGGTCTTGCGCTGGTACGAGCGCGGTGCGGATGCTGCGTGACGTTCGCCAGGACCTGGGCGAGCTCCTGGCGGTCGTGCCTGCCAACGATGCGAGCTGGGAGGATCTCCAGGCCATCTCGCCATGCCGGCTAGACGTCCACCTGCCAGTGTCAGCGCTTCAAGGTCGGCCAACCGGGGCTGGACGCCTGTGCCGGTCTATGCGTGCGCGTTCCGGCTGCGCGCCGAGACCAGCTGCGACGACCCAACGGCTGCTGACGCGCGAGGCGTGTCATTGATGGGAGCTGCAACAGACGGTCCCGGGTCGACGACGATCGGGCCGGCCGGCCCGAACTGCTCTCGTCGCAGCAGGCTCGTGACTGCCCCCGCTGCCGCCAGTAGCCCGCTGACGAGGATCGCGGTGCGCATCGCTGCCATGAAGGTGTCCTGAAGCCCCGCGTATGCGGCAGGGTTGGAGGATCCGCCGCCCGCGAGGGCCGCGCCGGCTGCCGCCCCGCCGAGACCCACGAAGATGGCACCGGCAAATGCCACGGACAAGGCCTGGCCGACCACCCGCGCCGTGGCATACAGGCCTGAAGCAATGCCGCTCTGATCCGCCGGCACGGCACTCATGACAGCGGTTGTGTTGGGCGAAAGGAAGATGCCCTGGCCGATGCCGGTCGCGGTCAGCCACACGGCGATCTCGGCAAGCGAGGTGCTGACCCCGACCTGGGACAGGAGGACGAGCCCCGCGGCCGCAACACCGAGGCCCACGGGTCCCAGCCATCGAGCGTGACCCCGGTCGGCCAGTCGGCCCGAGATGGGGGCTGCGAATGCCAGGCCCAGCGAATAGGGAGTCAGCAGCAGGCCGGCGGCGAGGGGTGTGAGCCCGCGCAGCTCTTCCAGATAGAACGGCAGGAGGAAGGCGACCGCAAACAGGGCAAGGATGCTGAAGAGGAAGGCCGCCAAGGGCAGGCCCAGCCGCGCCGAGAACAGTTGGTCGAGGTCGACCAGCGGGTCGCGGCGTCGGCGCTCGGTCACGACAGCTGCGATCAATGACGCGACCGCCACGGCGAGGGTCAAAACGAGCGCGGGCGATGCCCAGCCCCACTCGGATCCGAACGACAGACCGAGCGACAGGCTGGCCAGGCCGAGCCCGAACGCGACCGCTCCGCCGAAATCGAAGCTGCGAGCGTGGCCGGCGCCGGAGAAGTTGAACACTCGACGGGCGACCAGCAGCCCGATGAGACCCAGCGGCACGTTGACGTAAAAGATCCACCGCCAGCCCAGGCTATCGGTGATCAGGCCGCCCAGGGTCGGGCCCGCCGTGACGCCCAGCGAGATGATCAGAGCGTTCAACCCAAGGGCCTGGCCACGCTGGCTTTTCGGGAACGCGTCCACGATGAGGGCCAGGGCCGGAGCGAAGATCAGCGCCGCCCCGAGCCCCTGGAGCCCGCGGGCCGCCACGAGCAGGACGAGGGTGGGAGCCAGGCCCGCCAGGGCCGAGCCAACGGTAAAGAGGGCCAGGCCGGCAATCCAGACCCGCTCCCGTCCAGCGA
This sequence comes from Chloroflexota bacterium, assembly GCA_034667005.1. Lineage (GTDB taxonomy): Bacteria > Chloroflexota > Limnocylindria > Limnocylindrales > CSP1-4 > JAFMJV01. Next base: position 12,727 of record JAXDKU010000065.1, read on the forward strand.
TGTCGGCCAGGCGGCTGAAGGACAGCAGGGTCGCGGCGATGACCACGAGATAGCCGATCACCACCCACTCGACCGGGCCACTTTCGGCCATCCCGAAGGCGCCGGCAATCGAGGGCAGCGCGATGTTCACGATCGACGCATCGAGGGTGGTCATGAAGGTCCCGACCGAGACCAAGCCGAAGATGGCCCACATGCTCGGCCCCTTGCCGGCGCGGCTCACCGCTCGCTCCGAACGCGAACCGCTGTCAGCTCGCGAGCCAGGCCCAGGCCCCCGCTCGCGACGACGAGTCCAACGAGCAGGAGCCCACTCGCCGCGCTCCAGCCGGCCTGTATCAGCAGCGCGACGAGAGCGAGACCGGCAATCGGCCCGATGAACAGCTCGGGGCGGTCACCGATGAGAAAGTCGTACCAGAACCGCCCGAAGGCAATCGCGTAGCGCATCAATTGGCCTCCTGTCGCGCCCGAATCGGGGACTGCTCTGCCTGCCTGACCAGCGCGGCGGCGACGGTTCGCACAGCCAGCAGGGAGGTCAGGAGATAGCCGGCGAGGAGCAGAAGGATCGCCATGTCGCTGCCGGGCCAGGCGATGCCGATCCCCTCCCCTGCCCAGAACGTGCCGAACGAGACGAGCATCAGCCCGACGCCGAACTTCATCTGGTTCTCCGGCAGCCGCGCGAGCGGTCGGCGAACCGCCGCCCCGACTCCGATGACGAGGATCCCGGCAAGACCGGCCCCGATGAGGGCCGGGACGAGCTGGCCGCCTGCGGCGCCGAAGGTCACGACGATGAAGGCAATTTCGAGTCCTTCGAGCAAGACTCCCTTGAAGGCGACCGTGAAGCTGATCCAGTCCATGCCGGTGGAGGGCATTGGCGGCTCCTTGGCGAGGGAAGCGAGCTGCCGGCCGAAGTTGGCCACCTCGTTCCGGCTTGCCCGGGCCCCGCCCGCCCGGAGGATTGCGGTGGTCAACCACTGCAGGCCGAAGACGATCAGGACGGCACCAACGACCAGGCGGAGGGTCTCGATCGGGACGAAGGTCGCGATCGTCAATCCGAGGACCGCGACAAGTGCGGCCAGGACGACGAGTGCGGTCCCTGCCCCCAGGAGGGTCGAGCGCCACTGGCGAGTGACCCCGACTGCGAGAACGACGGTGAGCGCCTCCACGAACTCGACCGCCGATGCGATGAAGCTGGAGAGGACGGCGAAGACGACAACGCTCATACCCAAATGGTCGGCTTGCGGCCACCCCTTGACATCGACGACAGCACCCGAACGCTGTTCAGGGGGGCGGGTGTGGTGTGATGGGGGCTACCCGGAACGCGCAAGACACAGACGTGGAGAGCGTCAGCTCTTTTCGAGCTGCCAGGTGGCTGGGTGTCGACTCTCTACGGCGGCGATTGCGACGACCGCGCCGAGCAGGATCAGGGCAAGGCTCAGCGCCGGGGCCAGCCCGATGCTCAGGACCACGAGGGCGCCCACAGCCGCTCCAAGAAGCATGGTCAGCACGGCAAGGATGCGGCGGGTCGTTGTCCGGAGCGGGATTCGGCGCCCGTCCGCCGCGATGCCCGTGAGTGTCATCGTCAGCACCGTCGTGGTCAGGTCCGGAACCGCGAGTCGCCGGGCAGCGGTGTTCTGGATGCCCATGGCAGCTGCGCACAACGCTGCGACGACGGCTCCGAGGCCGAAATCGGGCAGTCCTGGGGTGGCCAGGACGAGAACGAGCGCGATCAGGGTGAGCGCGAATTCCGCGGCGCCCATGTTGCGCAGCAGGAGACCGCGGTGGCCGGCAAGCCTCGCCACGAGGAGGCCGCCAACGAGCGCACCGGCGAGGAATCCGAGCAGTGCGCTGATCGACGCCGGCAGAGAGAAGCCCGGTGCACCAGCCAGCGCGAACCCGATGAAGACGACGTTGCCTGTCATGTTGGCCACGAAGACACGGCCCAGGCCGAGGATGCTGACAGCGTCGATGAGCCCGGTAAGGAACGTCAGCGCGAGCAGTAACGCCGGTAGCGGCCCATGGGCGGGATCGCGTACCAGACGAGCCCGGAGCGGTTTGTTCTCGTCAGTTGGGATGCTCGTCACGGTACACATCAAGCATCGCCGCACCCGGCGCGACGGCGCATTGATGCCAGCAGGAAAAGGGGGGTCGATTCGAAAACACGAGGAGTAGATTGGATCGCGTGAGGGCAGGTCTCAACGGCCCACCACCGAGGGTAACTCCGGTGCGCGTTCTGTCCCGGGTCGACCGCTCGCCGATTGCGCTGACGGCAACCGGTCTGGCAAAGCTCTATGGCGGCACCCTCGCGCTGGTCGGCGTCGACCTCAGCGCGCGATCTGGTGAGCTGGTGCTCGTGCGCGGAGCCAACGGGTCGGGCAAGTCCACGCTGCTGAGGCTGCTCGCCGGTCTCGCGACTCCGTCGGCCGGTCAGGTCAGGCTCACCTGCGAAGCGGGCACGCGACCCAGAGTGGCGTTCGTGGGCCACGCCGGTCACCTCTTCGCCGACCTCACACCGGAAGAGAATCTCACCCTTGCCGCGCGCCTGGCGGGCGCCGACCAGACGTCGGCCCTGTCGATACTCGATCGCCTGGGCGTCGCGGCCGCGGCTCGCACCCGGTCCCGCTGGCTCTCATCCGGCACGCTGCGCCGGGTCGCTCTCGCTCGAGGATTGGCGACCGATCCGGACATCTTGCTCGTCGACGAGCCATTCGCCGGTCTCGACGCGGAAGCCGCCCGGCTGGTCGGGGGGGCACTCGAGGAAGTCAGAAACGACGGTCGCCTGGTGATCGTCGCCAGCCACGAAGACGCCCGGTCGCGTGCATCTGCGGACCGGTCGGTAGAGCTGGTCGCCGGACGGATCGCGGACCACACGGCGGCCGAGAGCGTGCTGGCTCGATGACCCTCGTGACCGATTCCCTGATCCTGGCCCGCAAGGACCTGCGCATCGAATTGCGTACCCGGGCAGCCCTCGCCGGGACGCTCGTACTCGGCGCCGCGGCGCTGGTCATGGTCGGCCTCGCTGCGGGCCCCGGTCTTGGCCGCCTGCGCGACCTTGCGCCCTCGCTTACGGCGATCGCCGCTCTGTTCGCGTCGCTCGCCATGGTCGACCGCCTCGATGCGATCGATCGCCAGAATGAGGCCTTCGAGGGGCTGTGGCTTGGCCTCGAGGACCGCCGCGCGATTTATCTGGGCAAGATGCTCGCCCTCACGGTCCTGCAATCCATGCTCGGCCTCGCGCTGTGGCTCCTGGCGATCGTGCTGCTTGACATCCCGGTCGTCTCGGGGCTCCTCTGGCTGCCTGCCCTCGTCGTTTTCGGCGCGAGCGCCGCGGCTGCGGCGACGGCCCTGGTCGTCCCCCTGGTCGGAGGCGCCGACAGGCGGACCGTCCTGCTGCCCGTCGTGATGCTGCCGATGCTCGTGCCCACCCTCCTGGCGATGGTCAACGGGAGCCGCGCCCTCATCGACCAGGATCCTGCCGGCGCGATTGGCTGGACGGTGGTCCTCATAGCCGAGACGGCATTGTTCGTCGGGCTTGGGCTTCTGGCGTACGAAGCCGTGGCGACACCGGAGTGAAGGTGCTGGCCCGACACAGCGGTGTGGTTGTCACGCTGATCGTCGGGGCAGCCGTTGCCTTCGGGCTGGTGGGCGTGCCGGCAGATCGGCTGCAGGGCGATGCACAACGGATCATGTACGTCCACGTGCCGGCCGCGTGGCTGGCTTACCTGGCCTTCTTCGTCACGTTCATCGGCAGCCTCGGGTACATGCTCAGACGCGACCTCCGCTTCGACCGCCTGGCCGCGTCCAGTGCGGAGCTCGGTCTGCTCCTCACCGGCGCGGTCATCGCCAGCGGCGCGCTGTGGGGCAAGGTCACCTGGGGGATCTGGTGGGACTGGGATCCACGCCTCACGACGACCGCGGTGATGTTCGTGGTCTACGCCGGCTACGTCCTGCTCCGGATGTCGATCGTGGAGCGTGTCCGGCGCGCCCGGCTCGCGGCCGTGCTGGGCATCATTGGATTTGCGAACGTACCGGTCGTCCACCTCTCGGTCCTCTGGTGGCGCGGTCTCCACCAGCCGCCGACCGTGCTGCGTCCCGGCAGCCCGACGATCGCACCGATCCTGCTGGCCACACTCCTCGCCAACGTGATCGCCTTCACGCTCGCCTACGCGTGGCTGCTGCGGCGCCGAATCGCGCTCGAAACGGCTCGAGATGCGGCCCAGACACGGCTGGATTCGGCGAGGTGACGGACGCCGCCTTCGTCCTGGCCGCGTACGTCATCGTGCTCGGCTCCCTGGTCGCCTACGCGCTGTCGCTCCAGCGTCGGTCGTCGTCCGCCTCTGCTGACGAACGGGCAATAGAGCGCAGGCTCGACGAACGATGACGCGGCCGCGACCGGTCACGCTGTTCGGGCTTGGCCTCGTGGTCGTCGCCTTCGTGGCCCTTGCGGCCATGAGCCTCCAAACCGCTCTCGTCTATGACCTCACGCCGACAGAGCTGAGCAGCCACCCGGTTGGCGAGCGCGCGAGGCTCTACGGAATCGTCGTCGAGGGTTCGGTCCAGTTCGACGAGGCCACGAAAACCCTGCGATTCGCCGTGACGGACGGCCGCTCCACGGCCGCGGTCAGCACGCAGTCCATCCCGACCGCGCTATTCCGCGACGGCGTCGCCGTCGTGCTCGCGGGCCGCCTGACCGGCCCCGCGACGTTCGCCGCCGACCAGCTCGTGGTCAAGCACTCCGAGGTCTATGCCCCGCTGGAACCCGGGGAGACGATGCCGCCCGGCATCCTCAACGCAGGCGGGGCGCCGCCGTGATCGGAGCGATCGGATTCGGCGCAACGTTCGTCAGTTTCCTGGGCGCACTGCTCGGATTCGCGGCCGCCCTGCTGGCGTTGCGCGGGCGATGGTCCAGCGGTCCGGCCGTCCGGATCGCCATGCTCACCGCCGCGGCCCTGGTCGCCGCGAACATGATCATGGTTGTCGCCCTCGTCCGTCACGACTTCTCGATCAGCTACGTGGCGCAGGTCGGCAGCCGGACCACGCCGCTGCTGTACACGGTCGCGTCCCTGTGGGGAGCGCTCGAGGGTTCGATCCTCTTTTGGGCCGGCCTGCTGTCGGTCGTCCTGATGCTCTTCGCCGTTCGCACGCGAGGCGCGGACCGCGAGGATCTGCCTGCGGCACTCGCGGTGCTGTTCGCCGTGCTGTCGTTCTTCGCCTTCATCGTGCTGCTGCCGGGCAATCCGTGGGCATCGGTCTCGCCGGTCCCCGGCGACGGTCCGGGGCCCAATCCGCTCCTGGGAAACCATCCCCTCATGGCGATACACCCGCCACTCCTGTACCTGGGCTTCGTCGGCCTGTCCGTCCCATTCGCCCTCACCGTGGCGGCGCTCCTGCGCGGCCAGCTCGATGACCGTTGGTTGGCCGTGACACGGCGCTGGACGATCATCCCGTGGGTCAGCCTGTCCGCTGGCCTGGTGCTCGGCGCATGGTGGTCGTACGCAGTGCTGGGCTGGGGCGGCTATTGGGCCTGGGATCCAGTCGAAAATGTCGCTCTGCTCCCATGGCTGACGACGACGGCCTGGCTCCATTCGGCGATGGTCAGTGCGCGCCGCGGGATCCTGCGCGGCTGGAACGTGGCCCTGATCGTCGTATCGTTCGCACTGACCATCCTCGCCACGCTGGTGACGAGGAGCGGCATTCTCGACTCCGTCCACGCCTTCACTGAGTCGCCGATCGGTCCCCTCTTCCTCGTGCTCTTCGCCACGGTGGCCGCAGGCGCGCTCGTCCTGGTTGCCCTCCAGCTTCCGAAGAGTACCTCTGGCGGGACGCCGCTCGGAACCCGGGGGGGCGCGTTCCTCTTGAACAACCTCCTCTTCGTGGCGGTCGCCGCAACGGTCCTCTTCGGAACCCTGTTCCCGCTCATCGTGGAGGCGGTGGCCGATGCCCGGGTCAGCGTCGGTGCGCCGTACTTCGAGCGGGTGATCGGGCCGCTCGCACTTGGCCTCCTCGTTCTCGCGGGAATAGGGCCGACGCTGCCGTGGGGAAACTGGACGGCGGAGTCGCGTCGGCGCCTCGTGCCTGGGGGGCTGGCGGCCGCAACGGCCGCGGTGGCCCTGCTACTCCTTGACGGCCGCCCCGAAGTCGTCGCGGCCGGTGCCGCTTCTGTATTCGCCCTGGTCGAGTCGATCTCGTTGATCGCGCGGCGCGTCGGAGCCCTTCGCGCCCGCGGCCCCGGCATGCACGGAGCACGTCGCTCCGTCGGCGGCCTCACGGCGCACGCGGGGGTGGCCGTCATCGGGCTCGCAGTGCTCGCGTCGACGGCCGGACAGACGGACGTGACCGCGACGCTCCGGGCCGGCGAAACGCTCCCCCTCGGCAGCGACACCCTCACCTTCGACGGAATCGCGCAGTCCGCACAGGGCGCGGGACGCGACGCGGTGACGGCCCGGATGCAGCTGCGCGAAGGCGACAGGCTCACGCTGGTCAGCCCCTCCCTGACGCTCTTCACGGCGAGCAACGCCACAGTCGCCACCCCCGCCATCGTGCCCGGCGCGCTCGCCGACCTCTACGTGACGCTGACGGAGGTGGACCCGGCGGCGGACGCGGCCACCTTCCGATTCGCCCGTTATCCCTTTGTCTCATGGCTCTGGGTTGGCGGCGGGATCCTCGTGGCCGGGGGGTTGCTGGCGGCCTGGCCGGCCCCGCGGCGGCATGGCCAACCGGCACCCGAGCGAACGACGGTCGCCCTAGACCACGCAGCGGACCGCATCTGATGGCCAGCGGCCGCCCAGCGTCGCGCGTCGTAGGGCTCCTCGGCGGCCTGGCGCTCATCGGCGTCCTGCTCGGCGTGTTCGCACTGGCATTCGCGCGTGGCTCGAGCCCCGGCCCGGCAGCGCAGCTCGGGCGCCAGGCCCCGGCGTTTGCGCTCGAGCGTCTGGGCGGCGGCCGCCTGGCGCTCGATGAGCTCCGGGGAAAGCCGATCATCCTGAACTTCTGGGCGTCCTGGTGCCTGCCGTGCCGTGACGAGGCCCCAATGTTGACCGGACTTGCCGCCGACTACGCCAGCCACGGCTTGCAGGTCGTCGGCATCGTCTACCGCGACGACACGGCGAGTGCGATCGACTTCATGAGCCGCTATGGCCAGACCTATCCGGGGCTGCTTGATCCAGGCCAGCGGACGGCCCTCGACTACGGGGTGTTCGGCGTTCCGGAGACGTACTTCATTGACGCCGCCGGCGCGATCAGGGCCCGCCAGCTGGGGCCGCTGAGTGCGAGCGCTCTCCGATCGACCGTCGAGAAGATCCTGCCGTGACGATTCGCGTCCCGCTGCACCGCAGCGACCTCGCCCTGGTCGTCGCGATTGCAATCGTCGTGCTCGCGCTGTTGATCGCGATCGCGCGCCCGCTAATACCGACGCTTGACGCTCGGGCCCGCGCGCTGGACTCGGAGCTCCGCTGCCCCGTCTGCCAGGGCACAGCGATCGCCGACTCACCCGCGGTCTTCGCGGCTGAGATGCGCGCGGTAGTGCGGGAACGGCTCGCCGCGGGCTTGACCGACGAACAGGTCCGGGACTTCTTCGTCGAACGCTACGGCACATGGATCCTGCTCGCGCCCCCCCCGCAGGGACCGCAGGTCCTGCTGTGGCTGGCGCCGGGTTTCGCTCTCGCAGGTGGTGCGCTATTGCTCGTCCATCGGGCACGCCGAAAGCAGCGTCCCGAGGCGGTGGTCGCATCCCCGGCCAAGGTCAGTCGCCGGGGAACCTTCGCGATCGTCGTCGCGCTGACCCTTGCCGTCGGCCTCCCAGTGGCTGTCGTGCTCGGCCCCCGCGGTATCGGCGACGAGATCACCGGAACGGTTGCGCTCGGGAACCAGCTCGCTCCGTCGCTTGCGGATCGGGAAGCCAGCGTCGCCAGTGACCCGCGGAGCGTCGTCGCACTCGTGTCACTGGGTGACGCCTATGTCGACGCAGGCCGCAGCGCCGAGGCCGTCAGCGTCTATCTCCGGGCGCTCGAGCTGGAGCCGCTCAACGTACGGGCCTCGTTGGCACTCGGCGTCATCCTGCTATCCGCCGGCCGGCCGGCCGAGGCGCTGGCGCTCTTCGACCGCCTGCTTGTCAGCTCACCGGATCAACCGGACGCCCTCCTTTACCGCGCCCTGGCCAGGTACCAGCTGGGCGCCCCCTCCGAGGAAGTTCGCTCCGACGTGCTGCGCTTTCTCGCCGTCGCGGGCAACGATCCGCGGCGCGCCATGGCGGAGCGGCTCCTGGATCTTGCGTCCCCGGCACCGAGCGGTTAAGGCAGCAACGGGGCGGGCGATCAGGGAGCGACGGTCAACGTGCCGCTCATCGTCGGATGCACATCGCAGACGAATCGGTAGGCACCCTGGGACAGCGGGCCAAGCAGGAACGTCCGGGACGCGATGCCGGCGAACGTCTCGCCGCGAAAGACCGGGTCTCCACCGGTTGCGGGATAGACGGCAACGTTGTGGAGGATCCCCGGGTCGCGATTGTCAAGCGTCAGCGCCACCACGACTCCTGCAGGGAGCTGGAGCGATGTCCGGTCGAAAGCCAGGTCGGCGGCTGCAAGCGCGACCGTGGCAACCGGCGACCCGGACGCGTACCCCATCGGAGGCCCGGTCGCGCAGGCGGCAATCAGCACCGTGGACATGCCCAACAGCGCGCGGCGGGCCTTGCCGATCCGGCGTCGCGCCCGCCCGGCATCGTCGGCGGACAGCCTGGCAAATGGCGCCGACGGATCGTTTGACACCGGCGATATTGTGGTGGACTACCGGGGCGTTGGGAGTACCGCGAAATGCGAGTCGCGTGTCCCAGTCTGGCTGCGTATCCCCCCGACGGGGTGCGCTCGAGGACCGCGGAGTGAGCGGGGCGGTCATCGGCGTGGGACGCGAGCCCATGCGGGCCCGCGCGATCAGCGCCGTCGGTGAGGACGTCCGCGACTACGCCGATCGGGCCACGCGGATCTGGATCTTCAGTTCGATCTTCTGGCTCGGATTCGTCGACCTGATCGGCCTGGTGATGGCCCTCGAGCTGGTCGAGCCGAACCTCTTTGGCGGCATCCCCTGGCTTCTCTTCAGCCGCATCCGTCCGATCCATGTGAACGGCGTCATCTTTGCGTGGCTGTCGGCGGTGTTCATGGGCGGCATTTTCTACATGCTTCCTCGGTTGCTGGGCCTGCGTGAGATGTGGAGCGAACGCCTGGGTGTCGTGACGGCCTGGCTATGGAACCTGATGTTCGTGCTCAGCGTGCTGACGCTCGCGACCGGCCTGACACAGGCGCGCGAGTATTGGGAGCTGATCTGGCCGCTGGATGTGCTGCTGCTCGTCATCTTGCTGCTCAACATCTACAACATCGTGATGACGGTGATGAACCGAAGGGTCAAGCCGCTGTACGTCTCGGTCTGGTGGATAGTGGCCAGCCCGCTCTGGCTCGCCGCCACGTTCATCATCGCTAACGTCATGTGGCAACCCGGCAACCTGCTCGGCAACGGGATCCCGGGCGCCGCCCTTTCTGGCGCGCTCTCGAACCCCATGGCCGACGGCATGCTGAACTGGTGGGGCAGTCACAACCTGTTCGGCTTGTGGCTCACGCCGATGCTCATCGCAATCACGTACTACCTGGTCCCGCGGATCACCGGTACGCCGCTCTACAGCCACACCCTGTCGCTCGTCAGCTTCTGGGGAATCGCGTTCTTCTACACGGGAGTCGGCCACCACCACCTGCTGCAGGCACCGATCCCCGGCTGGCTGAAGACCTTCGCGATCGTGAACAGCATCCTGCTGCTGGTGCCGGTCTTCGCGTTCGTCATCAACATCTGGCTGACGATGCGCGGCAACTGGGACAAGTTCTTTACGAACCTGCCCCTCCGGTTCTGTCTGACCGGATTCATCTTCTATTTTCTGGTCAATGTTCAAGGGACGTTCATGGCCATTCCGGCCTTCAACCAGATGATCCATTTCACGAACTTCATCGTCGCGCACGCCCACCTGGCACTGCTGGGGTCGTTCACGATCCTGGGCATGGGCCTGATCGACTACGTCGTCCCGCAGATGTATGGGCGGCCCCTCTACAGCCGTCGCCTGGGTGAGTGGCAGTATTGGCTGGTCTTCATCGGCTTTACGGGATTCTTCTTCAGCCTGACCATCGCGGGCCTTCTGCAGGGCCAGAATTGGGCGATCGGCATCCCGGAGGTCAACGTGCTGCCGGAGCTCCGTCCGCACTACGTCCTCCGCGGCATCTTCGGAGCGATGATCGTGATGTCCGGCTTCGTCCAGGTCTACAACATCTGGAAGACCGTGCGCACTGACACGAGCGCAAAGGCCCGGGCGGAGATTGCCCCGTTCATCGCCGCCGGCGGGCACGCGCCGCCGAAAGGCGACCGATGACCGAAGTCGGACCGGATGTCGACGAGGGCCGCCTTGACGACCATCCGAGGGTCGAGCAGAGCTACGCCCGCGAGGGGTCCGGCCAGGCGCTGCTCATGTCGCCCCACCTGGTCGCAATCGGCGGGCTGCTGGCGTTCTTCACCGTGGTGCTTGCCGTGGTGGTCCTACCGACCGCCACCTATAACCCGCCGCCGTCGCCAAACTGGGTGCCCCTGACGAACGCGGAAGTGCGCGGGCGCGCGCATTTCCTTGCCAACGGCTGCGTCTACTGCCACTCGGACTTCACGCGGCCGCAGGACGTCTTCGTCGGCAACAACTACCTGTACAAGCGGATCTCGCTGCCCGGCGACTACTACGGCGAGGATCAGTCGCCCAACACCCTCGGGACGCAGCGCACCGGGCCGGACCTCGCCCAGGAAGGCGGGGTCCATCCGGCCCAATGGCACGTTGCGCACTATGCCAATCCCCGAAATGTCGACCCGCTCTCGATCATGCCGGACTTCAGCTTCCTGTCGGAGTCGGAAGCGGCCGATCTGATTGCCTACAACCAGTCCCAGGGCGGAAAGGCGGCGAGGTTGCGCGAGTCCGCCACGACCATCGCCCAAGAGCTCGAGGATGTCAGTGGAGGCACCGACCCCGCCACGTACTTCCCGGATCTCGTGACGACACTCACGGCGGATGGGCAGTACCGGCCCGACGGACAGCCGACGGACACCGATGTGAGCGGCCTGGCCTGGGCTGACGTGTACGACCTCAATACCTTCGAGCGCAGCTACTGGTTGACCCAGGACCCGCTCCAGGTCACTCAGGAGAACCTGAACCGGGGCCGCTCCGTGTTCGTGGCGCGCTGCTCCGGGTGTCATGGCGTCCAGGGCCTTGGTGACGGCCCGGCAGCAGCGCTGCTCAATCCCCAACCCGACAATTTCAGTGACCCGACGATGTTCACCAGTCCCACGGACAGCGACGGGCAGCGGTACCACCGGATCCTGACGGGGGGACGAGGATCCGCGATGGAGGACTTCGGGACGCGGCTCTCGGTCGAAGACATCTGGCGCGTGATCCATTTCCTCCGGACGATCCCCAACGGCGGCTTCCAGGAACCGCTGACGACGACGGGCACCTACGAAGCATGGGCCGCGCCCAAGGAACTCCTCAGCTATGTCGATGCGCACCCCATCGCCGCGCTCCAGCCCGTGATCGCGGACATAACCGACCCGTTCATGGCCGCCACACGCTGGCTGCTGGGGGGAATGGGTCCGGACGACACGATCTACGTCGGAGGCAAGCTGCCGATCAGCCTCGACCGCGTGGCAGCGCTGATCCGGGAGCGGTATGTGCGTGACATGGAGCAGCGCTACAGCGAGGCCGCCGCTCGCGGTGAGACCCTCCCCTCGAAGGAGTCGATCCTATCCACCCAGGACCTGGTATTCGCCGAGCCATGAGGCTGCAAAGCTGGATGCGCCGAACCGCGGTCCTTCATGCCGTCCGCGCGGCAGCTCTTGCGATCGTGGCGGCGCTGCTGTTCGCGACACCGGCGCTCGCCCACGACCAGCCGGCTGGGGCCGAGTGGCTCATGGCCGACTGGATGCTCCTGTCATTCCTGGCGTTCGGAGCGGTCTCCCTGGTCGCCTTCCTTGCTGCGCTGAAGCGCGGTCT
>JAXDKU010000066.1:0-6044 GCA_034667005.1 Chloroflexota bacterium
ATCGAGGGGATGAAGATGAGGACGATCCCGATGAGCAGTCCGAGGCCGACGGCGGCCCAGGGCGTCATGGGCCCGAGCGTATTGATGCTGTAGACGATCGTCCCCACGGCCAGGCCGAGGCCGAGGATCAGGCCGCCGAGGATGCCGCGGATGGGGTGGCGATGCTTTCGAGCCATGGTGTCTCTCCTACCGGACCGGGGCGCCGGGCATCGCGGAGTAGCCGCTCTCTTCCCAGTCGACCGTGTACGGCGTGGCGATCAGGAACAGCGCGCCGAGGACGATCAGCACGATGAATACGATCCACGGAATCGTTCCAACCGGATCGCCGACGATCTGGACCCAGCCGCTGCCGTCGCACCGGCTGGCGCCGCCGTTGCCGGCGATGTTGCCGGAGACGTAGATCAGCCCGGTGAAACGGACGCCGCCCGGGAGCTTGTCGCCGACGGTGACCGAGCCGCTCTCGTCCAGGTCCATGGGGTTGTCGTCCGAACCCTTGAGCACGGCCACGGGCACGTTCTCGACATAGACCGACCAGGTGTTGTTCTGGAAGACCGTCGCGCCGCTGCTGAAGCGGAATTCGACCTTGCCGTCCCAGGCGACACGGAACGGGTTCTGCTGAGTTCCCTCGTCGCTGCCGGGCACCACCGCCGTGTCGAGCGGGTTTCCGGACCCATCGAATGAGCTGGCTGTCAGGGTGCAGCCTCCGGTCAGCTCCGCTGCACTGGCCGGTATGGCCCACAGCATGAGCAGGCCGACGACCGCGGCCGCGCGCATGGCCCTGCGCATCCTTGTGTCCTCCCCTGAGAACCGCCCCCGCGCCCGTGTCTCGGTCGGTGTGGCAGCGGGACAGTAGCACTCCCCAAGCGCTGATCACAGGGTGTTCTGCACGCTCCGGCGGGCGGTTCGGCGCAGTCACGAGGCGTCGGCCGATTGACAGATGCCCGTCCCCGGGACGAAGCTCGACCACACCCTCGGGTGCTGCACTCGAAGGATCGTTCGAGGCGAGCCAGATGCCAAAGCCGGAGTTCGCGCACGAGGCGGGACCCTGGAAGGAGCCGGACTTCGTCGTCCGCTCCGACCGCCGCCAGGACCTCCCCAAGCGGCTTCCATGCCGTGACCCGAAGGACTCGAACCCGCCCGCCTACGTCGTCTACGCAGCCGAGGCCATCTGGATCAACAAGGATCCGACACGAAATGGCTGCCCCACCGAGTGGGACTGGACGAACGTCTCGGTCGTCGAGGCATGGGACGGCGCGATCAAGGCCGCCTTGAAGATCGGGCAGAAGCTGAAGTGCCCCAAGGAGTGCCCGGAGCTCGTGGCGACCGAGATCTGGCACGGGGGCCAATGCAGTCGCGTCGACCCACCCGGCTGGGACCTGATGATCGTCGCGGTCTCCTATGCCTTCACCTGCCTGCCCAAGTGACCCGTCGCGACTGGCGATAAGCCGCCGATGGGGTGGGCGCGCCTAGAATCGGGGCGTGCCCGATTCCCTTCAGTCCGGCTTCGACTGGCCGGCCGACATCGCGGCCGAGCCGGATGCGGCCGAGGGCCCCGACGAGGCCCCTGATCCTCGGCTGAGCTCCAGGCGCGGGCGCGGACGTCGTGCCACGGCTGCCTCGGTCGGAGCCGATGGAGCCGGCAGCCGGGAAGCCCGCGGGCGTGCGGGGCAAGGCGCGGCCGCGGACGCCGATGTTCCCGCGACCGACCCGCCCCAGCCGGGTGACGACGCCGCCTGGTTCGCCACGGTCGCGGCCACGGCCGGTGCCGACGCGCCGTCAAAGGCGCCGCGCCGGCCCGCCGGTGAGCGCCCTGCCGGTGCCGATGCGCTCGCCGAGACCATCGTCGCGCGGCTCAACCCCGAGCAGGCGCGGGCCGTCACGACCACGGACGGCCCCATCCTGATCCTGGCCGGCGCGGGGTCCGGCAAGACACGCGTCCTGGCGCATCGGGTGGCGTACCTGATCGGCGTCAAGGGCGTCCCCCCGTGGCAGATCCTCGCCGTCACGTTCACCAACAAGGCCGCAGCCGAGATGCGTGAGCGGATCCTCGCGCTCGTCGGCGAGGGCGGCCGCGACGTGGCCATGGGCACGTTCCACGCGCTCGCCGCGCGGGTGCTGCGCCGGGACGGCGCCGCGATCGGGATCGAGCCGCGCTTCGCGATCTACGACACGGATGACCAGACCTCCCTGATGAAGCAGGTCCTGCGGGACATGGAGCTTGCCGGGACCGGCGAGCTGCGGCCCGCCGCGGTGCTCGGGCAGATCGGCCGGTGGAAGAACGACCTGCTCATGCCCGCGGACGCGTTGAAGCAGGCCCAGGGCTACCTGGAGCAGATCTACGCACGTGCCTACGAGCGCTACGCGGCCCGGCTGCGCTCGGCCAACGCGCTCGACTTCGACGATCTCCTCAACGAGGCGCTGCGGCTCTTCGAGCAGGCGCCCGCGGTGCTGGCGCGCTACCAGGACCGTTGGCGCTACCTCCACGTGGACGAGTACCAGGACACGAACCGTGCCCAATACCTCTGGGTGAAGCTGCTCGGCCAGCGGCATCGCAACCTGGCCGTGGTCGGCGACGACGACCAGAGCATCTACAGCTGGCGCGGTGCGGACCTGCGCAACATCCTCGACTTCGAGCGCGACTACCCGGACGCCACGGTCGTGAAGCTGGAACAGAACTACCGCTCCACGCAGCTGATCCTGGACGCGGCCCACGCGGTCGTGTCGCGCAACGAGGGGCGCAAGGACAAGAAGCTCTGGACGCAGAACCCGCGGGGTGTGCTCATCGAGCGGTTCGAGGCGGACCGCGAGGACGAGGAGGCCGAGTGGATCGCGCGCCAGGTGGAGGCGCTCGCGGCCGGCCGCGGCTCGGCCGGCTCCATCCTCGCCCGGCGAGCGGACGACGGCGACGAGAAGATCCACCGTCTCAAGGACATCGCGGTGATGTACCGCACCAACGCGCAGAGCCGCGCGATCGAGGAGGCCTTCCTCCGCTACGGGCTCCGCTACCAGCTCGTCGGGGGCGTGCGGTTCTACCAGCGGCGTGAGGTCAAGGACGCCCTCGCGTACCTCCGACTGCTTCGCTCGGACACGGACGTCGCTGCCTTCGAGCGGGTGATCAACGTCCCGGGCCGGGGCATCGGCGAGCGAACCATCCAGGCGCTGCGAGAGCTCGCCGCGGCTCGGGACGGCAACGTCTGGGCCGCGATCGAGGCCGCCGTCGGCGGGGCAGGAGAGCTGGCGTCGCGCACCCGGAACGCGCTGGAGACGTTCGCATCGGTTGTGCGCCGGCTGCGAGCCCGGGTCGGCATGCTGGCCTTGCCGGAGCTGCTCGACCTGGTGCTCGAGGAATCGGGCTACCGGGTCATGCTCATGGACGGCTCGCAGGAGGGCGAGGACCGCTGGGCCAACCTGCTCGAGCTCCGCGAGGTGGTCGAGCGCTACGGCGACCTGGAGCCCGAGGACGCGCTCGACCGGTTGCTCGAGGAGACCGCGCTGGTGGCCGACCAGGACGCCTACCGGGGCGACGCGGACGCGGTGACCCTCATTACCATGCACGCGGCCAAGGGCCTCGAGTTCGACGTGGTCTTCATCTCGGGCCTGGAGGAGGGCGTGTTCCCTCACGCTCGCGCGCTCGACGACCCGCGGCAGATGGAAGAGGAGCGGCGGCTGGCCTACGTCGGGCTGACCCGCGCCCGCCACCGGCTCTACCTGACCCATGCCGCGCAGCGCGCCACGTGGGGGAGGGGCGGCTTCTCGGTGCCGTCGCGCTTCCTGCTGGAGATCCCCGGGGAGCTGATGCACGGTCCGCGACTGGTCGCGGCCGCTGACGATGAGGAGGACCAGCGGCCGGACGATGAGCGGCTGGATGGCTACGACCTCGGCGCGATCCTCGGCCGCCGAGGGGGTGCCGGCCGGCTGGTCGGGCGTCGCGGCTGGGGCTCCGTCGGCCCGCGCAACCTGCCGCCGGGAGGCGGGTACTCCCCGGCCGGCGGCGGCCGGTCGGTCGGCGAGGCGGCACCGGGCGCGCCAGCTCCCGGAGAGGCGTTCCGGACGTCCCGGGATCTCGCCGCGCGGCGCGAGGCCTACTACGGGAGCGGCACCGTCCCGGTCCCATCCAAGCCGGCGTCGCCGTCGGGCGTCCCCGTCGACGAGGCGTCGCGCGCGCTCCAGCCGGCCGTTGGCGAGCGGGCCGTGGGCACGGTCCCGCCGCGGCCGATCGTGCCCGGCGAGCGCCGCTACCGCGACGGCGACCGGGTCCGCCACCGCGCGTTCGGGGAGGGCACGGTCGTGACGTCCAAGCTGACGCGCGACGACGAGGAGGTCACGGTCGCATTCCCGGAGCAGGGCATCAAGAAGCTCCTCGCCAGCCTCGCCAACCTGGAGCTGCTTGCCTGAGGGCGCTCGGCTTCCGGAGCGACGGTGCGGCACTTCGCGCGTGGACTACCGTGTGCGCACGAGCCTGAGGACGGCCTGCCATGCGCGTACACCGGTTCTATCTCTTCTGGGGGATCTTCTTCCTCATGCTCGGGGCGATCCCGCTCGCGGATCGGCTCGGCTGGATCGACGCCGGGCGGCTGACCGAGGGCTGGCGCCTGTGGCCGCTGGCGATCGTCGCGATCGGAGTGGCGATCCTCTTCTCGCGGAGCCGCCTGGCGCTGGTGGGCGTCGTGGCGGCCGCGGTGGTGCTCGGCGGTCTCGCCGGAGCCGGCCTCGCGTCCGGCGCCTGGCTCTTCGGTTTCGGCGACTGCACCGATGCGGATCGCGCGGACATGCGGATGGACACGCGGACCGGCACGTTCGCGGGCCCCGCATCCGTCGACCTGCGGCTCAACTGCGGAACCGTCGCGCTTTCCGCCACGGCCGGCGCGGACTGGGGCCTGGAGGCCGCGTTCCGCGGCGACCCTCCGGCGGTCGACGCCACGGGCTCCAGCCTGCGGATCGAGGCGCCGTCGGGGGCCAAGCGGCAGGAATGGACGGTGACGGCGCCGCGTGACCTGCTCCGTGACCTGAGCGTGCATGCCAACGCGGCGACCGGCACGCTCGACGTCAGCGGCTCGCACCTGGCGATGCTGGACCTCGAGTCGAACGCCGGCGACCTGCGGGTTGTGGCGGACGCAGCGGCCATCGACGACCTCCAGGTGCAGCTCAACGCCGGGCACGCACGAATCGCCCTGGGCGGCGCCACCGACGGGTCGCTGGGTGCAAACGCCGGCGCCATCGAGGTGTGCGTGCCACCGACCGCCGAGCTGCTGATCGAGGCGAAGGAGCAGCTCACATTTGCGGTGAACGTCTCGGGCGCCGGCATCACGCGCAGCGGCAGCACGTGGCAGCGTGCCGGCACCGGCGGACCGATCATCCACCTGCGCGTCCGCGGCAACGCCGCGAGCTTCACCCTCGACCCGGCGGGAGGGTGCTGATGAGCGACCGTCTGCATGGGCCGCGTGACACGCTCTCGGTCGGCGGGCGCGGCCGGTGATGCGGTCGACTCGTCGGCGTGGGGCTCGCGGTGGCGCGATCGTGGCGGGGACCTGGCTGATCGGCCTTGGCCTGATCTTCATCATCCACGACCTCGCCGGCTGGAGCTGGGGCCAGGCGTGGCCGCTGTTCGTCGTCCTGGTGGGCATCGCCAGCTTCGTCTCCGCCGTGGTCGGGTGGCGGCATCTGCAGCTCGGTGCCTGGTCGCTGATGTGGCCGGTCGCCTGGACGGCGATCGGCGTGATCCTCCTGCTGAGCACAACCGGAGCCATCGCGATCGCCCCGGACGACCTGCTATCCCGCGGCTGGCCGGTCGTGCTGATCGGCATCGGCGTCTGGTTCCTGGTCGCGGCCGTCTGGCCGCGCCGCCATGCCGCGGTGGAGACCTTGTCGCTGCCGCTCGCGGGCGCGACCGCCGCGGACGTGCGGATTCGCTTCGGTGGCGGCGAGCTGCTGGTCGAGCGCGGCGCGCCCGCGGTGCTCGTCACGGGAAGCTTCACCGGAGGCGTCGTCTACCGGTCCGACCGACCCGGTGCCGTCGAGCTGGAGCCGGACATGTCCAGCGGGCG
>JAXDKU010000067.1:0-15061 GCA_034667005.1 Chloroflexota bacterium
GTCCAGTCGCCGACGTTGCCGACGGCGTCCACGGCACGGACCTGGAAGGCGTAGTCGGTCTTCGGCGCAACCAGCTTGACGATGGTCGCGGTGGGCGCCGGGGAGGCGCTGACGGTGTGCCAGCCGCCCGTGCCGATTCGCCGCCGCATCTCGTACCGCGTGATGCCGCTGCCGGCGTCCTGGCCCGTCCAGGTCAGTCGGACTGGCTGGGCCGAGCTGAGGCCCGTGTTCTGCACCAGCTGGGCCGTGAACGCCCCGACGACGGGCCGATGGCGATCGATCCGGAGCGTCACCACGGCGTCCTCGGTCTCCGACCCGAATGTTGCGTGGACCGTCACGGGAACGTCAGCGTCTGCGGCCGTGGGACCCGCCGACACGTGCATGACCGAGGAGACCGCGCCGAGCCCGTTGAGCGTCGGCGGCTCGAAGGACGCGCTGACGCCCGTCGGCAGCGCGCTCGTGGTGAGCGTCACGTCGCCCGGGTCCAGCCCGATCCGCCGGATCTCCACGTCCACGTCCGCCAGGGACGGATCTGACGCCACTGCGGGAGCCCGAAGCTTCGTGCTGGCCGGGAAGGCCGCGACGCCGACCGACGGGGCGGCCGTGAGCGCTCCAACGTCGAGGAGGCGATCCGCGATGTCCGCTGGATCCGTGGTGGAGTCCCAGTCGAAGCTGGCCGCCGCCCGGAGCGCGATCCGGACGCCGTCGACGTTCGGACGGCTGCCGACGGAGAAGCCCGCCAGGTAGCGAGCCGCGGCACCCGTCACGTGCGGAGCGGCCATGGAGGTGCCGCTCATGAGGGTCGTGTTGTCGCCTGCGACCGACAGTGACCTGATGCAGCTCCCGGGCGCGATCAGGTCCACCGCGGGCCCGTAGTTGCTGTAGCTCGCGAACGTGTCGTCCCGGTCGCCGGTGCAGCCCGAGCCGAGACCGCCGGCCTGGCCGTCGGTGTCGGCGAGTGCGGCCACCGTGATGACCTCGTCGTACGCCGCAGGGACGGTGTGGCTGGCGTTCGCGCCGGAGTTGCCCGCAGCGACGACCACGGTGACGCCGGCGGTCCTCGCCGCGCAGATGGCCTGGTGCTCAGGGTCCGGCTCGCTCGCCAGGGCGCAGCTCGCCGCATCGCCGTTCGGGAGGCCGCCCTGGATACTCATGTTCGCGACATCGATGGGCGGCACCGGGTTGCCACCGACGGTGGGCGGCGTCGCACTCCGCGTCTGGGCCACCCAGTTGATGCCGCAGGCGACCGTCGAGCTGTCGCCGACGAGCCCGCCGCCGCCGTTCGTCCGGAAGACCCGCACCGCCCACAGCGGGACGCCTGGTGCGACACCGATGACGTTCGTCGGCATCTTCAGCGGGTCCATCGCGCCGATCGTGCCCGCCACGTGCGTCCCGTGTCGGTCAACGTCCTTCCAATGGTCCGGCGCCGTGCTTCCGTTGGTGCCGTCACCCGAGCAGTCGACGCCGCCCATCACATTGAGCTTGGGATCCTCATGCAGCGCGGGGGCGGGGCTCGTGTGGACGTATCGGATGCCCGTGTCGATCACCGCGACGTTGACCGAGCTCAGGTTGACCGGAGGCGGAACGGTCGCGGGATCCGCGTTGACACGCGCCACGCCGGTCGGGACCTCGGCGAGGAAGACGGGGCGCACCCGCGCGACGGACGAGACGGACGGGTCCGCACGCAGGGCGGCGGCCTGTGCGCCGGTCAGCTTGGCTGCGAATCCCTGCGGCGCCCAGTGGTAACGCGCCGTTGCACGGAACCCGAGCCGGCGCTCCAGCCCCGTCACATCGCGGTCGATGCGTGAAACGCGAGCGTTCTCTCTTGCCACCGCAGCGGCAATCGCGGCCGTGGAGGCGGCGCCATTCCGAGGGAGCTGCCGCGCAACGGGCGCCGCGCCGCGCAACGTCACGATGTACCGAGCCGAAGCCGCGTTCGCTCCCGTGCCGAGCGATGCGGCGCTGGCGGAGCCGCCGAGGACGACGGAAAGAAGAACGAACGCCGTCAGCGTGACGGATGCTGACCGGTACTTGCCCAGGCTCACGAACCCTCCCCAGCCGGAACGACGCGACTAGCGTAGCTGACGTCGCTAGGACCGGTCTGGAAAAGAAAAAAGACGAGGGGCCACCTGAGGGCGTCCGAGCAACGACCCTTTTGGCAACCCCTCTGTCCGCGGCCATCATCTGGGTCTCCCTCGCGGAAGCAAGGCGGACGATGGTCAGGGGAGGCGCGCACCGGTGGTCCGGTGCCGTCCGTCGACCGGATCGCTAGACTCCGGACCGAGGTCGACATCGGCCGCTCATCCCGAGGAACCCATGGTGGATTCAGTCGCTGCGGCCCGGCGCCGAATGGCCGTCGCATGGATCGTGCCGGCCGTGCTCGCGGCCCTGCTCGGCAGCTCCTTTGCGGTCGTGACCGCGGGCCCGCGCCCCTCGCCGAAGGCCGGTGCGGGGATCGCCTCGAGCCAGATCTCGACGGCGGCCGCGCCGATCCATGTCGGACCGGTTTCCGCCCACGTGGACGCCTCACCGTTTTTTCCGGACGGCGACGGAGCCCGCGACACGACCAACCTCGTTCTGACGCTCGACGCGGCCGCGCACGTGGACGTGAGCGTCGCGGACTTCGACGGGTTGGTCGTGCGGCAGCTGGCGGTCGATGTGGCGCGTGCGGCCGGCCCCTGGAGCCTTACCTGGGACGGGACGACGGCTGCGGGGGCGATCGTCGCTGACGGCCCGTACCGGTTCGACGTCGCGGTCCGCAGCGACGCCGGCGACGCACAGGTCCAGCTATGGGTGACCAAGTCGAAGCTGTCCGCCTACCCGGCGGCGCCTGGGGCCGTGGTCGTCGTCCTCGATTCCGGCCACGGCGGGCCTGATCCGGGCGCGGTCTACGGCGGCAAGCATGAGGCGGACTACAACCTGGACATCGCGTCGCGCCTCCAGCACATGCTGGAAGCCGCCGGTGTGACGGTGGTGATGACGCGTACGGAGAACCGCGCCGTCAACGACCCGCCCGTCGACGTCTCCGGCGACGGCAAGATCACGCACGGCGACGAGCTGATCATCCGCAACGACATCGCCAACCTGGCGCGGGCCGATCTGCACGTCGTCCTGATGAACAACGCCTACGGCTGCCACTGCGTCCAGGGCACGGAGACGTACACGAGCGACACGCGCTCCTGGACCGCGGAGGGCGTGGACCTCGCCCGCTTCACGCAGGCCGCGCACATGAAGCGCCTGAAGGCCTTCAAGTCCAAGAAGTGGCGGCCCACCAACCGCGGCGTCCGGTTCTACAACTTCGCGGCGCTGCGGCCGTACCACGTCAAGGTGATGCCGCGCCCGAGCCTGATGCCATCGATCCTGGTCGAGTCCCTGTTCATGGACCACAAGAACGAGCTGGCCGTGCTCTCCAAGACCAAGGCGCGAGCCGCCCTGGCGTCGTCGTATTACGACGGGATCGTGCAGTGGCTGGCGAAACGGCCATACGGCCTTCGCTACGACGTGCTCGAGGCGACCTCCGAGGCGCTCAAGGGCACCACGGCCGACTACCGCATGCGCCTCACGAACCGGGGGAACACGACGTCGTCCGGGTGGGTCCTCGAGGCACGCCAGGCCTCGACCGCGGGCCCCTACGACGCCACGCCCACGCGAGGGCTGCGGCTGGCGACCACGCCGGTCCCCGACGGCCTCGCACCAGGCCATTCCGTCGACGTCGTATTCCAGGTCCCCCTTCCAACGGTGGCCGGCAACTGGCGCTTCAAATTCGACGTGGCCCTGCCGTCCGGCGAGACGCTCGGCGACCACGGCGTGGTCGGGCCCCAGCTCGCGGTGACCACGACCGATCCGGTGATCCCCACGCCCACGCCCGAGCCGACGCCGGTGTCGACACCCGAGCCGACCGCGGTGCCCACACCCGAGCCGACACCGGTTCCGACGCCCGAGCCCACGCCCGAGCCGACAGCCGTTCCGACATCGGAGCCCACGCCGGTGCTCACGCCCGAGCCGACAGCGGAACCGACGCCGCAGCCGACACCGGAGCCGACACCCCTCGTCACGCCCGACGCGACCGAGGACCCCACGTTCGATCCGGGCATCGAGCCGAGCCCAGGCTCCGTGGGCATAGCCGGCGAGCCCGGCACGATCGGTGGAGGCGGCTACTGGGGGCCCGAGTCACGGCTCCTGAGCCCGAGCATCTTCTCCGTGACCCTGCCGCCCGACACCGTTCGCCCGGTCGGACTGTCCGCACCGGTTCACTACCGCGGCTTCCAGCCGTGGCGGCGCTACACCGTCCCGATCGACATCCCGCTCGACTCAGCCCGCGGCCAGCACGGACTGGACGACCACCAGCACTGACCGCGGTCAGTCCAGCTCCACCTCTTCGCGCCATTTGGGGCGGTGGACGTCCAGGCCCAGCGCACGCACCTTCGGCTCGAGCGCTTCCTCGGCCTCCGGATCGCCATGGACCAGGAACACGCGGCGCGGCCGTCGTGGGGCGCGGCTCAGGTGGCCCAGCCAGTCCAGCAGCTCGCTCTCGTCCGCGTGCGCGCTGAACCCGCTGATCGAGCGAACCTCGCAGCGCACCTGCCGCACCGATCCATCGAGCTTCACCGTCCTGGCTCCGGCCTGGAGGTGCGCGCCGAGCGTGCCCTCGCCCTGGTAGCCGACGAACAGGAGCATCGCGCCCGGATCGTCGATCAGGTCGCGAAGGTGGTGGACGATCCGCCCGCCAGTGAGCATCCCGCTGGCCGATACGATCATCATCGGCCGGGGCGCGTCCTTGATCGCGCGCGACTGCTGCGCGTCGTTCGTGATGACCTGGTCCGGATAGTCGAGCGGCGTCTCGCCCTCCTGGAGCAGCCGGAAGGTCTCCTCGTCGTAGTAGCCCGGGAACTTGCGGTAGACGTCGCTGGCGCGTCCCGCCATGGGTGAGTCGAGGTACAGCGGCACGTGCGGGATGGCACCCGCGGCGAGCAGCCGGTCCAGCTGCCACACGATCTCCTGGGTGCGGCCGATGGCGAACGCCGGGATCAGCAGCACGCCGCTGTGGTCCGAGACGGCACTGACGGCCTCCGCCAGGAGGCGGACCGCCTCCTCCTCCGGTTCGTGCTCCCGGCCGCCGTACGTGGACTCCATGAGGACGTAGTCCGCGCCGCCGTCCATGTGCGTCGGGTCCCGGAGGATGGGCGTGTTGGGCCGGCCCACGTCTCCCGAGAAGACGATGCGCCGCGACGATCCGTCCTCGAGCGCGACGTCCACCTGGATGATTGCCGAGCCGAGGATGTGGCCGGCGTCGTGGAACGTCGCCGTGACGCCGGGCGCCACCTCGACCGCCTCGCCGTAGTCGACGCCGCGGAAGAGCGCGATCGCGGCCTCGGCGTCCTCGACGGTGTAGAGCGGCTCCTCGATCTCCGTCTGGAGGTGCGGCGGCTGCCGGCGGAGGGTCTCCTCCGGATCCAGTCCCCCGGGCTCCGCGTCGGTCGGAACGCTCGGCTCCGGGTCCGGCGGCGGCGTGCCGGCGTCACTGCGCCGGTGCGCCTGCCGCTCCATCCGCTCAGCGCGCTCGCGGTGATTCTTCGCCTGCTCCACCTGGACCTTGCCGCTGTCCAGCAGGACGAGCCTGGCGAGCTCCACGGTCGCGCGCGTCGCGTGGACGGGCTTGCGGTAGCCCTCCCGGACCACGACCGGCAGGAATCCGCAGTGATCGAGGTGGGCGTGCGTGAGCAGGATCGCGTCGATCGACGCGGGGTCGTAGTGGAGCGGGATCCGGTTCCGGGCCGCCTCGTTGGGCGATCCCTGGAAGAGCCCGCAGTCGATGATGATCTGCGCCCGGTCGGTCGTGAGCAGGAACTGGGACCCGGTCACCGTGGTCGCCGCGCCAAGGAACGTCAGTCGCAAAGGCTTGTCCTCCTTGCGTCATGCTATCGGCCACGGGAGGTGTACCGCATGGGGCTGCTCGACGGCCGCAAGGGCCTGATCTTCGGCATCGCCAACGACCATTCGATTGCCTGGGGAATCGCACGCGCACTCCACGCGGAGGGGGCCACGCTCGGCTTCAGCTCGGTGGAGAGCCTGATCGAGAAGCGGGTCCAGCCGCTCGCGGATCAGCTCGGCGTCGACTTCGTCGAGCCCTGCGACGTCCAGGACGACGCCCAGATCGAGCGCGTGATGGCGGCCTGGAAGGAGCGCCACGGGGAGATCGACATCCTGGTGCACGCGCTGGCGTACGCGCGGCGGGAGGATCTCGAGGGCGGCTTCGTGAACACCTCGCGGGACGGCTTCGCCCTGGCGCTCGACATCTCCGCGTATTCGCTCGTCGGGCTGGTTCGGGCGGCGCTCCCGTTGATGCATGCCGGCTCCAGCGTCATCACGCTGACCTACTACGGGGCCGAGAAGGTGGTCGCCAACTACAACGTGATGGGCGTGGCCAAGGCAGCCCTCGAGGCGTCGATGCGGTACCTCGCCGCGGACGTCGGGCCACAGGGCGTGCGCGTGAACGCGATCAGCGCCGGGCCGATCCGGACGCTGGCGGCCTCCGGCGTCTCGGGCTTCAAGACGCTGCACCGGCAGTTCAAGGAGATCGCACCGCTCCGCGAGAGCATCACCATCGAGGACGTCGGGGGCACTGCGCTCTACCTGGCCAGCGACCTGTCGCGGGCGGTGACCGGCGAGGTCATCTACGTGGACGGGGGCTTCAACGTGCTCGGCGTTCCGGTCGTGGAGCCGCCGCGCGCCTGACTGCCCGGGTAAAGAGAGAACCTCGACAGCCGGGGTCGGGGAGGAGGGTCCGGACCCCGGCTGCCGAAGCTCGTGCCGACGATGGGGTGAGCGGGCCTGCGCCGGTGGCACGCGCCCGGGGGAGGGGCCCGGTTACGCGCCTCCGGCGAGGCTTTCCATCGCCGAGGGTTGTTCCAATCCGAACGTTAGGTGCCGCGGGGTGCGGTCCACATCACACCTTCGTACCGCACCCAACAGTACGGGTCGCGACGGCCGTCGCCCAGGTCCCTGTCCGGGAGCGGTGCGTCAGCCGCCGCTCTCAGCGGTCGGAAGCAGCTTCCTGGCGAGCTCGGCCTGCATGCGCGCGTCGTCCAGCGCGTTGTGGGTGTGCGGCAGCGTCACGGGGATGACGCGCAGGACGTGCTCCTTGGTCGTCTCGGCCCAGCGGGTGACGCCGAAGCGACCGAGGTACGCGGCCTTGAGATCCAGCGCCGAGATGCCGAAGGGGTTGCGGCCGAGGAACCTGTGGAAGTAGTCGGCGACGAACATCCAGTCGAACGGGGCGTTGAAGCCCACCATCACGGGACGGGCAGCCTTTGACGCGTCCCTGATCCACGTCTCGAACCGGGCCATGGCCTCCGCCGGCGCCAGGCCGCCCGCCTCGAGCGCCGCCCGCGTCAGACCGTGAACCGCCTCCGCCGCGGCGGACCACTCGAGTCCCGGGACGGGCGCGATCTCGCAGTAGAAGCTGACGGCGGGATCGTCGACGGAGCAGGCGCCGATCGCGATCAGGCTGCCGGTCCCGGGCGTCGGCCCGGACGCCTCGATGTCAACGCTGATCAGCACCTCCGGATCCGGCACGTCGCAATCGTGCCGCACCCGGAGGGCCGACGTACGGGGGCCCCGCCACGGTCGACGCGGCCCCCTGGAAGCCCGCGGCGATCCGCGGGCGCAGCACTACTTGGGGATCGGCGGCCACGACCCGTCGGCGATGGCGGTTGCGGCAGAGGCGGCCAGCGCCAGTGCTGCCAGGGCCAGTGCGGCGAGGGTGCGGATGCGCGTGCGCATTGGGGACTCCTTTCCCAATTGCCGGCGCAACTCGGTCTGTACGCCGGACGTTCCGGCATGGTATGGCCGCACCTAACCCCGTAGTAACTATTCCTAAACTCTCCCAAGCACAACACGATGATTTCGGTGCTGTCGTGCACCGGTCGCGGCGCCGTTCGGTGTTGGCTTGCAAAACCTTGCAAATCCACTTGTCGTGGTGGGCTAGACTCCTCGACCATGGAAGAGCAACGAATCAAACGACGCAGGATCGTGGTGGACGACAGCGCACTTGCGAACCGGATCGGCGAACGGATCCGAGTCGCGCGCCGGCAGGCCGGCATGACGCAGCAGCAGCTTGCAGAGGGTCGTTACACCAAGGCGTACATCAGCGCGCTGGAAAAGGGCCACGCGAAGCCGTCGATGGCGGCACTGAATTTCATCTCGGAGCGCCTCGGACTTCCCGCCAGCCGCTTCCTCGCCGACTCGACCGGCGCGTGGGATCGTCTTTCGGCTGATCTGGCGCTGGCATCGGGCGACTGGGCGAAGGCGGTCGACGCCTATGAGGCCCTGCTCGAGGGAGCCACCGATCGCGGCACCCGTGCCGAGATGCTCTCAGGGCTCGCGGAAGCGCTCACGCGCCTCGAGCGCGCCGAGGTCGCGATCGCGCCCGCAACAGAGGCGATGGAGATCTTCGCCGCACTCGGGCGGGCCGACGACGCGACGCTGGCGACCTACTGGCTGGCGAGCGCACACCTCCAGGCGGACAACCGCGCGGAGGCGCGCTCCCTGCTGCTGGGAATCCTCAACGACCTGCGCCGGCAGACGCGCACCGATCCGGACCTCCGGCTGCGCACCCTGATGGCACTCGGCATCGTCGAGGGCACGGACGAGCAGTACCGTCGCGCCATCGCCTACTTCGAGGAGGCCAGCGCCCTCGCCACCGAGCTCGATCATCGCCGGCGGGCCGTGTTCCTCCAGGCGCTTGCCCTCGCGTACACCGAGGTCAACGACATGGAGGGCGCGATCCGCGCCGGGCGCGAGAGCCTCGCGCTCCACCGCGCGGCGGATGCCACCCACGAGGCCGCCGTCCTCGAGAACAACCTCGCCCTGGCCTACCTGGCCAACGGCAACGTCAGCCGCGCCAGCGCGCTCGCCGGCCACGCCCGCATGCGCCACGAGCTGGACGGCGACATGCGCTCGCTGGCCCACGTCGCGGAGACGCAGGCGCGCATCGCCATCGCCGAGGGGCGCCACGACGACGCGCTGACGCTCGCCGGGGAGGCCCGCGACCTGGCCAAGCGCACCGGCAACCACCGGGCGCTGTCCAACGCGCTGCTGACCATCGGACGTGCGCAGGCCGCGGCCGGCGACACGGAGGCGGCCATCGAGAGCTACGGCCGGGCCGTCGCGGAGCTGCGCGAGCGCGGTCCCGTGGCGCGGCTCCAGGTCGGGCTCGGCGAATGGGCCGAGGTGCTCGCCCGCATGGGCCGGCACGAAGAGGCATACGCCCTGACGCGTGAGGCGCTTCAGGCGGTCGGCACGCAGCCCAGCGGGCATGCCGCGAGCGCGGGACGGCGAGCCAAGTCGGGCAATGCCCAGAGCACCGAGGCGAGACAGGCGCAGAAGCCCGTCAGCGTCGCGTCGCGCCGTACGGCGCGCGTGAGCTGACCGACCCGGCCAACCCGGAGCGGCCGCTCAGGGTCGGAGTCCAGCTTCCGGAGGTGGAGCGTCCCGTCACGTGGCGGGAGGTTGCCGACATGGCCCGGGCGGCGGAGGCCGTCGGCCTCGACTCGCTCTGGATCGGGGACCACCTCCTCTATCGGGACGAGCGCGGATCACGCGGGCCGTGGGAGGCCTGGTCGATGCTGGCGGCGCTGGCGGCGGTCACGAGCGACATCGCACTCGGGCCGCTGGTCGCCTCGACGAGCTTCCACAACCCGGCCATGCTGGCCAAGAAGGCCGCCACCGTCGACGAGATCAGCGGCGGCCGCCTGGTGCTCGGCCTCGGCGCCGGCTGGAACGAGGTCGAGTACGCGGCCTACGGTTTCCCGTTCGACGCACGCGTCTCGCGTTTCGAGGAGGCGTTCACGATCATTCGGACACTGCTCCGGGAAGGCGCCATCGACTTTCAGGGGCGCTTCTACCAGGTCCGCGACTGCGAGCTCCTGCCTCGCAGCCCGCGTCCTGGCGGGCCGCCGCTCCTCATCGGCTCGAACGGCGAGCGGATGCTGGGCATCACGCTGCCGTACGTCCAGGCATGGAACTCCTGGTACAGCAGCTTCGACAACCGGGTCGAGGAGGCACCGGCGCTGCTGGCGTCGATCGACGAGGCGTGCGTCGCCGCGGGGCGCGATCCGGCCGACGTTGAGCGCACCCTGGCGTTGAAGGTGTCGCTGCCGGGGGCCATCGGGGCACGGGACGCGGACGGCCACGCGCCACTGACGGGGACGCCCGACGAGCTTGCCGACGCGTTCCGGGGCTACGCCGCGCTCGGGGTGGCGGAGCTCCAGCTGGTGCTGGACCCGATCAGCGTGGCCGGGATCGAGGCCCTCGCTCCGGTGCTCCAGCGCCTGGAGGCCTGAACCCGGCCGCCTCGGCGCATCACGCCGCCGGACCGCGACGCGCGGTGATGTTCAGCCGCACGTAGTCGACCTCGCGGCCGGGAAGCAGCCGCGCAGCCTCCGCGGCCAGCGCCGGCAGGTCCTCCGCCGGCCGGCCGCTGAGCTGCCGCATGATCACGGTCACCAGGTAGTCAACCAGCTCCCGGTCCGAGGCGAAGGCGGTGGGCTCCGGCTGGAGCCACGTGTCGATGTCGACGAAGCCGGCTGCCTCCAGCCGTTCGCGCGTGGTCTCCGGATCGGCAAAGTTGTATCGCGCCCGGTAGTCCTCGCCAACGCTCGCGAGGGCCTCGAGCAGGGAGCGCACGTTGCCGGGGCCGCCGGCCTGCGCGACGAGCCGGCCTCCGGGGCGGAGGACCGCCGCGAGGTTCCCGAAGACCGCGTCGTGGTCGGCGACCCAGTGGAGCGTCGCCGTCGAGAGGATGGCGTCCACGGGCCCCTCGATCGGCAGCGGCGCCGCGAGGTCCGCCACCAGGTACTCCACCCGGTCCCCGAACGGTGCCAGTCGCCGCCGAGCCTCGGCCACCATGGCAGCCGACGCGTCCAGCGCCACGACGCGGCCGTGGGGCAGCCTGGAGAGCAGCTGCTCGGTCACGCGGCCGCTGCCGCAGCCGGCGTCCAGCACGCGCTCGTCGCCCCGCAGGGGCAGCCGGTCGAGGACGATGCCGCCCCAACGCGTCATCGGATCCGCCACGCGATCGTAGGTCGGGGCGTCCCAGTCGCGAGTCATGGGACTAGGATGGCCGAGACATGGCCATCACCGCCCCGCGCGCCCGCACGCCGGCCGCGCGCCCGCCCGCGCCCGCGGACTCTGTCGACGCCCTCATCGAGCTGATCCGCGCGTCGGTCATCGGCGACGACGAGGCGGTGGCGGGACCGTTCGGCCTGCGGCGCGTGACCTACGCCGACTACACGGCGTCCGGCCGGAGCCTGAGCTTCATCGAGGACTACCTGCGCGACGCGGTCATGCCGCTGTACGCGAACACGCACACCGAATCGAGCGGGACGGGCCTGCAGACGACGCGCTTCCGGGAGGACGCCCGGCGGATCGTCCGCGAGGCTCTCGGTGGCTCCGCGGAGGATCACGCCGTGATCTTCTGCGGCTCCGGCTCGACCGGCGCCGTGGACAAGCTCGTCGCGGTCATGAACCTGCGCCTCCCCGCCGATCTCGCGGAGCGCTACGGGCTGATGGAGGCCATCCCGGCGGACGAACGGCCCGTCGTCTTCATCGGACCGTTCGAGCATCACTCCAACGAGCTGCCCTGGCGCGAGTCGATCGCCGACGTCGTCACGATCCACGAGGATGCGGACGGCCATGTCGACCTCGCCCAGCTGGAGCGCAGCCTGGAGCGCTACGCCGACCGCCCGCTGAAGATCGGGAGCTTCTCCGCCGCCAGCAACGTGACCGGCATCCTCTCGGACACGCGCGCCATCTCGACCCTGCTCCACCGGCACGGCGCGCTCTCGTTCTGGGACTTCGCCGCTGCCGCGCCGTACGTGGACGTGCAGATGAGTCCATACCGCGCCGGCCCCGAGGCGGATGACGCGCGGCTCGACTACAAGGACGCGATCTTCGTGTCGCCGCACAAGCTGATCGGCGGACCGGGCACGCCGGGCGTGCTGGTGGTGCGCCGGGAGCTGCTGCGAAACCGCGTGCCGGCCGTCGTCGGCGGCGGCACCGTGGCCTACGTCAACCCCGAGGAGCATGTCTATCTCACGGACCAGGAGCACCGCGAGGAGGGCGGCACGCCCGCGATCCTCGAGTCGATCCGTGCGGGCCTGGTCTTCCAGCTGAAGGAGCGGGTCGGCGTCGAGGCCATCCGCCGGCGCGAGGAGTCGTTCATCCACCGCGCCATCGAGCGCTGGGAGGCGCACCCCAACATCGAGATCCTCGGCAACCGCCGGGCCGAGCGGCTCTCCATCGTGTCATTCGTCGTGCGCCACGGCCGCCAGCACCTGCACCACAACTTCGTCGTCGCGCTCCTCAACGACCTGTTCGGGGTGCAATCGCGCGGGGGGTGTTCCTGCGCCGGGCCGTACGGCCACCGGCTGCTCGGGATCGACCTCGAGACGTCGCACGAGTTCGAGCGGGAGATCTCTCGCGGCTGCGAGGGCATCAAGCCCGGATGGGTGCGGGTGAACTTCAACTACTTCATCAGCGAGGCCGTGTTCGACTTCATCCTCGAGGCCGTCGAGATCGTGGCCAGCGACGGCTGGAAGCTGCTGCCCCAGTACCGCTTCACGGCGGAGTCGGGGCTCTGGCGGCACGCTGCCGGGCTCGCGGAGCCGCCGCTGAGCCTGGATGACGTGCGCTACGACGAGGGACGGATGGCCTACGCGTCGCACCGCCATCGCGCACCGGAGGCGCGCCTGGCCGACTACCTGCGGGAGGCGCGGGACATGCTTTCGGGGCCGCCGACGACCGATTGGCCGCCGGTCGACCCCGAGCTGGATGCGGATTTCGAGGCGCTTCGCTGGTTCCCGCTTCCCAGCGACGCGCTGACTACCCGATGAGGTAGGTCACCGTCACGGTCACCTCGAGGGTGACGTTGCCGGGCTGGACCGGCGTGGCGGAGTCCCTGGCGACGGCGCCGGTGGCGTACATGATCGGGCCGGGGATGGGGGTGCTGACCTCGGAGATCGAGGCAACGCCCGTGATGTTCACGCCGGCAGCCTTGGCGAGCGCGTCGGCCTTGGCCTTGGCGTCGTGCATGGCTGCGTCGCGCGCCTGCGCCTCGACCGGTGACTGATCGTCGACGCGGAAGCTGATGCCGTTGACGTTGGTGGCGCCCGCATCGACGGCCGAGTCGATCGTCTCGCCGACCTTGGTCAGATCGCGAACCACGACCGTGACGAGGTTGTCCGTTCGGTAGCCGGTGAGCCGCTGGGTGTTGCTCGACCAGTCGTACTCGGGCTGGAGAGAGAGCTGCGCGGTCTGGATGTCGGCGTCCTTGACGCCCGCTGCCTTGAGCGCCGCAATGACCTTGGCCATGGCGTCGGCCGCGGCCGCCTCGGAGTCCTTCGCCTTGTCACGGACGATCGAGACGCCGAGCGAGAGGTCTGCGACGTCCGGCTTGACGAGGATGCGTCCGGTGCCGTTGACCGAGATGGTGTGCTCCATGGGCTGATTGTCGGTCGCCGCGCGCCCGACTGCCGGGCCGAAGGATGGAGCCAGCACGACGGCTGCGAGCACGCCGACGGCCGCACCGGTGGTGAGCCAGCCGAGCCGTCCGGGCTCGCCAGGCATGCGTAGTCCAGGCATGTCCAAAGGACCTCCGAGGAGAGACCGGTGCCGCCGCGGGAGGAGCGGCGGCCAGCCGGTGGAGTCGGGAAGCGCCCCAGCGCCTCCGTTACCCGCATGACGCCGCCTGCGTGGCGACAGTTCCGGCGCGTCTCCGGAGCGGGCCCGCGACCGGATATCGTGCCGAGCGTGCGGAGGGTGCCCACGACCGAGATGCCGCCCCTGCTCGGTCGCGACGGGCGCCTGCTGTTCGCGAGTCGGGCCGTCCGGATGTTCGGCTACGGCTTCCTGTCGGTCGTCCTCGTGCTGTACCTCGCCGAGGCCGGCCTGGACGGGTTCCAGGTCGGCGTGGTCCTGACGCTGACGCTGCTCGGGGACGCGGCGCTGAGCCTGTGGCTGACCACGCACGCGGACCGGATGGGTCGGCGCCGCGTGCTGCTGATCGGGGCCGTCCTGATGGCCGCCGCGGGCATCTGCTTCGCGATCACGCGCGAGCCACTGCTCCTGCTGGTCGCCGCGACCGTCGGCGTGATCAGCCCCAGCGGGAGCGAGGTCGGGCCATTCCTCGCGCTCGAGCAGGCGGCGCTCGCCCAGACGGTCCCGAACCGGCAGCGCACGCGGGTCTTCGCCTGGTACAACCTGGCCGGGTCGGTTGCAACGGCGACAGGGGCATTGAGCGGTGGCCTGATCGCCGCCGCGCTCCAGGGAGGCGGCGTTGCGACCCTTGACAGCTACCGCGTGGTGATCGTTGGCTATGCCGTCGTGGGCCTCGGCCTGGCGGGCGTGTTCGCGGCCATGTCATCGGCCGTCGACGCGCCGAAGCGTGCCGACGATTCGATCAAGCGCAGGCTGGGCCTGCACCGCTCCACGGGGATCGTGGCGCGCTTGTCCGTGCTGTTCGCCGTCGATGCGTTCGCGGGCGCGTTCGTGCTCCAGAGCCTGATCGCCTTCTGGTTCCACCAGCGCTTCGGCGCGGATCCCGGGTTCATCGGCGCGCTCATGTTCGGCGCGAACCTCTTGGCGGGGGCGTCGGCGCTGCTGGCGGTTCGGATCGCCGAGCGCATCGGGCTGGTACGGACGATGGTGTTCACGCACTTGCCCTCGAACGCGCTCACGATCCTGGTGCCGCTCATGCCAACGCTCGAGCTGGCCGCGGTCGTGCTGCTGGCGCGCTTCGCGATCAGCCAGATGGACGTGCCAGCGCGGCAGTCGTACATCCATGCCGTCGTGGACCCGGACGAGCGATCGGCCGCGGCCGGGGTCACGGGCATTGCCCGGAGCCTGGGCTCAGCCGCGGCTCCGATCCTCGCGGCGCCGCTGGTCGCGATCCCGGCCCTCGCGTCGCTGCCCTTCTTCATCAGCGGCGGCCTGAAAATTGTCTACGACCTGCTCCTCTACCGCGGGTTCCAGTCAATCCGGCCGCCCGAGGAGATGCCCGACG
>JAXDKU010000068.1:0-21188 GCA_034667005.1 Chloroflexota bacterium
GCCAGGCCCCGGGCAATCGGATAGATCAGGCTCAGCTCCGCGCGGCGGTAGGCCCAGGCGAGGAGCGCGAAATAGGTCAGCTCGAGCGCCGCCGACACGACGACGAACGGGACGGCCTCCGGCTCGACGCGCCAGCGCAACAGGGCGAATGGGAGCAGCACCGCCGGGCCGACCACCATGGCCACGGCCAGCGACGCGTCGCTGTCGCGCGATCGCGCGAGGAGCAGGTTCCAGGTCGCGTGGAGGACCGCGGCTCCGAGCGCAAGAGCGAGCGCGAGCGGCGGCACGCGGTGGGACTCCGGCTCAGCCGGCGGCCCGAACCTCCGGGTTCACGGGGGTGGGCAGCGCGTCGCCGCGCAGCCCGGCCAGCAGGTTCTCAGCGGCCATGACGGCCATCTGGTCGCGCGTCACGTCCGAGGCGGATGCGATGTGCGGCACGACCAGCGCGTTCGGCAACGACACCAGGGGGTGGTCGGCAGGGAGTGGCTCAGGGTCGGTGACGTCAAGGCCGGCGCCGAAGATCACGCCGGCGCGGAGTGCGTCGACCAGCGCGTCGTGGTCGACCACGGGCCCGCGGCTCGTGTTCACCAGCACTGCGGTGGGCTTCATGCGTGACAGCGCGGCCGCATCGATCATCCCGCGGGTTTCGGGGGTGAGGTTCGTGTGCAGGCTGACGAAGTCGGACTCCGACAGGAGCTGGTCGAGGTCGACCTGCTCGGCCCCGAGCGCCGCCTCGTCCTCCGCGGAGGCACCGTTGACGTCGTAGTAGAGGATGCGCATCCCGAAGCCGCGTCCGCGCTTGGCCATCTCCCGCCCGATCCGGCCGAAGCCGACGATCCCGAGCGTGGCCCCGTGGATGTCTCGGCCGAGGAGGAGCAGCGGGCCCCAGGTCTTCCACTTCCCATCGCGGACGTAGTCGTAGCCTTCGGGGAGGCGGCGAGCGACGGCCATGAGCAGCGCGAAGGCCAGGTCCGCGGTCGTCTCGGTCAGCACGCCCGGCGTATTCCCGACGGGGATGCCGCGCCGCGTGAGGGCAGGGACGTCGACGTTGTCGAACCCGACGGCGAAGTTGCTGACCACCTTCAGCTGCGGCCCAGCGGCGTCGAGCAGCTCATCGTCGACCCGGTCGGTCAGCAGCGAGAGCAGCCCGTCAACGCCCTTGACGCGGCGCAGCAGCTCGTCGCGGGGCGGCGGCAGGTCGTCGGTCCAGATGTCGGCGTCGGTGGCGTCGCGGACCAGGCGGAGCCCCGCTTCGGGGATGATGCGCGAGACGAAGACCTTGGGGCGGGCGGCGGCGGGGCCGCTCACGAGGCCACGGGCACGCGAAGCCCCGAGACGACGTCCGTGATCCGCGCCAGCGCCTCGACGAGGTTCTCGCGCGAGTTGGCGTAGCTGACGCGCATGTGGTCGCGGCCGACGCTCCCGAAGGCCGTGCCGGACAGGACGCTCACCCCGGCCTCCTGGAGCAGCCGGTCGGCGAGCTCGGCGCCCGTCAGCCCCGTGCCGGACACGTTCGGAAACGCGTAGAACGCCCCGTGGGGCTGGATGCAGCGGAAGCCGGGGATCTTGTTCAAGCCCTCCACGATCAGCTCGCGGCGTGCCCGGAACTCCTCGACCATCGCGTCGACGCTGTCCTGCGGCCCGGTCAGCGCCTCCACGGCCGCGGCCTGCGAGAAGCTCGAGGTGCAGCTGACGCTGTTGATGATGAGACGGCTGAACACCGGCACGAGCTCCGGGGGCAGGATCGCGTAGCCGAGGCGCCAGCCGGTCATCGCGTAGGTCTTCGAGAAGCCGTCGAGCACGATCGTGCGCTCCGCCATGCCGGGGAGCGCCGCGATCGAGTGGTGCTCCCCGTCGTAGAGGAGGCGGCCGTAGATCTCGTCCGCCAGCACCATGAAGTCGCGCTCCACGGCGAGCGTCGCGACGGCCTTCAGGTCATCCAGCGTCAGGACGGAGCCGCACGGGTTGTGCGGCGAGTTCAAGACCAGGAGGCGCGTCCGTTCCGTGACCAGGGACGGCAGCTCCTCGACATCCATGCGGAACTCGTGGTCCTCGCGCAGCGCGATCGGCACCGCCGTCGCGCCGGCGAACCGGGTCATGGACTCGTAGATCGGGAAGCCGGGATCCGGATAGATGACCTCGACGCCGGGCTCGGCCAGTGCCAGCAGCGCGAAGTACATGATCGGCTTTGCGCCGGGCGTGACCACCACGTTGGCCGGATCGACCGTGAAGCCCTTGCGCCTGGTGGCGTCGGCCGCGATCGCCTCGCGCAGCGCCGGCAGGCCCAGCGGAGGCCCGTAGTGGGTCAGGCCGTCGTCCAGGGCACGTTTCGCGGCCTCACGGACGTTTGCCGGCGTGTCGAAGTCCGGCTCGCCGATCTCCAGGTGGATGACGCTCCTGCCGGTCGCCTCGAGGGCTCTCGCCCGGCCCGCGGCCTCGAACGCCGTTTCAGTCCCGATGTCGCGAACTCGTTCAGCCAATCGCATGGTTTTGGATGCTAGCAGCGAGCGGGCTCCATGGTCGGCGTATCGCGGAGCCCGTCGGGGAGGAGCCTGGGCTGTGTCTGGCGGGGGCAGCGGCCCGGGACGAGTGAGGGGCTGACGAGTGAGGGGCTGCTGCTCTCGCTACGCGACTCGACGCATGGATTGCGGCTCGTGCGGTGGGAGTGCCCGATCAGGCGGGTTTTCGTGGGACTCCCGAATCCGTCGGGCACCCGTCGTCGCCGAGGAGGCGGCTGATGTGGTGGCGGTTGCGTGCGACGAACGCGTAGACGGGCTCCACGAATCCTCGGACGAGCGGGAGCCGGGCCAGCGAGCCGAGCGGTCGGAGAACCGGCACAAGCTCGGCGATGCGGAGCCACGCCTGGCCGCCGACGAACCACCTGCCGGCGGCGTCGCGGGCATGCATCAGCTCCATGAGCGCCGCCTCGCCTGGAGCGTCCGGGATCTCTCGAGCAGCATCGTGCAACGGCATGAGCCGGATGCGCTGGTCCCGGTCCAGGCGTCGGACGAGGTTCGCGCTACGCGTGCAGAAGCCGCAGTCGGCGTCGTACAGGACCGTCAGCCGTGAGCCCGAGTCTCGTGCAGGCACTGGATACCTGTTACGCACAAGTATCATATTGATACTGGTCGCGGCGCGCGTCAAGCCGGACGCGGGTCGGGCCGGTCAACGGCTCGCGCACGCAGCAGGGACTGGCGCGGACCAGGGAGCGCCACTGACCAAGAAGGGCGCGGAACAACGAGTGGCGCTGATCCGGGAGTGGCGCTGGTCACGCAGACGCGGCTGCGGGCTCCAGGAGCCGTGCGAGCGAGAACATCGACAGGTCGAAGCGGGAGCCACCCTCGAGCGCGAGGTCGGCCACGATCTCGCCGATCACACTGGCGAACTTGTAGCCATGCCCAGAGCAAGGCGACGCCAGGATGATCTGCGGCACGCCCGACAGGCGGTCGATCACGAAGTGCTCGTCCCTGGTGTTCGTGAACATGCAGCTGGCCAGCGACAGTGTCGGCCCGTCGGCGTCCGGAAAATAGCTCTGGATACCCTCGCGCAGCACCGCCTCGTCTCGCGCGCCGAACGCGTCGCGGTCGAACTCGTCGGGGTCGACCGTCTCGCCCAGGTGGTGGTAGCGGCCGATCTTGAAGCCGGGGATGCCGAACTCGGGGAAGCCGTAGTAGCGCGCGGCCGGACCCTCAAGGACGAAGATCGGGAAGTTGCCCAGCGCGAACGCGTCGGGCCGCTTCGGCTGCGACCACATGAGCACCTGCCGCTCCGGCACGAAGTGCGGCGCGTACTGCGGCACGAACTTTCCGATCCAGGCGCCGGCTGCGATGACCATCTGCTTGGCGTGATACGTCGCCTTGGCGGTACGGACCTTGACGCCCGTCCCGTCCGCCGACCACTTCACCACCGGCTCCTCGCCGTGGATCTCGGCGCCGTGCCGCAGCGCCTGCCTGACGTGCGCGACGATTGCCCGCTCCGAGGCCACGAAGCCCGCATCCGGCTGGTAGACGGCCTGCATCTCGTCGGGCAGCCGGTACCCGGGGAAGCGCTGATGCAGCTCCGCCGCGGACAGGACCTCGTGCGGCAGGTCGTGCTGCCGGATGCTCTCGAGGCTGCCGCGAACGGTCTGGCTGTCGGGCAGGCCCGCGTCCACACCGCCGGTGACGTAGAGCAGTTGCTCGCCGGCCGCCTTCTCCAGGTCCCTCCAACGCTCGTAGGCCCGCCGCAGCATCGGCACGTACCGGGGATCCTCCGCATACGCGAGCCGGATGATGCGGTTGACGCCGTGGGAGGACCCGGTCGAATTGGGGATTCCCGCGCGCTCGAGACCGAGCACCCGGGCGCCGCGCGCCGCGAGCTCCATGACGGTGGCGCTGCCCATGCCGCCGACGCCCGCGACGATGACGTCATATCGCTCCATGGCACGTACTGTACGAGGCCGAGGCTGGCGGGACCACGGCCGCGGACCGCAGCTGCGCCACCCCGGGGGCCAGGCCACCGCCCGATGCGCGCCCGACACGCGACAATGGGGGCATGGTCCGCTACTACGACATCGACGCGGCGAACGCGCGCGTCCACGAGCTGCGGCCGGTCCTCGTGCAGCTCCGGGAGGATCGGGACGAGATCGCCCAGGCGCAGGCCGAGCTTGCCCGCTTCCGGCAGTCGAACGGGAGCTCCGACCACGCGTCGGACCTCGCGGAGCGGGAGCGGCGCGTACGCGAGCTGGTCAAGCGCATGGAGGCCGCCGTCGCGCAGATCGATGCCTGGAGCGTGACGCTGCGGGACATCGGCAGCGGCCTCATCGACTTCCCGGCCCTTTTGACGGGCCGGCCGATCTGGCTGTGCTGGCGCCTGGGCGAGGGCGACATCGAGTGGTGGCACGAGTACGAGACCGGCATCGCCGGCCGACAGCCACTCTCGGAGCTGCGCTAGGCCTCCCGGGGGCGGCGCAGCACGCGCCCCAGGCGCGCGTTCGCGATCGACCCGTCATCGACGGCGAACTGGCCGCCGATCAGGACCGCCTGGACGCCCGACGCGAGGCGCGTCGGATCGGCGTAGGTCGCCTCGTCGCGGATGGTCGCCGGATCGAACACCGTGAGGTCGGCCACCATGCCCGGCCGGATCAGGCCGCGGTCGCGGAGCCCCAGGATCGACGCGGGGAGGCCGGTCGCCTTGTGCACGGCCTCCGCAACGGTCAACACGGAGCGTTCGCGGACCATCGTCCCGAACACCCGGGCGAACGTGCCGTAGGACCGCGGATGCACGAAGGTGTCCGGTCCCGTCACGCCCAACTGGTCAGACCCGATGACCGTCCCCGGGTACCCGTAGACGCGCTCCACGTCCTCCTCGGCCATCAGGAACATGATCATCGTGGTCGCGCCGCGATCCGCGACGAGGGTGTCCATCAGGACGTCGATCGGGTCCGCGTCCTCGCGCGAGGCGACCTGGGCGACCGTGGAGCCGCTGAGGCCCTTCAGAGCGGGATCCACGGTCGCGGCGACCAGCACCCCGCTCCAGTCCGTGGCGCTCTCGGGGTAGGCGGTCGCTCCCGGGGCGCCTGAGCGGACCTCGAAGCGGATGCGGTCGCGGACGGCAGTGGTGCGGAGCCGCGCGACCATCTGATCGACGCCTCCGTCGAGCACCCACGGCGGGAGCAGCTGGCTGAGCAGGGTGCTGCCCGCGGTGTACGGGTAGGCGTCGGCTGAGACACGCTCGGTCCGCTGCCGCGCGGCCTCGATGCGCTCGATCGCCTGGACGACCCGGCCGTGATTCCGAGCCCCGGCGGCCTTCAGATGGGAGATCTGGACTCGCACCCCGAGCGCCGATCCAACGGCGATGGCCTCGTCGACCGCGGCAAGGAGGCCGTCCCCCTCGCTCCGGATGTGGCTCGCATAGAGCCCGTCCGCGCGTTGGAGCGGACGCCCGATCTCCACGATCTCCTCGGTCGTCGCGAACGAGCCTGGCGGATACACGAGGCCCGTGCTCATGCCCCACGCACCGGCGGCCAGCGCCAGGGACAGCTCGCGGGCCATGGCCTCGCGGTCCGCTGCGACGATCGGGCGATCCCCGGGCCCGACTGTCGCGAGGCGAATGGCCCCATGCCCCGCGAGGACGACGCAGTTGACCGCCGGCTTCGCCGCGTCGAGGCGGTCCAGGTACTCCCCAAAGGTGTGCCAGTTCCAGTCGAGGTCGGGGCCCAGGCCCCCCACGGCCGTGCGAAGCTCGTGCGCCAGCGTCGGGTCGGGCGAGTGCGGTGCCGGCGAGAACCCGCAGTTGCCGACCACTTCGGTCGTGATCCCCTGGCTGATCGAGTTGGTCGCGCCGGGATAGGCGGGGAGCGTCAGGTCGGCGTGGGAGTGCATGTCGATGAACCCGGGCGCGACGACCAGTCCGGTGGCGTCCACGACGCGGCGCGCGCGCCCAACGTCGCCGCCGCGGCCGACGGCCACGATGCGGCCGGCGTCGATGCCGACGTCACCCACGGACGGCGCGCGACCGGAGCCGTCGTGGATGGTTCCGTTCCGCAGGAGCACGTCGATCACGGGAGGTCGGTCACGGGAGGTCGGTCACCGTCCGATCGCGCGCGGCCGGCGGAGGCGGTCGTCACTGGGACTCGCCCCGCGCCGCGCTGATCCAGGTGCCGACGACCCGGCCTCCCTCAACGGCCGTTGACCGGCCGAGCACGTGGAACACGGAGCAGATGTGGACCGGCAGGACCTGCACCCGCTCGCCGATCTCGAAGGGGGTGGGCTCCCCGGCCCCGACCCAGCGCAGCCAGCCGTGCTCTTCCGACAGCTTGTGCAGGTCCCAGCCCGGGCGGCCACAGATCAGGCCGTGCAGCCCGGGCTGGCCGTCACGCCAGGCCGTCAGGCGATCCTGCCCCAGCGCCTTGGCCCCGGCATCGATGAGCGCCCGGTCCGGGGCCGCGTGGCTCACGACGGTGGCGATGACGCGGGCGGCGCACCGCGCAACGGGCACGCTGCCCACGTTGACCTGGCCGGCGTCGTTGAAGGCGTACATGCCCGGACGGACCTCGGTCACCCCGGGCCGCGTGGCGGCCATCGCGGTCGACGTCGCGCCGACCGAGAC
Organism: Chloroflexota bacterium; assembly: GCA_034667005.1. GTDB lineage: Bacteria > Chloroflexota > Limnocylindria > Limnocylindrales > CSP1-4 > JAFMJV01. The sequence goes on from JAXDKU010000068.1 coordinate 7,090, forward strand.
GATCTCCGCGGGCGTCCCCTGCTCCGCCAGGGCCGCAGCCACGCCCGCCATGAGGTCGCCGGCGTTCACGGCCGCCTCCTCGAGACGCTCCCGGTCGCCCATTCCCGACGCGTGCCCCTCATGGGTGAGGATGCCTGCGAAGCGCACGCCGCCGATCGTCACCAGCTCGCGCACGAACGCGGGGGCCGTGTCCGGCGCGATGCCCGCCCGATGGAAGCCGCTGTCGATCTTGAGCATCACCTCCGCGGTCATGCCGGCGGCTGCGAAGTGCGCGGCCAGCCCGTGCGCGGCCGCGAGGCTGTCGATGGTGAGGCGCAGACGCGCCCGCTTCGCCAGCTCGACCGCGTGCCCGTACTTGGCGTCACCGGCGATGGGGTAGGCCATGACGAGATCGCGGAAGCCGGCATCGATGAAGACCGCGGCCTCGCCGAGCTTTGCCACGCAGAGGCCCCTGGCGCCGCTGTCGATCTGCATCTGCGCAAACTCGATCGTGCGGTGGGTTTTGACATGCGGGTAGAGATCGACGCCGGCGGCGGCCGCGTGGGCGGCCATGGCCTGGAGATTCTCCCGGACGCGGTCGAGATCGACCACGAGCGAGGGGGTGTCGACCTCCGCTGGGATGTCCAGGACGGCCCCGGGCGCAAGCTCGACCGGGCCCTCGAAATCGGGCGTCATGGGATGCCTTTCCCGCTTTGGGGGCCGGGTCAGGGCAGCGAGTCGTCCTCGCGCGGGGCTCGGACGCGGCCTCGTGACATGCGCTCGACGAGCCGCATGGTCTGGGCGCGGTGGGAGAAGGCGATCCCGATGATCACCAGGATCGCGAAGTTCGTCATGCCGACGCCCATCGCATTGATGTAGCCCAGCTGCTGGCCGATCTCGCCCTTGATCGAGAGGGCCGGGATGGTGGCGCCGAACAGGCCGAGGCGGAAGAACGGGGGCTTCGGGGAGAGGCCGGCCCGGAAGGTACCGTCGACGGGCCCGGTCGGACCCTCGCCGGCGATCAGGAACGCCGTCGAGCCCACGGCGGAGACGGCCGACCGGTCGCGACCCTCGGGCAGGTCCGTCGCGTCGGAGTGCGACCAGGAGGTGATGTCGCCCGTCGTGGCGTTCGGCACGGCCCAGTAGTTGGTGCGCTGGGGAGCTCCGGTCCCGTCGGTGCCGCCGATGACGTAGAGCGAGCCGTTGGCCGTGAAGCTGATGGCATGCGACCGGGGCGCGGGCAGGTTGCCCGGCTTCCCCTCGAGCGGCGTCGCCCAGCCGAGCAGCGAGCCGTCCGGCTCCGCCGCGGGCTCGCCCTCCTCGAGCGTCAGCCGGTAGACCCGCTCGCTCGGCCCGTTCGGGCCCTCGCCGCCGTTCACGAACAGGTAGTTGCCGACGAGCACGGCCGTCGCGCCGGCGCGCGGCTCCGGCAGGGGCAGGGCCGAGAGCTCCTCGAACTTCCCGAGCGTGGGCGCCGTCCCGGTGCCGAGGGCCGCGTGCCACACGGTCGCGCTGGGTCCGCTGGGCGTCTGGCCGCCGATGATGAAGATGCCGTTGGACGCCGCGACGGCGGCGGCGCTGCTCAGCGGCCCGGGCAGAGCCAGGTCCGGGATGCCCTGGGTCGATCCATCGGCCAGGGCCCACCCGGTGATGACGCCTTCCTTGAGCTCCCCGACGAAGACCGTGGACGTGGGGGCGCCGGAGGCATCGAGCCCGCCGATGATGTACGGCACGCCGGACAACGTGGCGAGGGCCGCATCGCTGCGGGGCTCCGGCAGGGCCGGACCGGTCGTCCAGACGCCGAAGTTTCCGTCGGAGCTGACGCTGGTGGTGAGGACCTCGTTCGTGGCGCCGGTCGCGGTCTGGCCGCCGACCAGGTAGAGGTGGGCACCCGACTGCACGGCCAACGCCCCGGCGCGGCCTGCGGGCAGGCGCAGCTGCTCGGGATTGGGGTCCCAGGGTGTGACGGTTCCCGGGGGTGCCGGGCACGGGATCTTGCGTCCGGCCCGGTCGTTCCCGGCATCGCAGAGGTTCACGAGCGGGATGGCGTTGTAGCCGACGTCGATGGTGTTGCCGACGGTGAAGTAGTAGGCCAGGTTGGGGAGGTAGCCGAGCAGGAAGATGATCAACATGAACCAGAACGTCGCCTTGATCGACGCCCAGCCCCAGCCGTCCGCGTCGAGCAGGCCGAACGCCGCGCGCCGGCGCGCGGTACCGGGCGGCAGTGCGAGCTGGGCCATCCGCGTCCTCCCGGCCTGGGCTACGGGGCCGCCGAGCCCGACGGCGCTGCCGACGGGGCGACCTGGCCGGACGGTGCCGCGCTCGGCGGTGCCGAGGGAGCGCCTGAGCCCGTGGGAGCACCCGAGCCGGTCGGGCCGCCCGAGCCCGCGGCCTGGATCGCCAGGTCGCCGTGCATCGAGTCGTAGTGCCCGGGCAGCGTGCATGCGAACTGGAGCTGGCCGTCGGTCGACGCCGGGACCGTGTAGGTCACGGTCTGGGTGCCGCTCGTGAACTCGGGGACACCGGCCAGGTTGGCCACGTTGTTTGCCTGGAGATCGGCCGCGGGACCGAGATAGAAGTTGTGCGCAAAGCCCGCGGTGTTCGTGACGTCGAACTTCAGGACCTCGCCGGCGACCACCGGGAGGGCCGACACCTTGTTGCCGGACGCGTCGGTGATCGTGATGCTGGCGGTCTCGTCCAGCTTCACCTCTCGCGGGCTGTCCGCGGTGCCGGGGCTTTCGATCGGCGCAGCGCTCGGCGCGGCGGACGCTCCGCCTCCCCCGCCGATCTGGCCACTCGGGTTCCGCCAGCAGGCCGGCACCGGCGTGGCATCCGGAGCGGGGGTGTACGCCGGATCGCGCCAGCCGCGGACCTCGATCGGGCTGGGCGCCGGCCCGGTGGCGCCTTCTGCGGCTTGCGGCACGTACTGGAACTCGGTGTCACTGCTGGCGGTGAGCCAAGTCGTGAGCTCCTCGATCTGGCGGTAGTTCAGCGGGCCGACCGGCTGCGCCCAGACCGGCATGATGCTGTTCGGATCGCCGCAGACGTAGCGCCCACCGACCTCCAGCACGTGCGTGATGTAGGTCGGGTTGAGGTGGCCCGGTCCGGGCAGCCCGTCCGCCGTGACGGCGTTGTAGAGCTTCGCCTGGTCGTTGAGCGGAGGACCGATCCGGCCGAGGCCGTTGCCGGGGGCGCCGGATGCGGCATCGTGGCAGCGGGCGCAGTTGGCGAGGTAGAGCGCGTAGCCCTGCTTCACGTCGGTGACGTACTGCGCGTTCCCCTCTTTCTGCTGGCGGCTCTCGATACCGAGCGCGGGGATACCGATCTCGTAGAACCAGTAGATCGGCACGAACAGCGCCACGATCAGCACCGCGAGGAACGCGACATTCCGGGCGCTGCCGCTCTGGCGCACGATCTGCGCCGAACGTTCCTCGGTGAGGCCCACCATGTGGGCGCGCGGTCCGGCATCGAAGCGCTCGACACCCAGCTCCTCCGCGGGCGTGACCGCACCGCCGGTGGCGGCGACGCCCGAATCGCTCGACGGGGCGAGCTCCCGCCCGGTTCGCTCGTCGGTCATATGCAGCTTTGGGGCGACTTCGCCGGGATGAGGCCCGGCTGGCCGAGCGGCACGGGCAGCGGCCCGAGCGTGATCTTGCTGGTGTCCACGGTCAGCTTGCCGCCCGCGACCGTGTGCGCGAAGCGGTCCAGGCTGCGCGGCGCGGGGCCCAGCTCCTGGACCTTCGTGCCAAGGCGGTCGTAGCGCGAGCCGTGGCAGGGGCACTCGAACCAGTAGTTCCGCGTGCAGAAGTTGGGCTTGCAGCCTAAGTGCGGGCAGCGCTGGTAGAGCGTCCGCACGTTCGTCGAGTTGCCCTCACCGGCCGGCTCGTCGCCGTCCTGGAAGCCCAGCGTCGGGTCGATCAGCTGGACGTACGTGCGGGCCTCGGAGAAGTACGACGGAGCGCCGTCGGAGAGCGACACGCCCTGCACGGCCGGGCTCGCCTTGACGGTGTCGATGTCGCCCAGCGTGATGGTGCCGCCGAAGCCGCGCGACAGGTTCGGCCACAGGAACGCGATCGTGCCGCCGGTGATCTCCAGCAGCCACAGCCCCGTCACCGCACCGATCGAGCGGCGGATCAGCTGCCGCCGCGACAGGCCCGCGGGACGTCCGGTGCGCAGCTCCCGCAGGACCTCGGACGTGAGGGCCTTCGGTTCCTGCCAGCGCGCGAGCTTCCAGTTACCCATCGTCGTGCCTGCCTACAGCGCGAAGTAGAGGCCGTTCCACGGCAGCACCCAGGCGTAGCCGGGGCCGCGGAAGAACGCACCGAGGAACGTGATCGTCAGGCCTGCGGCCATGAACATGGTGAACAGAAGGACGCCGACCTTGCGATCGGACGGCCGCGGGGAGCCGCCGTCGCCGCGCGGACCGCGGTCGATGTACGGGACCAGCGCGGCGCCGACCAGGATGACCGTCGGCGCGAGGACCCCGGCGACCGTCGGGTGGAAGTAGGCCAGCAGCTCCTGGAGCCCGACGAAGTACCAGGGCGCCTTGGCCACCGCCGGCGTCACGTTGCCGTTGGCCAGCTCTTCCAGCGGTGCGTTGATGAAGAGGCCCATGAAGAGCAGGAACAGGCTGATCATGCCGGCGGCGAAGAACTCGATCGAGAGCAGGTGCGGCCAGGTCATGACCGTGTCGTCCGGTTCCTTCTGGACCCGCACGACGGCGTCCTGCTTGACCAGCGCGAGCAGCCGGTACGGCTTGGCCGCCATCGGCACGCGCTGCTTGTCGATCTCGGTGGTGCGCCGTTCCGGAGGCGCCGCGGGCAGCGTCGTCCGGCGCGCGGGCGTGGACGGCTGGCCTTCGGGGGCGGGCGTCGGGAGGCTGCTTCGTCGATCGTCGGTCATGGCTCGTTCTCTACAGCGGGCCGGAGATTCCGCCGTCCTTGCGGATCCGCCAGAAGTGGACCGCAAGGAAGATGGCTGCCGCCAGCGGCATCAGGATCACGTGGAGCACGTAGAAGCGTAGAAGCGTGTTCTGGCCGACCTCGATGCCGCCGAGGAGAAGCAGCTGTGACGGCTTGTTCAGGACCGGGGCGTAGTTGGCCATGTTCGTGCCGATCGTGATGGCCCAGTAGGCGATCTGGTCCCACGGCAGCAGGTAGCCGGTGAACGACAGGAACACGGTGAGGAACAGCAGCACCACGCCGACCACCCAGTTGAACTCGCGCGGCGGCTTGTAGGCCCCGTGGTAGAAGACCCGCATCATGTGCAGGAAGACGAAGAAGACCATCAGGTGCGCCGCCCAGCGGTGGATGTTGCGGGTCAGCAGGCCGAACGGCACGTCACGCTGGATGTCCAGGATGTTCGTGTACGCCATCGTCGCCGAGGGCACGTAGAAGAACATCAGGTAGACGCCCGTGACCGTGAGGACGAGGAAGAGGAAGAAGCTCAGCCCGCCGAGGCAGAAGGTGTAGGCGAACTTGACCGCGTGCTGCCGCACCCGTACCGGGTGGATGTGCAGGAACACGTTGTTCATGACGGCCATCGCCCGCGATCGCTCGTCGGCGGGGTAGGGCTGCCGGAAGATCGAGCGCCAGGCCGAGCTGCGCCGGATGGCCAGGTCGACCCGCTCGAGGAAGCTCACCTGGTGTAACCCCCTGCGTCCGCCTGGTTCCCGATGCCCGCGAGGCCGAGCTGCGTGTCGCGGTAGCTCTCCTTGTAGAGCCGGCCGTCGCTCGACACCTCCTGGAGCTCGAACCGCTCCATCGTAATGGCGTCGAAGGGGCAGCGCTTGACGCAGAGCGCGCAGCGGATGCAGCGCTCCTCGTCGAGGACCATCGCGGCGCCCTGGTTCCAGCCGTAGGCGTCGACGAGCTCGGGCAGGGCGCCCTCGGACTTCATCTGGTTGATGTCGATCATGTGGATGACCCCCTCGGGACACACGTCCGCGCAGGCGCCGCAGAGGACGCAGCGGTAGGGGTCGAACCAGATGTTGTAGTTGCACATCAGGCAGCGGGTGGACTCCGTCACCGCCTGCGTCGTGGTGTAGCCGCGCTCCACCGGCGTCGTGAAGTTGACGTGCGGGTCCGTCGAGGGCATCCGCGCCGCGAGCTGGACCATCGGCACGTGCTCGCGCGGCAGGATGTCGTAGAACTCGGGCATCTCGTGCCGCCACGAGCTGACGATGCGCACGTTGGCGTCCACGTCGACCGTGCTGCGGCCGGACAGGTAGCGATCGACCGCGTACGCGCACTTCTTGCCGTGGCCGGCCGCCTCGATGAGCGTCGTGGGGCCGGTCACGAAGTCGCCACACGCGAAGACGCCGCGGACGTTGGTCGCGTACGTGCCCGGGTCGACGCGCACCCGGCCGCGGTTGATCTCGAAGCTGGACTCGACCGGCAGGAAGGTGTTGTCCGCGGCCTGGCTGACGGCCGGGATCACGGTCTGCGCCTTGACGATGAACTCGGTGCCAGGAACCGGCACCGGCGCGCGACGGCCGGTGGCGTCGGGCTCGCCGAGGCGGTTGCGCACGAACTTGACGCCCACCACGTTGCCGGCGCCGTCGCTCAGCACCTCCAGCGGGCTGACCAGGAACTCCATGCGCACGCCTTCGCGCTCGGTCTCGCCCAGCTCCTCCTCGTCCACGACGAGCTCGGAGCGCGTGCGCCGGTAGGCGATCGTCACGTTCTTCGCGCCGTGGCGGAGGCTGGTGCGCGAGCAGTCCATGGCGGTGTAGCCGCCGCCGATGATGACGACGTCCTCGCCCACCTCGAGCGGGTCGCCCAGGTTGGCCAGCTTCATGAAGTCGACGCCGTACTGGATGCCCTTGAGGTCCTTGCCCGGCACGTCCAGCGGCACGGGGTCCATGGCACCCGCGCAGATGGCGATCGAGTCGAACTGCTCCTGGAGCTGCTCGAAGGTGATGTCACGACCGATTCGCGTGTTGAAGCGGAAGGTCACGCCCAGGCGCTCGATCAGCCGGTAGTCCATCTCGATGGCTTCGCGCGGGAGGCGGAACGCGGGCACGCCGATCAGCATCGTGCCGCCGGCATATGGCAGCTCGTCGAAGACGGTGACCTGGTGGCCGGCCACGGCCAGCTCCCGCGCCACGGCCATGCCGGCCGGTCCCGCGCCGACGACGGCCACGGTGGTGTCACGGGGCGTGATGCGCGGCATGTCGTCGGGGATGCCCGACGCGGCGTGCCACTCCACGAGGAAGCGCTTCATCGCGCGGATGGCCAGCGGCCGGTCGATGTCGCCGCGCCGGCATGCCCGTTCGCAGGGGGCGGAGCAGACGTACGCGCACATCGCCGCAACCGGGTTCGGCTCGCGGGAGAGGATGTAGCCCTCCTCGAACCGGCCTTCGGCGGCAAGGTTGAGGTACCCCCGGCAGTTCGTGCCGACGGGGCAGGCTTCCTGGCACTCGATGTTGCACTGAAGCCAGGAGGCGTCGACGGGCTGGACCAGAAATTCCTGGTCGGGGTCGATGGCCAAGCTCAACGAGCCTCGTTCCTCTGGGAAGGCACGGTTTGGGGCGTCTCCGGAGCACGAATCTACCATCGCCGCCCCTCAGGCGCTTCGGCCGCGGGGCAAATGGGCGGCGGATGGGCCTCTCGCCGGGAGAGCCGATGAGCGCCCCGGCGTCGCGCGTTCGGATGGTTCGGAGATAGCCGTTTCGGTGCGTAGACGAGGGGTACCTGCGCCGGTAGGGTCAGACCCATGGATGACCGGCGTCTCCCGATCACGACCTACGGCCCGTGCGGCCAGCTGCGGCGCGACGCCGAGACGTCGTGCGCGCGCGCCCAGGAGCTGAAGGGAGCCGCGGCCAACGCCCGGGCGGCGCTCCAGCAGGCCCGTCGGGACCTGACGCGGGTGCAGCATGCGCTCGAAGAGGCCCGGACGACGGCCGACCCCGCGCGGGTCGCGCTGGCCAAGACCGAGGCGCGAGCCGCCTACCGCCGCCAGATCCAGGCGAGCTCCGACCCGGCCGACCGGCAGCGCGCCGCCGCCGGGTGGCTTCGCGAGATCGATCGGCTCAACCGGGAGGGCCGGCGCGCCAACAGGATGCTGGCTCGTGCCGAGTCATCGGCCCGCCTCCTGTCGCGCAGCGCATTCGAAGCCGAGCGGCAGGCTGACGCAGCACGCATCGCCGCGGAAAGTGCCTCGGCCGCCTGTGCCGACGCGCGCCAGCGCGTCGCGATCTGCGAGAGCTCCGCAGAAGCCGCCGCGACGCCTTCCTATGGCGCGCCCGGCGGCGCAGCCGGCGGCAACCGCCAGTCCGATGCCGCACCCGATCCTGCGCAGGCCGCCGGGGTGGGGCCAACGGCCGGCACGGCCGGCCAAGCTGCCGCGGGGGAGGCCGCCTGGAGTCCGCCGATGGAGCCCGCGTCCGGGCCGCTCGTGGTCGAGGCCCTCGTTCTCGGAGATCGCGATCTGCTGCGCGCGGTGTCGGCCGAGCTGTCGAACCTGACCGGCCACCCGCCCTCTCACTTCCTGCTGCTCCTCCAGGAGCTCCTGGACGCGGTCCGGGCCGTGGCCGGCGAGCGACGATTCCTGGCCTTCGAGGACTCGCATCCGCTGTGGAGCCAGTTCAACGGCGACGAGCGGGCCGCGATCGTCGGCGCGCTCTCGGACCTCGGCTTCCGCTACGACCCTGAGGAGGGCTGGTACGGCGGCCGGGTGCCCGGCACCAGCGAGATGGCCATGGCGCTGGCCTACGCTGGCCACGACCCACGCACCATCCGGCGCCAGCTGTCCGCCACCGAGCTTCGGGACCTGCCACAGAGCGTCGCCGTCGCGCCGCTGTCGTGCCTCGCGGCGCTGGCCCCTGAGCTCACCCTGGCGCAGCTGTTCGAGCTGCTCGGGCCGCGCGCGGACTCGCTCGGCGCGCTCTGGGACGACTGGGGTCGCCTCCGCCCGCTCCTCCTGACCGAGGCGAGCTCGTTCGTGCCCGCGTAGGGGAAAGCACCTCCTCCGCGGGTCGTCTGCGGCCTACTCCAGGGGGGCGTACCAGAAGGCTTCGGCAGCCTCGACGCCGATGCGCTCGCCCTGCGCGCGCGCCCACTCCCGGATGCTCTCCTCCAGCGTCTCGGTCTCACGGATCTGGCTGACGTGCTCGCGGAGGGCCGCGATCTTGAGGTCCACCGTTGCCGTCGTGTCGACCCAGGCGTTCGGCTGGTCGCTCCAGAAGAGGTACAGCCCCGTCACGACGTGCGGCTGGAGATCCTCGTGTATCGCCAGGTGCGGGAACGCCATCGCGTTCCGGCTGGCCGGGTAGACCGCATCGAGCGCCGCCATGCCCGCGGCCCGATGGTCCGTGTGCTGGACGTGTCCGCTGTTGTTGACCAGCACGCGCGGGTCGATCGTCAGCACCGCGTCGGGACGGAAGCGCCGGATGACCCGCACGAGCTGCTCGCGGAGCGCCAGGTCGTTCGCCAGCGCCCCATCCGGTTGGTGGAGGAACGTGACGTCCTCGTAGCCGACGATCCGCGCGGCGGCGCGCTGCTCCTTCTCGCGGCGGCCGGCGAGCTCCAGCGGGTCCGTCCGCGGGTCGTCCGCGCCCGCCTCACCGCTGGTGCAGCAGACCAGGTGGGCCGCGCTGCCGGCCCGCACCCAGGCAGCGATGGTGCCCGCCGGTCCGAAGTCCGCGTCGTCGGGATGCGCGACGATCACCATCGCGCGTTCGGGGCGATCGAGATGTGCCGAAATGAGCGTGGATTCCATGTGAATAACCTAGCGCCGAAGCTCTTTCAGCGCGCCACTACGGTGTGTATGCTTCGGCCCGAGGCATCGCTCGTCTCCCCCCACGAGCGATGCCTCGACTTGGCGTCTCGGGCGGGTCGAGATCAGGCCGCCAGCCCGGCGGCCTTGAGCTCCCTCAGCGTCGCCAGGACCTCGTCCGCATGGCCGTCCGCCTTGACGCGCGGCCAGACCTTCGCCACGCGTCCCTCCGGGTCGATCACGAGCGTGCTCCGCTTGATGCCCCACGACGTCTTGCCGTAGTTGTTCTTGAGCACCCACGTGCCGTAGCGCTCCGAGACCCCGTGGTCCTCGTCGGCCAGCAGCGTGAACGGAAGGCCGAACTTGGCCTTGAAGGCCGCCTTGGCCGCGGAGGTCTTGCCGCTGACGCCCCAGATCGTGGCGTCGAGCTCCCGGTAGGCCGCGTCGGCGTCGCGGAACTGGCAGGCCTCGGTCGTGCAGCCGGCCGTGTCGTCCTCGGGGTAGAAGTAGAGCACCAGCCAGTGGCCGCGCTGGTCGGAGAGCTGCCGGGGCGCTCCGGTGTCGTCGGGCAGTGTGAAGTCGGGAGCAGGCTCGCCGACCTCGGGCATGGGCGGAGAAGCGTCGATGTCGGTCATGTCGCAAGGGTACGTCAGGCCGGCCGGCGGCCTCAGTCTCTGGGCGGAAGCGCGAGCGTCAGTCTTCGGGCGGGAGCAGCAGGACACCCCGCGGGTCGATGGCCACGCCCACGTCCTCCCCGGCGCGTGGCAGCGGCGCGCCGCGAGCCTCGATCTCCAGTGGGACCGTGGCGCCGGGCACCTGTACCTGGATCGCGACGTGATCGCCCTGGAAGCGCCGGGCCGTGACCGTGCCGCGGATCCGGCCGGTGGCACTGAGCGTCACGCTCCCCGACCGCAGCACGACGGTCACGCCGCGATCCGGCCCGTCCGCCGCGCCGGCCACGCCATCCATCTCGGCCCACGGGGTGATCGTGCGCCCGGAGACGACCCGGCCCGCAGCCACGTTCCGAAGGCCGAGGAACCGAGCGGCGAACGCGGTCGGCGGCTCCGACCAGAGCGCCTCCGACGAAGCGTCGGCCTCCACGCGTCCATCTCGCAGCAGCACCGTGCGGTCCGCGACGGCCAGCGCCTCGTCCTGATCGTGGGTCACGTAGAGGACGGTGACCCCGAGCCCCTCGAAGATCCGCCGCAGCTCCAGCGGGAGCCGCTCCCTCAGCACCCGGTCCAGCGAGCCCATCGGCTCGTCCAGCATCAGGACGCGTGGCCTGGGCGCCAGCGCGCGCGCCAGCGCCACCCGCTGCTGCTCGCCCCCGGACAGCGTGGACACCGCGCGCCGCTCGGTGCCGGCAAGCCCCACCAGCTCGAGGACCTCCGCGACGCGCGTCTCGACCTCGGTCGCGCCGACGCCCTGCATCCGCAGGCCGAAGGCCACGTTCCCACCGACATCGCGGTGCGGGAACAGCGCGAAGTCCTGGAACATCAGTCCCACGCCGCGACGGTGGACGGGCACCTCCGCCAGGTCGCGGCCGTCCAGCAGGACGCGGCCGACCGTCGGAGCCTGGAGCCCGGCGACGACGCGCAGCAGCGTGGTCTTGCCGCTGCCGCTGGGTCCCAGCAGGGCGACGATCTCTGTGTCGTCGAAGGCGAGGTCCACGCCATCGAGCGCCGCGTGTCCGTCGAAGCGGACGCCCACCCCATCGAGCACCAGCGCCCGGCCCGATCGCACCGTCACCGGCCGGCTCAGAACGGCTGGGGAGCGGAGCCGCGGAACCGCTCGACGCCGAGCAGCGCCAGTGCCGTCAGCAGCATCAGGACCGTGCTCATGGCCATCGCCTGTCCGAACGGCCCGCCGCCCGGGAGGCCGAGCAGTCGCGCCACCGCGACGGGGATCGTCGGCGTGTCGGGCCGCGCCACGAAGACGGTCGCGCCGAACTCGCCGAGCGAGACCGCGAATGCGAAGGCGCCGCCCACCAGGACTGCGCGGCGGATCACCGGCAGGTCCACCTCGCGCCAGACGCGGCTCGGAGCCGCGCCGAGGACGGCGGCCGCTTCCCGCAGCCGCGGGTCGATCGACCGGATGACGGGGACCAGGACTCGCAGCACGAACGGCATGGCGATGAGGCTGTGGGCGATCGGGATCAGGAGAGGCGACGTGCGCAGGTCCAGCGGCGGCTCGTCGAGGGCGACGATGAAGCCGAAGCCGACCGTCACGGCGGAGGTTCCCAGCGGCAGCATCACCAGCGCGTCGAACGCGCGCGAGAGCCAGCCGCGGCGCGAGGCGATCGCCACGGCCGCAAGAAGCCCGAGGCTGGTCGCCAGTCCCAGCGTCACCACACCGAAGACGAGCGAGTTCTGGATCGCTTCGACCGGCGGGACGAAGAGCCCGCCCCGCGACGACAGCGTGAACAGGCCGGTGTAGGCGTCGAGGCCGTACCCGCCACTCCCCGCGAACGAGCGCTCGACCAGGACCGCCAGCGGCAGCCCGAGGAAGAGGCCGAGCGCCCCGAGCACGCCGAAGACGAGCGTGCGTTCCCGGGCGGTCCTCGGTCGGCGCGCCGTCTCGGAGGCCGGCCGCAGCCGCTGGACGACGGAGAGCCGCTCCTGCGCACGCGCGTACGCGAGCAGCAGCGCCAGCACGCCGCCCATCTGGAGGATCGAGAGCGCGGCCGCGGTGCGCAGGTCCAGGAGCTCCGCGGTCTGGCGGTAGATCTCGACCTCGAGGGTGGTCGTGCCGGCACTGCCGAGCAGCAGGACGAGGCCAAAGGAGGTCACGTTGAAGAGGAAGACGATCGATGCGGCGGATGCGACGGCCGGCCGCAAGAGCGGCCACGTCACCTCGCGGAATGCCCTCCAGCCGGACGCGCCAAGTACCCGCGCCGCCTCCTCCGTCTGTGGGTCGAGGTGCGACCACAGGCCGCCGACCAGGCGAAGCACGACCGCGAGGTTGTAGAAGACGCTCGCGAGGAGGACGGCCCAGACGGTGCCGGCCAGCTGGATCGGGGGGCGGTCGAGGCCGAAGCCGGACGTCAGCAGCTGGTTGATCGGGCTTCGAGGGCCGAGCAGGGCGACGAAGGCGGAGGCGACCACCACGGTCGGCAGCACGAACGGGACGGTGGCCAGAGCCCTGGCAAGGCTCCGGCCCCGAAACTCGAAACGGGCGAAGACATACGCGACGGGCAGCCCGCAAACGACGGTGATGAGCGTCGCGGACCCCGCGAGGGCCAGCGTGAAGAGCGCGTCCTGGAGGACGAAGGGCTGGGCCAGCGCGTCTCCAATCCCAGCAAGGTCCAGCCGTCCCTCGGGGGCGATCCCGAGCGCCACGATCGAAGCGACCGGCCAGACGAAGAAGACCGCCAGGAACAGGAACGGCGGCAGCGACAGCAGCGACGCGGTGCGGAGCCTCAGGTGGCAGCCCTCGGCCGGCGCCGTGGCGACCGGCTCAGCGGAGGACGGTCTTGGTCCACTCGTCGATCCAGCGGTCCCGGTTGGCCTCGATCGTGGCGGGGTCCAGGCTCAGGGGTTCCGACGGAACCCTTGCGAAGCTCCGAAAGACGTCAGGCAGCGGCGTGGCCTTCACCACGGGGAAGACGAACATCTGGAGCGGGATGTCCGCCTGCGCCTCGGGCGAGAGGAGGAAGTCCACCAGCGCATGAGCGCCCGCGGGGTTCGCCGCGCCGGCGAGGACGCCGGCGAGCTCGACCTGCCGGAAGCAGCCGTCGAGCACCGCCGCCGTCGGCGGCTCCGAGATCTGCGGGTTCGAGTAGTAGACCTCGGCGACCGGGCTGGACGCGTACGACACCACGATGGGCCGGCTGCCGTGCCCGGCGCTGCCGGAGAACTGCGTCTGGTAGGCGTCATCCCAGGACGCGCTGACGAGCACATCGTTGGCGCGCAGCTGGCTCCAGTAGTCGAGCCAGCCGGGGTCTCCGGATTCACCGAACCGCGCGACGGTGGCGAGCATGAACGCCAGGCCCGTCGAAGAGGTCGCCGGGTTCTCGACGACCAGCTGGCCACGGTAGGCAGGGTCGGTCAGGTCCTCGAGACGCTCGGGGGCCGGCGGGCTGCCCGCCGCGAAGGCGCGCCGGTCCACGTTGAGGCAGACGTCCCCGAAGTCGACCGGCGTCACGCGGCCCTGCGGGTCCAGCTGGAGCTCCGCGGGAACGCCGCGCAGCGCGGGACTCTGGTACGCCTCGAAGAGATCCGCCGCGAGGGCTCGGGACAGGAACGTGTTGTCCACCCCGAACAGCACGTCCCCCAGCGGGTGCGAGCGGGACAGGATCGCCTGGTTGACCACGGCCCCGGCATCGCCCGCGCGGAGGATCCGCAGCGACAGGCTCGACTGGGCCTCGAAACGTGCGATCACGTCGTCCGAGAGCGCGAACGAGT
>JAXDKU010000069.1:0-18559 GCA_034667005.1 Chloroflexota bacterium
GCCATGGCCTCGAGGATCACCAGCCCCTGCGCCTCGCGATAGGAGGGGAGCACCGCGACGTCCAGGGCGGCCGTCACCGCGGGAATATCGTCGCGGCGGCCCGTGAAGACGACCTTGGCGCCGGGCCGGGCGTGCCGCGTGCCGACGCAGCTGTGGCCCGCGCAGGGCTCGCCGAGCAGTCCGAGCGCCTCGGCCTGCGTCTCGAGCGCCTCTCGGCGCGAACCCTCGCCAACGATGAGCAGCCGGGCAGCGGGGACACGGTCGAGCACCAGCGGCCACGCGTCGAGGAGGGTCGGGTGGCCCTTCTCCGGTTCGAGCCGCGCCACGACGCCGACGAGCGGGGAGCCCGGCGCGAAACCGTATTCCTCGGGCAGCGTGCAGCACGCCTCCTGGTGGTCGTACTTGTCCAGGTCCACCCCGTTGTAGATGAGCTGTGTTGGCACGCCGACGCGGCCGTCGGCCCGCAGCTTGCCCACGATGGATCGGCTGACCGCAACGAGGCGATCCATCTCAGGGGTCAGCGACCGGAGAAGCTGGCGGTCCTCCGTGCTGCGCAGCCGGCTGGAGTGCACGGTGTTCACCAGGAACGGCCGGGGCACGCCCCGCGACGCGAGCGTCAGCGCCGCGCGCGCGCCAACCACCTCGGCCCGAAACATGTGCCCGTGGACGATCTGCGTCCGCCACTCCTCGAGCAGACGGGCCAGGGCCGCGGTGGCGGCATCGTCGTCGCGATCGGCGAGGACCTCCACCTCGAAACCGAGGGAACGCCAGCGGCGGACCGACGATCCGTCCGACAGGCTCACGACGCGTACGTCATAGCGGGCGCGGTCGATGCGGCTCAGCAGCGACGCGACGCTCTCCTGCGCTCCGCCGTTCGAGCCCGACGCAACCAGCTCGACGACACGGATCCGCCGATCCGCGGGGAGCGGTGGACGCGGCGCGACCGCGGCACACGGCGCGAACGTCGGCAGTGACGTGGTCTCGGCCTCGGGCGCGACGACCCCGGCAGGAGCCGCCCCCCCGGCTCGGCTCACGCCGGGAACGTGCGCTGGACGAGCAGCCGGTGGATGGGCTCGTCCGTCGCGCCCCACTCGTATTTGTACGGTTCGCGGCCGCGCAGGAAGTCGAACCGCCGGCGGCCGGCCTCGAGGCGGTCGCGGATGTACGCGGCGGTGCCGGTGACCCCAGGGGAGAGGTCGCGCGCCGCGGGGTCCATGCCCGCGTTGTAGAAGTAGCACGCGAGGCCGTCGTCAAAGCCGACCGTCGAGAAGATCACGCGGTCACCGACCGAGACGGCGCCGAGCTGGAGCTGGGCGCCGTCGCCCTCCTGAGCCTCGAGCTCGGCCAGGCGATGGAGGAAGCGCCGGCTTCGATCGCCGCCTTCGGTGCTCGGGAAGAGCCCCTCCTCGCCCCAGCGCGCCTGGTGCAGATCGATGAAGCGATCGACCGCCTCAGGGCCCAGCGGCAGGAGCTCGAAGCGGACCGGGCCTGTGACCTCGGCTCGCCGGATCTTCCGCCGGATCTCGTGCCGCGCCTTCTTGTCGAGCGTTCCGAGGTACTCGTCCCAGTCGCCGATCCCATCCAGCGTGACGACGGGGCACACGTCCTCCTCCTCCACCCGAACGTCCCACGTCTGCTCCGGGGCGTGACGCAGGAACGCGGCCTCCAGGGCGGGCAGCGCCGGATCGTCCGCGCGGAACCGGCGCAGGTCGATCACGTCCCACGGCTGGTCCCCGTGGGTCGGGTCGAGCGGCTCGCCGCATGCCCTGGCCACGGCCTCCGCGACGGCCGGCAGGTCCTCGGGAGCGCACAGCAGGGTTGCGTAGTCGGCGTGATAGCTCGCGGCCATGAACACGGCTTTCGCTTCGGGGCGGACGGAGGTGCCGGACTCCACACGCCGCCGCAGGACGGTGGCCGTCTCGGCGTCTCCGGGCTCCACCTCGTGCCGGTGCATGAGCGGGACGATGGCACGGATCCGATCGGGCTCCGCAAGCGGATCGACCGTCGCAGACCGCCCGTCGACGGCCAGGCAGACCATGTACTGCTCGTGCGCGGTGCCGCCGTACGCGTCCCACCAGGCGCGGTGGAAGGTCCAGCGGCTGAACGGCGTGGCAGCGGGACTGACGGCAAACAGGCGGTCCCACGCAGCTCGCGGAATCGCGTCGAACGGCAATGGACAGGCGAGCAGGTTTCCCGCGGCCACATCCGCGGAACGAGCGGCGACGGTCATCGGACGCGGAGTCTCCGGTTCGATCGAGGTTGGGGCGGCCAGCTCAGTGGCTTCGTCTGCTGCAGTCGCGGTCACGGACTTGCAGTGTAAGTCTGTTCGGCGCGACCCACCCCACGGTGGATCAGCGGGATCCGGACCAGGTCCCAGGCCACCTGGAAGGCAAGACGGGGCCGCACGCGCATCCGCGAGCCACGGCGGTCGGACCACTGCACCGGGACGATGGCGACCCGGTATCCGCGCCGCCGCGCCAGGTGGATGATCTCCGCGTCGAAGACGATGCTCGTGACCCGCTGCCGGCCGAACAGGTCGCGCCCGGCGGCCAGGGTGAAGCCCTTGAAGCCGCACTGCGTGTCGGGGACCGCGCCGGTCACCCAGGCCCCGGCCAGGAGCCGGAAGAAGCGTCCGAGCACTCGCCGGTGAATCGGCTGGCTCGAGCGGCGATCGCTCCCGTCGGGCTGGACGCGGCTCCCCAGGGCGACCTCGTGGCCGGCGAGGGCCTCGGTGAGGAGCGGCAGCTGGTCGGGCGGCGTGGCCATGTCGGCGTCCGCGAACACGACCAGGTCGGTCTTCGCCTCGAGCACTCCCGCGGCGACCGCCGCGCCTTTGCCGAGGTGCGGACGCCGGAGGAGGCGAAGCCGGGGGACGGATCCGTCCCCGGTCGGCGCCGCCTCCGGACGTGCCTCCACGAGGGCGGCCGTGCGGTCGTCGCTGCCGTCATCGACGACCAGCACCTGCCAGGGGCCAAGGTCGGCGGCCGACCGGCCGCCCTCGCGGGCGGGCCCGGCACGCTCGAGATAGCCGAAGAGCTCGTCGAGCGCGGAGGTGATCCGCTGCGCCTCGTTGTACGCGGGCAGCACGATCGTGACGCTGGGGGCTGGCATTCGCGTCATGGTAGGGCTGCGGACGCCCGATCCTCCGGTCGTCGCCCGGTCAGGCAGCGCCGGTCGCCGGATTCGCCACCGCCGCCGTCGGGCGGCTCGCCGTGCGGGGCCGGGACAGCTCGGCGCGGAGCTGCGGGGCGATGGCGGTGAGGATGGAGAAGCCGGCGAACCAGAGGACCGGCAGCGCGAGCGTCGCAGCGACAGGCACGGTCCAGCGCCTGTCGGTCCGGGCACCCCAGATGACGACGGCCGCGGCCGCCGCGAGACGGATCGGCAGCGGCACGGGCAAGGACGGTCCGCCCACGGTTCCCTGTGGCTCCTGTGCGAGGAACCCGAGCCATTCGCTCCACAGCGACGGCGCGACGAGGTAGCTCGCGGCGGCGATGGTCGCCGTGACAGCGAGCGCGACGGCCAGCTGCCGCCACTCGCGGCGCACCAGGAACCACAGCAGCCCGATGCCGGACGTCGACTTGGTCAGCAGCACGAACGCCCACGCCGCGGGGTAGCGGAACCCGAGCGCCACGGCCGCTGCGAGGAACAGGTGGATGTTGCCGTGGTAGAGCTCCAGCGCGACCGGCGGGAACGCGAGCAGGACGAGCGTCCAGCGTCCGCCGAGCCAGACCAGCGTGCCGACCATGAGGCAGACCCACATCCAGAGGAAGACCCACCACGGGACGGTCTTGAAGAGGCCCGCCACCAGGGCCACCGGCGGCGAGTAGGGGAACGCGCCGAGGCCGCCGAGCGAGACACCGTACGGGTGCGGCAACTGGACGTTCCAGTAGGCCCACGCGTCGTAGCCGACGCTGCGAACCATGGGGGCGAGCACCACGAAGAGGTAGGCGAGAAACAGCAGCCCGGCGATGGTGAGGCCGTGGAGCACCGCGCGGCGCCGTACGGTGGTCGGCGTCACGCCGGGGCGCCGGAAGCGGTTACCGGCGAGGCGGGTGCGGCGTCGGCAGGGACGGCACCGGCGGCCGCGCTCGGCTTGGGCCACACGACGGCGACGAGGGTGACGGCGAGGACCGACGCGCTCAGCGCAGCGAGCGGGAGCCAGGCGACGCCCACGGAGACTCCGGCAGCCGCAAGCACCATGGCCGATCGGCGGCGGCCGGCAGCGCGACCCCAGGCGAGCGCCGCGAGCGGCAGCAGCACGACCAGGTAGTGGTACCAGAGCTGGGCGGGCAACAGCAGCATCGCGACCGTTCCGAACGTCACCGCGGCGTGCCAGCCGCCCCGCCGTCGGGCGAGGGCTGCACAGAGCAGCAGGCACCCCGCAGCGCACGTCAGACCGGCAAGCCGGATGCCCGTCGCGAGCCACGCCGGCGCCCCGAGGTTGAGCGCGACGGCCCACGGCGAGAGGTTGGTCGGCTGGGTGGCGTCTCCCGTGAAGAGGTTTGGCAGGACCCGCACGTAGTCCAGCCACGCGGACGGAGCCAGGGCCACGCTCGCAGCGACAAGGATGACAGCGGTGGTCGCGGCCCCTGCCGCGAAGCGCCGGCCCCCGCCGGGCAGGGTCGCGGCGAGGCCGAGCGGCGAGACCTTCAGCAGCACGGCGAGGACGAGCGACGCTCCGCCGAGCGCGCCGCCGGCTGCGACGAGGACGACGTCGAGGGCGAGAAAGCCGCTCACGTTGCCCTTCCAGAGCGTATCGACGACGGGCAGGAACCAGGCGGTCGCGGCCGCGGCCCACAGCGCCGGCTCGAGTCGGGGCGCCGCCCGACCAGTGGCATGGCCGGCGGTACGGGTCGGTGCCCCGAGGACCAGTGCCAGCCAGACGGCGGCGTAGACCGCCGCTGCCTGGAGGACCAGCCAGATGGTCGCGGCCGGTTGCGTTGCGAGCCCGGCCAACGGCGAGAGGAGCTGCGCGAGGAGAGGCGGGTAGAGATAGTGCCCGGCACCCTGGGCCGCGAACGGCCCCGAAAGAAGCTCGTCCGCATAGGGCGAGGCGCCGCGACCCAGCGCGGCGGCCGCATCTTGATATGCCGCGAAGTCGATGCCGAACTGGCCCGCGGGCTGCGCGGCCTGGCCGAAGAGCAGCGCCACGATGGCGGCCGTGGCCGTCAGCGCGAGGATCGCCGCCAACAGCGTCCGGAATCGGCGGGACCGGAGGGTGCGGAAGCCTGGGAGTGTCGCGATGCCCGCCTGCAGGCGCGCCAGGGCTGAGGGATCGCTCGACACGCGCTGAGGCTATCAGCGAGGGTCGGCCGTGCCGATGGTCCCTTGGTCCCATCCGGACGCCCCCAGAGCGCACCCCACTGGCCCACGAACGCCATTCCGATGGGCCATTCGTACCGGTCTGGGCGGCGGGGACCCGTTGCTATCCTGCACCGGCGATGGCGGTTCCCCTGCTCCTATTCCTGTTCGCGCTGTCTGCCAGGGTCGCCACGGCCATCGTCTTTCCGGACCCGGCGTATCCCGATTCCTTCTATTACGTGAACCTGGCGCACCAGCTCGCGGCCGGCCACGGGCTCAACGTGGACTTCATCTGGAACTTCGTGGAGGTCGGCGGACGACTTCCCGACGCCGCCGGCGCGACCCTGCCGATCCCGTCCAACGCGCACTGGATGCCGCTCGCGGCGCTGGTGCAGGTCCCCTTCATCTGGCTGCTCGGCCCCACGACCGTCGCCTCCGGCCTGCCCTTCTGGCTGGCATCCGCGGCCGCGGCTCCGCTGACGTGGTGGATCGCGATCGACGCCGGCCGGCCGCGCTGGCAGGCACTCGGAGCGGCGCTCCTCGTGGCCGTTCCCGGCGCCGTGGTGCCGTTCCTCGCCCAGCCGGACAACTTCGGGCTGTTCATGCCGCTCGGTGCGCTCAGCCTCTGGGCCTGCGCCCGCGGATTGCGCGGGCATCGCCGCAGCTTCGCGTTGGGCGGCGTGTGTGTCGGGCTCGCGACACTGGCCCGCAGTGACGGGCTGCTCTTCGGCGTCCCGCTCGCCCTGGCGTTCCTCTACGACCTAGTCGCGCGCCGGCGCTCGCGTGCGACCGACGACGGGCGGCCGCTGATCGGCTGGGGACCGGCGCTCGCATGCGCGGCCGCATTCGCGATCGTCGTTGCGCCCTGGTACCTGAGGCAGCTCGTCGTCTTCGGCTCCCTCTCACCATCCGCCGCGAACGGCCGGATCCTCTGGATCACCGACTACCGGCAGCTCTACTCCGTCGCCGGGGACACGTCGCTCGGCGCGTTCCTGGGACAGGGCATCGGCCCGCTGCTCGCGAGCCGGCTCGGAGGCCTGGCCGCGGCCGCGGGCATCTTCGCGGCGATGCCACTGCTCGTCTTCCTGGCTCCGTTCACGGCGATCGGGGCATGGCTTGGCCGTCGCGACCCGAACGTCGTCCCGTGGCTGATCTACGCCGTGACGCTGCTGCTCTTCAGCGGGCTCCTCTTCGCGGTGCACGTGCCCTATGGCACGTTCCTGCACTCGGCGGTGGCCCTCATGCCGCACGCCTACATCCTGGCGATGGCCGGGATCGCCGTCGTCGTGGCATGGGTGGCGAGGCGCCGGTCCGGCTGGGACGTGCAGCGCGCCAGCCGCGTCTTCGGCGGCATGGCCGTTGCCGTGGCAATGGTCACCGGCGCTGCCGCCGCGTTCATCACCCTCGGCCACTGGCGGCTCGAGCTGGACGTGCGCCGCCAGCTCGCGGCACCACTTGCCGCCGTCCCGTCGACGGACCGGGTCATGAGCCCGGACGCCGGTGGCTATCGCTACCTCACGGGTCATCCGGGGATCGTGACGCCGGACGATCCGCTCCCCGTGGTCGAGCAGGCGTTGCGGCTGTACGACATCCGCTGGCTCGCCCTGGAGCGGGACCACATCACATCCGCGCTCGCGCCCCTGCTCTCGGGCAGCGAGCGGCCGGCGTGGCTGTCGGCGCCGATCGTCGTGGCCTCCGGCGCGCGCGGAACCGGGGGGCCAGGCACGACGCCCGCGGATTCCGGCTCCACGACAGCGCCGTCGCTTCCCGCGGGGGCGCTGTACGCGGTCTGCCTCCAGCCCTCGGACACGCGCTGCGCGCCGTGAGGGCAGCGTCGCTCCGCACGCTTGCCGTGCCGGTTGGTCTCTTCCTCATCGCGCTGGCCGTACGCGCGGTCGCTGCGACAGCGGTGCCCTTCGCGGCCAGCGAGGACAGCGCCTACTACGTTGCGGTGGCCCACAACCTGCTGGACGGCCGCGGCCTCGTGAGCGACGCCATCTGGAGCTACGCGACGCCGCCACTGACACTGCCGAAGCCCGCTTTCGAGCTGTGGATGCCCATGGCGACGTTCGTCAGCGCGGTGCCGATGGCCATCGCCGGTGCCACGCTCGCCGCCGCGCAGGCCGGAGCCGTCGTGCTTGGCGCATTCATCGCGCCGCTGGTCTGGCTCGTCGGCCGCGAGGCTGCCACGGAGGCTGCGCTGCCCGCGCGCCGCGCAGCGACCGTCGCACTCACTGCCGGCCTCCTGGCGGCTGTGCTTGGCCCGTTCCTCGTGGCCGCGGCGACGCCGGACTCCACCACGCCGTTCCTCGTCTTCGGGACGCTGGCCGCGGTGCTGATGCCGCGCGCCCTCCGAGGGGCGGCGGCGGCAAGCGGGCGGGTGCCCGACCGCGGCGCGCCGGCCACTCCGGCCGCGCGGCGCTGGCTGCCCGGCCTGGCAGTGGGAGTGAGCCTCGGCCTGGCCTACCTGTCGCGCAGCGAGTCCATCTGGCTGGGCCTCGCCTACCTGCTGCTCGTGGTCCGTGTTCGAAGGACCACCGGGATCGCCTGGGCGCCCGCGCTGGGCCCCGTCGTCATCGGCGGTCTGATCGTGGTGGTGCCGTGGCTGGTTCGGAACATCCTGACATTCGGCTCACCGTTCGCGGGACAGGCGCTGGAGAACGCATTCCTCGTCCGCAACGACGACGTGTTCGCGTGGGCACAACGGCCCGGGCTGAGCACCTTCCTGGGGCAGGGAATCGGCCAGATCGTCGGCCACCAGGTGGAGGCCGTCGTGCACCAGGCGGTGAACGTCCTCGTCATACCGGCCTTTCCGGTCGGGATCGTGGGTCTGATTGCCGCCGTCGCGCTCCGCCGCTCCCCGGCGCTTCGGCGCCCCACCGCACTTCGCGCACTCCTGATCGGCGGCGGCCTGATCTTCGTGGCGACAGCGTTGCTGTTCCCCGTGGCGACCCTGTGGGGCACGTTCCTGCACGCCTCCGGGCCACTGCTCTGCGGGCTCTGCGTCACCGCCGCACTGGGCGCGGATGCCGTCGTGGCGCGCGTCGGCCGCGCCCGTGCGTGGTCACGCGAGAACGCCTGGTTCGCTGCGGCGGCCCTGCTGGCGCTCGCCATTCCCCTCGCCGGCCTCGAGGTGACCGTGCTCAGCCGTCAGGCTGCCGCGCAACAGGCTCGTCTCCAGGGCGTCGCCGCGGCCGTGTCGAGGCTTCCGGACGTGCGCGCCGGCGCAGCGGTCATCACGGATCATCCCGTGTGGCTGGCGGAGGCCCTTGGGGTCCCGGCGATCGCGCTCCCCGACGAGCCGCCGTCGGACCTGGTGCGTCTGGCCGACGCATTCGGCGCGACAGTGATCGTCGTGCTCGACCAGCGGGGCCGCTACCCCGCAGCGCTCATCTCCGGTCCTGACCGTCCCTGCACCTTCGGGCCGCCCATTCCGGTCGGTCCGGCAAACGATCCGGCGTGGGTCATCCGCATCGTTCCGGAGTGCTCGGCATGAGGGGGCGGGCCAAGGGCAGCCCCTATACTCCGCCCACAGTGGAGATGGGAACGCTCAAGGACCGGCGATCGGCCCAGTTCGACGGGCTCTATGCCGAGGCGAAGCAGCTGCTCAGCCAGAGCGCAAACGAGCTGAAGGCGGTCACCGAGCGACTGCGGCAATCCCATGCCGAAGAGATGGCGCTGGCGGCCGGGAGAGCGGGAACTCCGTCGGGTGTGCGGCCGGACGCCTCGGCCGATTCAGAACGCCGCGATCGCGAGGCGCGCATGGCGCGGCAAGCCGGGCTCCTCGGCCGCCTCGAGGTCGCCTCGCGCGAGCTGGAGCAGAGCTGGCGCTTCTTGGAGCGCGGCTCCGGCGGCAGCTGGACGGACGGCCAGCGGCCCGGCGCCGACGACCCGGAATTGGACGTCCCGAGCCGCGGCGCCGCAGCGATGCAGCTGCTCGAGGCACGCGAGCAGGAGCGGGCCACGGTCGCAGCCGAGCTTCACGATGGGCCTGCGCAGGCCATGGCCAACGCCATCTTCCAGGTCGACATCATCGACAGGACCCTTCGCAACGATCCGGCGGCGGGACGCATCGAGCTGCTGGCCCTTCGCGGCGAGCTGGACCGCGAGCTGGAACGGCTCCGCGGCTTCATCCACCAGCTGCATCCGACCCTCCAGGGCGATGACGACCTCGACGAGGCGATCCGGGAGCTTGCGCGCGGCATGGACCGCGACAGCGGCATCGAGGTCGAGCTGAAGCTCGGCGCGCCGGTGGAGATGCTGGACGCATCGCGCGTCCGAGCGGTCCTCCGGGTGGCACAGGAGGCGCTTCGCAACGTGCGGAAGCACGCCTCTGCCTCTCGCGTCCTGCTCTCGACGTTCCTGGAGCCGGATATGGGCGGTCCGGGAGGGCCGCGGTGGATCCTGGAGATCGCGGACAATGGGCGTGGCTTTCCGGTGGACGACGTGCTCGGCCAGACGTCCAAGCGTCACTTCGGCCTGCGATTCATGCGAGAGCGAGCCCAGCTCATCGGCGCACGGTTGGAGATCGTCTCGAATCCGGCAGTGGGGACGACGATCCGACTGGCGCTCGAACCAGTGAAGAGGAGTTGACCGAGATGGCAATGGGCTATTCGGGAGCTGACCGCCGCCGTGGCGGCCCGGACCGCCGCACCCCGGACGCGAAGGTCAAGATCCTGCTCGTGGATGACCATGCGCTGTTCCGCGTCGGGATGCGGCAGATTCTCGAGCGCGAGCCCGACTTCGACATCGTCGCCGAGGCTGAGGACCCCCGAGGCGCCTTCGACGCCGCGCAGCAGTTCTCGCCGGACATCGTCCTGCTCGACCTCTCCATCCCGCCGCCCGGCGGCATCGAGACCACGCAGCGGATCAAGCGCGAGGTGCCGTCGACCGGGATCATCGCCCTGGCCGTCGCGGAGGACGAGGACCAGCTGTTCGAGGCGATCAAGGCAGGCGCCGCGGCGTTCATCCTCAAGGACATCAGTCCCGAGGACCTGGTCACCATCATCCGGCGCGTGACGGCCGGCGAGTACCTGATCAACGACAAGGTCTTCGCGCGCCCATCCGTGGCGAGCCGCGTGCTGAAGGAGTTCCGCGAGCTCGCCGTCTACGGCCAGGAAGCCGCCCCGATCTTCGCGCCCCTCTCACCCCGCGAGGTGGAGATCCTGGACAACATCGCGAAGGGCATGACCAACAAGCAGGTCGCCTATGCGCTGTCCATCAGCGAGCAGACCGTCAAGAACCACATGAGCTCGATCCTGCGGAAGCTCTCCGTCAACGACCGCACCCAGGCCGTGGTGTACGCCATGAAGCAGGGCTGGATCCGGATCCCCGAGGACTGAGAGACCGGGTGAGGCGAAGCGCGGGCGGCAAGAGCGGCAGCGACGAAACGACCGGACCGGCTGCGTCCGGCCGTCCCGGAGGCGCGGGGATATCGCTCTCGGCGCTGGTCAACCTCGTCGGGGATGAGCTGGCGGGCCTCGACCGCGAGCTCGAGGAGATCGGACTGCTCGCGGGCCAGGCCGCGTCCGAGACCGAGCGCCACAGGGCACGCCGCGAGAAGGGCGAGGAGCGCGTCAAGGTGCTCGAGAAGGACCCGCGTCCCAACGCCGACGAGGTCCGTGAGGCGCGCACCCAGCTCATCGCGCTGACGCGGCGCGAGATGCTCTTCGACGCCCAGAAGGAGGTCCTCGAGGGCAAGCAGAAGACACTCCTGCGCTACCGCGAAGGCCTCTCCAGGATCCACGAGCAGCTGTCGCGCCTCGATCCGGACAGCACCCGGCCGGTGCCAGCGGCCGTCGCGAACGAGCGGCGACCGGCCGACTCGGCGGCGGTGCTCCGGGCACAGGAGGACCTCCGCCGCGACATCGCCCGGCAGATGCACGACGGGCCGGCGCAGAGCCTGGCGAATATCGCGCTCCAGTCGGAGATCGTCGAGCGGCTGGTCGCGCGGGGCGACCAGCGCGCCACCCTGGAGCTCGGGTCGCTGCGCCGGATGGTGCAGAACACGCTCACCGCGACCAAGGAGTTCATCTTCGACGTCCGGCCCATGGTGCTCGACGACCTTGGCCTGGTGCCGACGCTCCGGCGAACGGCCATCGATCGCGGCCACCGGGCCGGGCTGGAGGTCGACTTCGATTCGTCCGGCGCGGACCGGCGCCTGTCGCCGGACCTGGAGAGCGGCCTGTTCCGGTTGATCGACGACCTGATCGCCGGTTACCTGGCCCTCCGCCCGGCTCGGATCACGGTCCGCCTCGACTGGTCCGAGCGCGACCTGTCGGCGGTCGTGCGCGGCCACTGGCAGGCCGACGGCGGCGACGCCCCGCGATCCGCTCCGGCGGGTCGTGGCGGCTCCCAGGACCTGCCGCCCGCGCTGCGCCAGATGATCGAGGACACGGACAGCGAGGAGCGCGAAGCCCGGGTGGTGTCGCGGTCGCTTCCGGCGGCGCGGCTCCAGGACCTTCGCGATCGGGCGACCACGCTTGGCGTCAGCCTCACCGTCCGGGAGGACGGACAGGCGACGGAGATCGTCGTCCCGACCGTCTGAGGGCCGAGTCCGCCGGGGGGCCCGCGTGACCTCCGGGACGCGCGGGCAGGACCACCGTCCCATTCCTGCGTGCGGGATCGGCTCCTAGCGTGGTGACGTCCACTGTTTTCATGCGGACGTCATCCATCCCGGAGGCCTTTCTTTCATGCTCAAGGTCCTCACTCGCCGGGACCGCGACGAGCGCGGCCAGGGACTTGCGGAATACGCCCTGATCCTGGGGCTGATCGCCGTGGTCGCGATCGCGGCGCTGGTCTTCATCGGCACCTCGATCAGCTCGATGCTCTCGCACATCGGAGCGACGCTCTGACGCCCCGGTCCCTCAGCAACCCGAGCAAGGCGCCGGTCGAAAGGCCGGCGCCTTTCGTTTTGCGGCACCGCGGTCGCCCCGGGCTGAGTCGCACCGGGCTGAGGAGAACCTCCGCCAAGAGGCGGGACCCCTGTGGTACGCGATTCCTATAGGCGCTTCCGAGCCCGGACGGCAAAGTGCAGACACCGTCCCGATATGACGTGAATCCTCGAAGGAAAGGAGGTAACACAGAAGTGGCTTACTTCATGACCTGGCTGTCCGCCGTTCTCCGCAAGGAGGAGGGGCAGGGACTGGCCGAGTACGCACTCATCCTCGCCCTGATCGCCGTCATCGCCATTGCTGCCCTGGTCTTCCTCGGCACGCGCATCAGCTCGATCCTTTCGCAGATCGGCGCCAACATCTGATCTCAGCTTCGAACCTCTCCCCGCACTGAACGAGCGGTGCCGGCCTACGGGCCCGGCGCCGCTCTTCTCTTTGTGCGCGGATCGATCGCCGACGCCCCCAACCGGACCGCACTGGAACGCATCGTCCTGCCCGCGTCCTACCAGCGGTAGCCGATTCGTCATATCGCGGCCCACCCACCCCGACCCATACAGTCCAAAGCGCCTGTCACTGCACCAGGAGACCCTCCGTTGAAGCGCTCCAATCGCCTCATGCTCGTCCTCGGCGTCGTCCTTGCCCTCGCGGCATTCGGCGGCGTCCTCCTCTTCGGCTCCGGCTCGGGAAGCGCGCAACCTGCGCCCCCCGCCACCGTCGGCGTCGTCACGGCCGCGGTGGACATCCCGCTCGGCACGGCTCTCGACTCGACGATGCTGACGCTCGTCCAGAAGCCCGAGGCCGAGGCGACCGACAGCTACCGCGAGCCGGCCGTCATCGTCGGCAAGGTCGTCCGCCGAACGGTCAACATGGGCGTCGCCCTGACCCCGGCCGACTTCGAAGCCGGCAGCGGTGTCAGCGCGCCGGACGTCACGTCCAACCTCCCCGCGGGGCAGGTGGCCATGTCGGTCAGCGTGGACCCCGTCTCCGGGGTCGGCTCGCTCATCCAGCAGGGCGACCACGTCGACGTGATCCTCACCATGAAGGACGAGGACAGCCGCAACCCGGTGGTCTACACCGCGCCCCCGGATCCCCAGACGGGGCTGACCTTCAGCGCCCTCGAAGACTCGCTGCTCAACAACACCACCATCAAGGTGCTGGTGCAGAACGTCCAGGTCCTGGCCACGCTCTCGTCGGCCCCGGCCGACGGCAGCGCCGAGCCGACCACCTTGAGCGACATGCTCGTGATCCTGAGCCTGACCCCGCAGCAGGTGGAGCTCGTCCGCTATGCGCAGGTCGACGGCAACCTGATCCTGACGCTTCGCTCCCCGCAGGATGCCGACGCGCCGGACGCCAAGACGACCGGCATCACGCTCCGCGAGCTCGTCGAGACGTACGGCGTGCTGCCGCCTCGCGTGGTCATCACCCAGGCCCCCTGAGTGCAGGTCGATCGGGAAAGGGTGAGGCGGCCCAGGTGAGCGACACGATCCGCGTCCTGGTGGTGGACGACATCGCCGAGACGCGCGACCACATCTCCAAGCTCCTCTCGTTCGAGACGGACATGGACGTGGTCGGGCTCGCAGCGTCCGGTGCAGAGGCACTGGACATCGCGAAGCAGCTCCAGCCGGACGTGGTCCTGATGGACATCAACATGCCCGGGATGGACGGCATCGCGACGACCGAGCTGCTGGCCAGCCGCGCCCCGAAGGCCGCCATCGTGATGATGAGCGTCCAGGGCGAGGCGGACTACCTGCGCCGGTCGATGCTCGCCGGAGCCCGCGAGTTCCTGGTGAAGCCGTTCAGCTCGGACGAGCTGTGCGACTCCATCCGGCAGGTCTACTCCAGGGAACGTGACAAGCACAATCGCGCCGTGCCTGCGAGCTCGGGGATCATCCCCGTGCAGCCGAGCGGCGAGCGGCAGCCCGGCAAGATCATCAGCGTCTTCTCGCCGAAGGGCGGGGTCGGCCGGACGACCATCGCGGTCAACCTGGCGGTCGCCATGGCCGCCGAGCTGCACCGCTCGGTCGCCCTCATGGATGCCAGCTTCCAGTTCGGGGACGTCGGCGTCCTGCTGAACATGAACCCCAAGAACAAGTCGATCTCGGACGTCCTGGCCGACGTGGCCAACGGCGACGTCGATGCGGTCGACAGCACGCTGATCGGCCATACCACCGGCATCCATGTCCTCCTGGCGCCACCCAGCCCCGAGATGGCGGAGCTCATCACGCCCGATCACGTGCGCAAGATCGTCAAGCGCCTGAGTGACACCCATGAGCTCGTCGTCGTCGACTGCTGGCCGCTCTTCCAGGACCCCACCCTCGGGCTGCTGGACCAGTCCGACCTGATCCTCGTGCTGCTCACGCTCGAGATCACCAACATCAAGAACATCCGGCTCTTCCTCGGCCTGGCCGAGCAGCTGGGCTACAGCGACAAGCTGCGGCTGGTGCTGAACCGCGCGGATTCGGCCTACGGGATCCGCGTCAGCGACATCGAACATTCCATCGGGCGGAAGGTCGACCACACCGTCGTCAGCGACGGCCGCACGGTCGTTTACGCCCTCAACCGTGGCGTCCCCTTCGTCTGGAGCAATAAGCAGGCGCAGGTCAGCCAGGACATCCTGGGCATCGCCAGGGCCGTTGCCGGGGACGCCGAAGTGGCGTTGGCACCCGAGAAGACGGCCCAGAAGCGATCCCTCTTCGCACGCCGGTGAGATCACGTGACCTCCACCGCGAACCCAGGGAGATGACGCCATGTCGCTGCTGAGGCGGATCGAGAGTGCCCGGCCGGGATCGGACGGGACGCTGCCCACGCCCCCGCCGCCGGCCAAGACGCCGGTCGCCGGTGGACCCTCAAGCCCGGTGCCCTCCCCGGCCGCGCCGCCGTCGCGGATGATGCCGCAGGCGCCCGTGCGCGAGTCGTTCCGCGACACCAAGTTCCGCGTGCAGCAGCGCGTCATCTCGGACCTCGACCCGAAGCTGGACCTGTCCAACCAGGTCGAGGTGCGCCGCCAGATCGAGGAGATCTTCAGCAAGGCGGTCGACGAGGAAGGCCTTGCGCTGACGCGCGCAGAGCGCGTCCGGATGCTGGAGCAGATCACCGACGAGATCGTCGGACTCGGCCCCCTGGAGCCGCTCCTGCGCGACGAGAGCGTCACAGAAATCATGGTCAACGGACCGCGGCAGATCTACATCGAGCGCTCGGGCAAGATCGAGCTGACGAACGTCACGTTCCAGAACGACGACCACGTCATGCGGATCATCGACCGGATCATCGCGCCGATCGGCCGCCGGGTGGACGAGTCCAGCCCGATGGTGGATGCGCGCCTCGTCGACGGGTCCCGCGTCAACGCGATCATCCCGCCGATCAGCCTGGTCGGCCCGGTCATCACCATCCGGAAGTTCTCCGCGTCGCCGCTGACGGTGGACGACCTCGTGCGCTTCGGGACGTCCACGCCGGAGATGTTCGACTTCCTGAAGGCGTGCGTCGAAGCGCGCCTGAACGTGTTCGTCTCAGGCGGCACCGGCTCGGGCAAGACCACCATGCTCAACATCCTCTCCTCGTTCATCCCGAACGACGAGCGGATCGTGACCATCGAGGACGCGGCCGAGCTCCAGCTCCGGCAGGAGCACGTGGTCACGCTCGAGGCGCGCCCCGCCAACATCGAGGGCAAGGGCGCCATCCCCATCCGGGAGCTCGTGCGCAACGCCCTGCGCATGCGCCCCGACCGCATCATCGTCGGCGAGGTCCGGTCGGGCGAGGCGCTGGACATGCTCCAGGCCATGAACACCGGCCACGACGGGTCGATGTCCACCGGCCACGCGAACACGCCTCGCGACATGCTCTCCCGCCTCGAGACGATGGTGCTGATGGGCGGCGTCGAGCTGCCCCTGAAGGCCATCCGCGAGCAGATCGCCTCCGCCGTCGACCTGATCGTCCACCAGAACCGGCTCAAGGACGGCACGCGCAAGATCACCAGCATCACCGAGGTGCAGGGCATGGAAGGCGACGTCATCGTCATGCAGGACGTGTTCA
Source organism: Chloroflexota bacterium (assembly GCA_034667005.1). Classification (GTDB taxonomy): domain Bacteria; phylum Chloroflexota; class Limnocylindria; order Limnocylindrales; family CSP1-4; genus JAFMJV01. The sequence continues at coordinate 16,227 of JAXDKU010000069.1, forward strand.
CGTTCGAGCAGACGGGCATCGTCGAGGGCAAGATCCAGGGCCACCTGAAGCCCACCGGGATCCGCCCCAAGTTCAGCGAGAAGTTCGAGGTCATGGGCATTCACCTGCCGCCCGGCCTCTTCGGCTTCAACTACTGAGCCGCGAGATGGATCCCCTCATGCTGCTGGCCGCCCTCCTGGCGGCCGTCGCAGTCCTGCTGATCTTCTTCGGCCTCTTCAGCGGCCGCCGCGGCGACGTCGAGGAACGCCTCGAACGTTACGCGGCCGCCGGCAGCGCCACGGCCAAGCCGGCCCAGGCCAAGTCGGAGCGCAAGGGAGTCGCGCGGATGATCGCCGGCTCCGCGGCGTTCGGCACCTTCAACCGGGTGGTCGAGCGGCGCAACTGGAGCGCGGACATGGCCCGCGAGCTGGCGCGCGCGGACCTGGTGCTCAAGCCGTCCGAGTTCCTCGCGATTCGAGCCGGCGCCATCATCGGCATCCCCGCGATCCTGTTCCTCCTGGGCGCCACCGTCGTGCCCACGCTCAACAATCCGATCGCGCTCGTGGTCGGCGCCGTGGTGGGCTTCTGGCTTCCGCGCTTCTGGCTCGGTCGCCGCAAGGGGAAGCGCCTCAAGAACTTCAACAAGGGCCTGGCCGACACGATCACGCTGATCGCCAACGCCCTGCGCTCCGGATCGTCCTTCCTCCAGGCCATCGAGCTGGTGGTCCGCGAGACGCAGCCCCCGATCTCCACGGAGTTCGGCCGCGTCATCCGGGAGGTCAACCTGGGCCTGCCGTTCGAGCAGGCCCTGGCCAACATGGTCCGGCGCGTCCGCTCCGAGGACCTGGAGCTGATGACCACCGCCATCTCCATCCAGCACACGGTCGGCGGCAACCTTGCCGAGATCCTCGACTCCATCGCGTTCACGATCCGCGAGCGCGTCCGCATCAAGGGTGAGATCAAGAGCCTCACCGCGCAGGCCCGCATGTCGGGCTACGTGGTCGGGTTCCTGCCAATCGGCCTCGTCGGGATCCTGATGGTGATCGCACCGAAGTTCATGGATCCCATGTTCCAGAAGCCCCCCGAGATGATGGGCCTGCCGATGGGCGTGATCATCCTGAGCATCGGCGGCGTGATGATGGCCATCGGGTTCTTCATCATCCGCCGCATCGTCGATATCGAGGTCTGACCGATGACCATCGTGATGGCCCTGGTGGCCGCCCTCGGTGTCTTCCTGGTGTTCATGGCCCTGGTCGGCGCGCGCGCGCCCGATGCGGTGCAGGCTCGCCTCACCCAGCTCGGCTCGATGCAGGCCCGTACGCTCGAGGAGCTCGAGCTCCAGCAGCCCTTCTTCGAGCGTTCCATCCGCCCGCTCGCGGTGCGACTGTCCGGTGTCGGGCAGCGCTTCACCAGCACCAAGAAGCAGAGCCGCACCGAGCAGCGCCTGGCCATGGCGGGCAATCCGGGGGATCTGCGAACCAGTGACTTCCTCGGGCTCAAGGTGGTCGTCGCGGGCGCGGTGGCCGGTGTCGTGATCCTCGTGTTGGGGCTCGTGGCAGGCGACTTCGCCTTCGGCATGCTGGCGGGGTCGGCCCTCGGGGTGATCGGGTTCTTCATGCCGGACTTCTGGGTGAGCCGGCGCATCAAGAAGCGCCAGAAGCTGATCCTGCTCGCGATCCCGGACTCGCTGGACCTCCTGACGATCTCCGTGAAGGCCGGCCTCGGCTTCGACGCGGCCCTGACCAAGGTCGTCGAGAAGACCAAGTCGCCGGTCGCCGACGAGTTCCAGCGGGCGCTGGCGGAGATCCGGGTCGGCAAGGCGCGCCGCGATGCCCTTCGCGACGTGGTCGCGCGGACCAATGTGCCCGCGCTGAGCTCGTTCATCGGGGCGATCATCCAAGCCGAGCAGCTCGGCGTGTCGATCAGCAAGGTCCTCCAGGTCCAATCTGAGCAGCTGCGCATCGAGCGCCGGCAGCGTGCCGAGGAGATGGCCGCCAAGGCCCCGATCAAGATGCTGTTCCCGCTCGTCGGCTGCATCTTCCCGTCGATGATCATCGTCATCCTCGGCCCGGCCATCATCCTGATCGCGTCCAACATGGGCCAGGGCATTTGACCGAACCCTCGGCCCCATGGCTGGTTCGCGCGGCCGACACCGGCGCCGTTGCGGCGCGGCAGGTCGACGAGGCACGCTCGTTCTGGGGCCGCTTTCGGGGCCTGATGGGACGCGCGTCCCTCCCTGACGGGGAGGGTCTCTACATCGCCGGCAACAGCATCCACATGTTCTTCATGCGCTTCCCGATCGACGCCCTCTTTGTCAGCGGGCCCGACGCATCCGGCGCGCGGCAGGTGGTGGC
>JAXDKU010000070.1:0-4109 GCA_034667005.1 Chloroflexota bacterium
CGCGGTCGCCGGCGCGCGGGTGGCTGGCGTCGCTGAGCCGCTCGACGCGCCCGATCTGCGCCCGGTGCTCGTTGAGCTCCGGCGAGAACGGAAAGACCGCGTACTCGACGACCCGGACCTCCAGCCCGGCGGCCGCGAGCAGCTCGGCCGTGCGACGCTGAGAGAGGATCGACAGCTGCACGATGTAGGCGACCCCCTCCGGCGCGAGCGCGTCGGTGAGCTTGCCGAGCACCGGGTCCAGCGGCGTCCGCCCCCAGTAGTCGATCGGCCTGTGGCCGGTGACCTGTTGCCCGGGATCGACCGGAGTCTGGTCGACGCACGCCACGATCACCTCGTAGCGCTCCTCAGGCACCCACGGGAAGATGTCGATCCGCGCGGCCGTCATGCGATCGGCGACACCGTTGCGATGGGCGTTCGTCTCGGTATTGCGCACCGCGCGTTCGTCGATGTCGATGGCCCGTACGTGTGAGGCGCCGTTGAGCGCGAGTTGGATGCCGAGGATGCCCGTGCCGCATCCGACGTCCAGGCAGCGTTGATGCGCGCCGATGGCTTGGTCGTAGATGTAGCGCCACGCCATCAGGCTGGCGTTGGACGGCGCCACGACGCCCGGATCGGCGACGAGGTCCGGGAATGGCAATGGATGCAGGGGGCGCCCACGGCGATCCTTCCAGGCCGGCGCGGGCGCAGGCCCGGTCGCCTGGAGCCGCGCTGCAACCGGGATGGGCACGGGCGTGCGAGCCGAGGCCGGATCGCCGGGCACGGTGTCCTCGAGGACTTCACGCGCCGCCCCGACATGGGCGGGGCCGACGCCGCAGCAGCCGCCGATGATCTGCGCCCCTTCCTCGCGCCATCGCCGCGCCATCGCCGCGTACTCGGCGCTGCCGACTCCTGGCTCGAAGCGCCACCCCTCGTCGGTGTAGTAGCCGAGGTTGGGATACACCCCGAGCGGCAGGTCGGTGAAATCGCGCAGGTAGGACACCATCCCGTCGACGTGGTCGGGCGGGATGCAGTTGAGCAAGAGCGCATCGATGCCCATCTGCTCGAAGCGTGCGGCTGCGCGGCCGAAGGCGTCGCCCTCAGGGCCACCCCAGTGCTGGCCGTAGACGCTGCACAGTCCGTGGCGACACCGGCGAAAGGACAGCCACAGCGGTATCCCTGTGTCCAGGAGCGACTGGACCGTGTCAAAGAGCGACGGCCGCACGACCGTGAGCGTCTCGAGCAGGAGCAGATCAGGCGGCTCGTGGGCGAAGAGCCGCGCCAGCAGCCTGATCGTGCTCTCTCCCTCCTCAGAGTCGACATCGCCGTTGATGGAGAACGCGACAGCGCACTCCTCGTCGCGCCCGCCGTCGCTGACCGCCTCCCGGGCCAGGCGCAGACCACGGCGCGCGAGGTCCATCCAATGGACGGGCTCCGTGGAGTTCCAGAGCGGGGCCACGCCGTGCAACAAGGCGCTTGGCAGCCCCCACGTGTTCGTCGAGATCACGTCACAGCCGGCAGCGACGTAGCCGCGGTGCACGTCGAGCACCGCGCCCGCCTCCTCGACGAGCGCGCGCGTGCCCCACAGGCGCTCGTCGAGCGCATGCTCTGCGTCGCTCAGGTGGGGCAACTCGGTTGCGGTCGCGCCGTCCAGGATCACGCAGGCGCCCGCGCCGAGCTTGCCGACGATGCGGCCGTATTGGGGTGAGTGCGTGGTCTGCACGACGGACATGTTGCTTGGGAGACAGATCGGTCTCCTCCCCTGCGGCGAGCCTACGCTCGCCTGCACGAACCGTCAACCCACGGCATCGGATCCTGGGCGCGGCTCAGCCACCTTTCGTGGCGGTGATGTAGGTCCAGCACGCCTTGAACGAATCGCGGGTGCCGAAGATCGTGTCGATCGCGTGACGCATGATCCGCAGTCGGTCGCGCACCGCCTCGTCGGACGGCTCATCGCCCTCGATGCGCTTGGTCCCGCCGACCCAGCCGAGGACCGCCTCGTGGTACGCGGTCATGAGCTCGTACCACTCGTTGACGTCGGCCACGATCGTCGCTTGGCTGATGTCCGTCACGGTCAGACCGTTTCGTGACAGGGCGTCGGTGTAGTGCTCGAGCGGGCGCGGATGCATGAACACGCGGTCACGGTGCGCGTGATGCGCGCCCAGCCGCTTCGTGTCGTCGAGCACCGCGCGGTACTGCGCGTAGGCCGGGTCGCTGCGCACGAGGCTCTCGGCGAGGTCGTTGATCACCCAGACCGTCTCGTCGAGGATCCACTCGCCGGGCTTCGCGCTCGGGTTGCGCAGGTTGCCGGAGTTGATGAACACCTTCCCACCGGGCTTCAGGGCCCGTACCCAGGCGCTGGCGACCTCATCGAGGTCGGGGTACAGGTGGATCGCGTTGACCGCGGCGATCGCGTCCACGCCGCGCTCCAGCAGTTCGGGCCCGAGCACCTCGTCGAGGGACTGCAGCCGCTTGTCCTGCTTGATGAAGCGCAGCAGCCGCGCCGCGAAGCGCGGGTCGTCCTTGTACTTCTCGTGCGCCACGCGCAGGAACTTCGCGGACGCGTCGACGACGATCGTGCCCACGGCGCGATCGAAGATGCGTAGCCGCAGGCGGTCGAGGAGGATGCCGGTGCCGCCCGAGTAGTCGACGAGAACGTCGCCGTCCTGCAGATGCGCGGCGAGCTGCGTGACGCTCGGGTTGAGATTGTCGTACCAGCCGTGCTCGTCGACGTGGTCGTACGCCAAGCCGGCGTCGCTGAGGGGGGCCCGCGTCCACTCCTCGTCGGGAATGCGGTCAAAGCCCGCGGGCCAGGCGAACGCCGTCTTCGGTCGCGGCACGTCGAGTCGGTCGCAGGTCGCCCGGTGCAACTCGAGCAGCGCGTCCACCGCCGCCGAGCCGCCGCGTCCCCATCCGCAGTCGGTGGCGACGCCGAAGCTCTGCACGAATTGGCCGGCGCAACTGATCCGCCGGCGCGCGCCCACCTTGCCGTCATGCGGATGCAACACACCGAGGTATAACTCCGTGCTCGGATCCAGACGCAGCGCTTGTAGCGGCGCGAAGTACTCCTCCTCGGCGTCGGCGGGGACGGGCACATGGATCCAGTTGAGCGGTCGGTACAGCGCGGAGGCCAGCACGTTGGCGATCTCCACAAGCTTGCCCGTGTCGTCGGGCACCGTGAAGTGACCGTGATAATCGTCGCCGTAGCACAGGTGAAAACCCAGCTCGACCTCCGCGGGCACCCCCCGGCTCACTCGCAGCAGGCGCTCGAGCACGCCGGCTCGCGTGCCTTCAAACCAAGCGGGGCGGATGCCTTCGAGGATCGCGAACTCCAGCCGTGTATCCCACTGCAGCGCGAGCTGGTCGTGCGGCACGGCGGCAAAGATCTCGTCGAGCTCGCGCAGGACCCGCGCCTCGTAGACCGGCTCGACTTGTGCCTGGTGCTCGGGGTCGATGAAGGCGCTGATGGGCGCCAGCGGCGTCGGCAGACAGACCTGGAAGCGCACGTGGGCCGGGATCACGCCGTCGCGCTTGAGCTTGGAGAAGATGGCGTAGGAGGCGATCGCCGCATCGGCGAAGCCGAGGTTGTCGAGCACGATGTCCGACGCCCGCTCGCCGTCGCGCAGCCGCAGCTTGGGCAGCGTGCGGAACGTGTCGTCGCCGGGCGGTCCGACCTCGAACTGCGGGAGGGCGCTGAACACCGGGTACTGCCAGAGGATCCAGTCAGACCGAGGTCCGGGCTCGCCGTCGGGCAGACGACGCAGACGGTCGCCGAGCGCCTCGGCCGTGCGGCGGAACACCTCCTCGACTCCACCTAGAGGCACGCTGCCGACAAGGTGGGCGCCCACGGGCTCGCGGTGCATGAGGGGGTCGGCTGCGGCGACCTCCGGCTCGATGTGCGCTGTCGCCGTCGCGATCGTCGCCTGCTCGTTCATCGTGGCTCATCACCTTTCGGTCGTGGTCCGGCTGCCGCCTCGTTGACCTCGGTAGGCGAGGACCAGGCCAAGCCGACGATACGTCCGGTTCAGGGGCCCAGCAACGCGCCGGAAGGGGTGAATCACCTGCTCTATGGGGGAGTCATTCGTGCCATCGCGCGAGCGTGCTGATAGAGACGCGACATGGCCAGCACCACG
>JAXDKU010000071.1:0-2713 GCA_034667005.1 Chloroflexota bacterium
GCTGGAGCCGATGTCCGCGGTGACGATCGGATACGCCGCGGCCTTCGCGCCCGCGATGTCCGCGCAGCCCGCGCCGCTCGAGTCACACCGCCGCCACTGGTAGGTGAACGTGATCGGCTGCGTGCCTGACCAGGCGCCCGAATCCGCGGTCACCGTCTGGCCTTCCTGTGCCGTTCCGCTGACCGTCGGCGGCGACGTGTTCGCCGGTGGGGAGGTGACCGGCGGCGGCGGCGGTGGCGGCGCCGCCTGGGTCTCGATCACCAGTTGCGGCGCCACGGTCGCGCCGGCCTCACGGCTCCGCAAGCCGATTGCCGTGGTGCTCGCGTTCGTGACGGCGAGGTTGATGGTGCCGTTGCCCGCGACGAGACGCGTCACATCCATGGACACCCAACCGGGGCTGATGGCACCCGTCGATCCTTCCGCCGTAGCCGCGACGGGTGGCGCATTCGACCACTTGATCATCGTCTCCGCCCAGGTGTTGTCCGCTACGCCTCGCGCCGTGAGCCCGCCGCGCAACGTGCTCGTCGCGTACATACGCAGCGTCGCGCGCGTCACCTGACCGGACAGGCCCGCGACGGTGAACCGCAGGTACGCGCGTTGCACCGGGGATCCATCGATTCGGATCGCGGTCGACGTCCCGTAATTCGTGGATGGACTCGGTGCGCTCACGTACGAATCCGCGCTCGCCGTCACGGTCTGCGTCGGGTTCGCGGCGTTCGTCGTCGCGCCTCCGCCACCGAACACTGCGAGCGTCCCGATCAGTACACCGGAGCCGACTACTCGCCCAATTCGCGCCAACAACGTCGAAATACCCCCGACCCGTGCGCCCGAGAACGCTGCGGACGCTAACGGAGTCCTGCTCCGCTGACCACGTTCTCAAACCGATTTCGGTTCCTCGTGGTTCGTTCGGGCCAGAGCGCCGATTCCCTGCTCCAGGCGTGCTTGCCGCAAATCTGCTGTACTCGTTGAAATACCCCCAGGAGTCTGCGAGCGGTACGTGAGACGGACCGGTACGCAGGGCCGCCGCCGAGATCGTCGACGTGGTCGGGCACATCTGAGATTCCTCGTCTGCTTTCCGTGTCCCAGGCCCTCCCGGAGACCTTGGGGGAGGGCCGCCGTTCAGCGGCCCTCCCCCATCCGCTCGCCGCCTCGGATCAGCGCCTTGCGAGGTAGTTGTCCTGCTGGTTGACGGCGACGCCCTCGCCGAGCAGCGGTGCCTTGCGGTAGTTGGCGTTGTAGTGCACCCAGATGTGGCCCGCGTGAGTGAACGCCTCGATGTAGTCACCGATGAACAGGCCGCCGAGGGCCGGATCGGCCTGCGTGTCGTTGGAGCGCGCGGTGAGGCGCTTCAGGCCGCTCGCCCGCACGGTTGCCGCGTTGACGGTCAGCACTTCCACGTCCTGACGGCTATGGAAGGCCCGGTCGTAGCGGTTCGTGAACCATGCCACCGCCAGCCGCTGCGGACTGCGGGCACGATCGGTCGAGATGGTCGGGAAGTAGTTGTCCCCGTTCCTCGAGAGCTTGACCGGATCTGACCAGCTGGCACCGAAGTCGTCCGAGTAGACGAGCTTGACCACCGGTTCCTCGCACACCCTCCCGAGCCGGACGCTGCACGCGTCCCAGACGAGGAACACGCGCGGCTTGCCGCCCACCATCGCCACCTCGTTCTTCGGAACGGTTGCGGTGCGGAAGTCGTTGGCGTGCATGTGCCCGCCGAACGGGATCGCGCGGTCCTCCACGAACGCGACCCGCTCCGGCCCGAAGGTCGTGCTCCCGGCCTCGGCAACGCGCAGCTTGTGCACGAATACCTGCGGGCAAAGACCGTCGGGATCGGGATTCTGGCAATCAGGATCGCCAGGGAGCTCGCCGATGATCTCGGACCAGGTCACGTACGTGCGGCCGTCTTCGCCCACCGTCACGTCGCTGAACTGGACGTCCACGTCGGGGCCGTCGACGGGGTCGTTGCTGATCGGGATCGGATCGGTGCAGGAGGAGAGCGTCGCGTTGCACCGGACGGCCTCGATCTCGGCACCGGTGAAGCCGAGCGGCGCAGCCGGGTCATTGGCGAACCGGCTGAACACCACCCAGACAACCGTCTCGCCGCCGCTCTTGCCCACATACAGCCATTCCTTGTCCAGGAACTGGTTCGGACCTCCTCCCGCCGGGGCGGCAGTCCCGGTGGCGACGACGCGCCGGGTCGGCCAGCACGTAGGATCGGATCCGCCGCCGGGACAGGAGGCGAGGATCCCCGGCTCACTCCGGTAGACGCTGACCCCGTTCGCGCCGAACGGAACGGTCGCCGGATCGTAGGCCAGGCTCGCCGCGTAGAGGTGGCACGCATCGTCGGCCACCGTGACCGGATCGCCGCCCGACGGCAAGCCGTCGACGGAGGGCAGCAGGCCCTCGTTCGTGAGAGATCTGCCGCCGTTGTTCGAGAAGTGCCAGCCGGTGAAGTTGCCCTCCGGATCGAGCAGACCACGGTAATCGTTTGTCGACCCCAGAACGATCCGCGTATTCGAGCGGCACGCCGTGATGGACTCCTCGTTCTGCGGCAGCCCGGTCGCATCCGCGTTGAAGCGGTCGGCGAGGACGCCCGCGCCTGCGCTTCGGCCCACCTTCGCCGTCCGGCGCCGCAGGGCCGCGCTCGAGCGTTCGGCGAGCTGCGCGAACGGCGTTCCCAACGCCGCCGGCGCCTGCTCGGGATGTGCCATCC
>JAXDKU010000072.1:0-10379 GCA_034667005.1 Chloroflexota bacterium
CGGCCGAGCTTGCGATCCACGTCCTCTCGCAGCTGGAGCACGGTGCGCTGCGTGACGCCGGCCATGATGTAGGCCTGGATCCACGCGAACAGCGAGCTGATGAGATAGACGGCGACCAGGATCCCGAGCACCTGCGCGAGCGCGCCGAAGTCGACGCCGGCGCCGGGCACCAGGTGCATGCTCGAGAGCATCGAGGCGAGCTGGTCCTGACCGCTTGCGCGCAGCCCCGCGATCGCCTGCTCCTGCGTCACGCCGCTGGCGAGGAACTGGTGACTGAGGACGCCCTCGAAGATGATGGTCGTGGCGTTCCCCAGGATCCGCGGGCCGAGCACGGCGAACGTCACGCTCACGATGGCAAGCACGACGACGGTGGCGATCCGCCCGCGCTCCGGGCGCAGCCGGGCGAAGAGGCGGCGCGACGAGCCGCGAAAGTCCTTCGACTTCGCAGGGGGCAGGCCCATGCCCATGCCCATCATCCCGCCGGGTCGCCCGGCTCCCGGCCGTCCGCCGATCGGCTGCGCCGGCGGCTCCGGACGAGGTCGCGCGGGCCCGCTCATGCGGCCGCCTCGGCTTCGGAAAGCTGCGAGTAGACGATCTCGCGGTAGGTCTCGTTGGACTCCAGCAACTCGCGGTGGGTGCCGATGCCCACCACGCGTCCGGCGTCGACCACGACGATGCGGTCCGCATTGCGAATCGTTCCGACGCGCTGCGCCACGATGATCACGGTCGCTCCGCCGAGCTCAGCCCCCAGCGCAGCCCGGAGGCGAGCGTCGGTGCTGAAGTCCAGCGACGAGAAGCTGTCGTCGAAGATGAAGATCGGTGCGCGCTTCACCAGCGCCCGCGCGATTGCCAGCCGCTGCCGCTGACCGCCGGACACGTTCGTGCCGCCCTGCGTGATCGGCGCCTCCAGGCCGCCCTCCATTTCGCGCACGAAGTCGGCGGCCTGGGCGATCTCAAGTGCGCGCCACAGGTCCTCGTCCGTGGCGTGCTCGTCGCCGAAGCGCAGGTTGCTTCCGACTGTGCCGCTGAACAGGAATGCCTTCTGCGGCACGAGGCTGATCTGGCGCCACAGGTCCTCCCGGGACAGCTCACGCACGTCCGTGCCGTCCAGCAGGAGGCTGCCGCTGGTGGCGTCGTACAGCCGCGGGATCAGGTTCGCGATGGTGGACTTGCCTGAGCCGGTGCTCCCCACGATCGCCGTGGTGCTCGCCGGTTCGGCCGTGAAGGCGATGTCCCGGAGCACGGGCTCCTCGGCCCCCGGATAGCGGAAGCCGACGGCCTTGAACTCCACGCGGCCCTTGCTGGGGACGACGAGGGGCCGCGGATGGACCGGGTCGCTCACGGACGGGCTGGTCTCCAGCACCTCCCGGATGCGGCCGGCCGAGACGGCCGCGCGCGGGATGAAGATGAACATGAAGACCGCCGTCAGGACGGCGAAGAGGATCTGGGTCAGGTACTGGAGGAACGCGGTCAGGTCGCCGATGCTCAGCGCGCCGCTGTCCGCCCGCTGCGCCCCGAACCACATCACCGCGACAGTCGACAGGTTGAGGATCGCCGTCATGGTCGGGATGGTCAGGGCGAACAAGCGGTTGACCGTGACCGTGGTCTCGAACAGGTCGCGGCTCGCGGCGTCGAACCGCTGCTCCTCGTGGCGCGTCCGCACGAAGGCGCGGATCACACGGACCCCACTCAGCGTCTCGCGCATGACCTGGTTGATGCGATCGAGCTTCTTCTGGGTGGCCTGGAACAAGGGGATCGCCCGCGACATCACCAGCGCGATGACGGCGGCCATCAGCGGGATGACCACGACGAGCAACCCAGAGAGCGGCACGTCGGTGCGCAGGGCCATGATGATTCCGCCGACGATGAGGATCGGCGCGGACACGATCACGGTGAGCGCCATGAAGACCAGCGTCTGAACCTGCTGGACGTCATTCGTGTTCCGAGTGATCAGCGATGCAGGCCCGAAGGTGTTGACCTCGACCTGCGAGAACGTCTCGACCTTGGCGAAGATGGCGCGGCGCAGGTCCCGGCCGAAGCCCATGGCCACCTGGGCGCCCACATACACCGCGGCTATGGCGGTCAGGCCCAGCAGCGCCGTGATGCCGAGCATCACGACCCCGATACGGACGATGGCGTCGTTGTCGCCGCGCGCGATCCCGTCGTTGATGATCTCGCCGTTGAGATTGGGCAGGTACAGGTTGCCGATCGCCTGGATCAGCAACAAGGCCAGCACCACGGCCAGGCGGCCGCGGTAGGGTCGGAGGTAGGTCCGCAGCAGGCCGATCATGTGTCGCGGCCCATCGTCGCGGCGGTCGGGCCGGCCTCGGCGCTCAAGGCCTCTCGGGCGGCGCGCAGGGCACGCAAGCCGGTGAGCAGCGCGCTGAGCTCTTCCTCGGTCAGGCGGTCGAGGAGGCTCGTCAACGAGCGTCTCCGGTGCTCGGCGAGCTGCCGGAAGATGTCCACGCCACCGTCGAGCACGTGCACCACGACCATGCGCCGGTCGCCGGCGTCGGGTCGCCGCTCGATGAGCAGCCGCCGCTCCATGCGGTCGACGATGCCCGTCGCGCTCGCGACGGACACGTCCAACGCCTCCGCCAACCTGCTCATGGGCTGAGGCCCGTCTGCCTCGAGGATGGTCAGCACGTGCAGGTGGACCAGGCTGAGCGAGCCGGTCAGCCACTTCTTGAAGGCGTACATCCGCTCGCGCGGGTTCCACGCGGTCAGTTCGTTCAGCACGTCGTCTGCGAGCCGGCGGCCTTCGTCACTTCGCTCGGGGTTGATCTTCAATGTCACCTAAACAATCTAGGCGACATGTAGCAGCGTGTCAAGCCGGACCGCGCGGTGGCTTCACGCCGGGCACGGGATACTCCAGCCATGTCGAGATTCGAGGCCGACCTGAAGCCCAACGCCGTTCTGTTCGACCTCGGCGGTGTGCTGATCGACTGGAACCCGCGCCACCTCTATCGATCGCTCTTCGCCGGCGACGAGGAAGCGATGGAGTGGTTCCTCGCCAACGTCACCTCGCCGGCCTGGAACGACCGCCAGGACCGCGGCCGGGCGTGGTCGGAGGCCGTCGCGGACCTGGTCGAGGCGCACCCGGATCGTTCGGACCTGATCCGCGCCTTCCACGAGCGCTGGCCGGAGACGCTCGGCGGTGCTCACGAGGAGACGGTCGCCATCGCGGCCGAGCTACGCGCTCGCGGGGTCCCGCTGTACGCCCTGACGAACTGGTCGCGCGAGACCTTCCCCATCGGGCGTGAGCGGTTCCCGTTTCTCGCGTGGTTCGCCGGCATCGTGGTGTCGGGCGAGGAGGGGATGGCGAAGCCGGACGAGGCCATCTTCCGCCTCGCGCTCGAGCGGTTCGACCTGGATCCCGGGCGGACGGTGTTCGTCGACGACTCGCCCGTCAACGTCGAGAAGGCACGCGCATTGGGCGTCGATGCCATCCGATTCACGGGGGCGGAGGAGCTCCGCGAGCAGCTGCGACGACGCGGGCTGCTCTGACCTGAAAGCGGCCGCGGTCGCGCGTGCCGCGGGTCCCGAACCGGATCCCGCGAGCGTGGTTGACGCCGCGCAACACCCTCCGTACGGCCCTCGGCCTACTCAAGTACGGCTTGGCCCGACCCCTCCCGAACGGCAGCATTCGACCCGTTACTCCGACTCACCGCAGCAGTCGTGCCCCCAGTGAGCCGGTCGTCACCCAGCAAGGCGCGACCTCCACGCGCCGGCAGAGCTCCGAGCTGCTGTCCAACCCACCACGACGATGAGGACCACCACCGCGATGGCAATGGCAGTCAACGAACTCGGACCCATGCTGACGGCGAGTGAGGTGGCGGAGCTGCTCCACCTTCATGTGAACACCGTCAAGCGGCTGGGCGACCGCGGCGAGCTTCCGTTCTACCGAGTGTGCAAGCGTGGCGACCGCCGCTTCCGGATGGAAGACGTGGTCGCGTTCCTCTCCAGGAACCGCTAGCCGCAAACCAGATCCTGGCGGATCGGCCGCCGCACATCTCCCTCGAAGCACCGTCGGCGGCCCACCGGCGGTGCATCTCTTTGTGCCCTTCGGCGTGCAAGTCACAAACGGCTAACTCGGTGGTGATTAGCCGTTGACGGCTACCTTGCATAGAGTTAGCCTCTCACGGTGAACGGCGACAACCGCGGCATCGTCCTGTTCGGCGACGTCGTCAGCTCGCGGCAGGGCTTCGCCGCGTCGACGGCCTGGCTCGAGCGCCTTCGGGCGATGCTCGACGACGCCTACGGTCCAGAGCGCTTGGCGCCCTTCGAATACACCCAGGGCGACGAGATCCAGGGCCTCCTGGCGCTGGAGGCGGACCCTTTCCGGGCGGTGCTCGACGCGACGCTCCGGCCGCACCGGGGAGCCGACGCGGCTCCGCGGATGCGCTGGGCAGTCGTGGCCGGCGAGATCGACCCCGGCTCCGGACCGGCGACTCGCCGCACGGGACCCGCCTTCCTCGTCGCTCGGGACGCTCTCGAGCGGGCCAAGCACGATCGGGACGGGCTGGTGTGCCGCACGGGCGACCGAAGGGTCGATGCGCTGCTCGACGGCACGGCACCGGTTCTGGCTGCCATGATCGACGCCATGACCGATCGTCAACGGGACGTCGCTCGGCTCGCGCTGGTTGAGGGCCTGCGTCAGTCCGAGATCGCCGAGCGCCTGAACGTGGCGCGCGCCACCGTCTCGGTCTCGTTCGCCCGCGGCAACGTCCGCAATCTGGCGCGACTGCTGGCGGCGGTCCGATTGCTGTGGCGCGAGGGCATCGATCGGCCAGAGGCTCGACCCGCATGAGCGAGGCGCCGCTGGTTCTGGCTGGGCTGGTTCTCGCCCACCTCCTCGCCGACTTCGTCTTCCAGACCGACGCCATCGCGGTGGGCAAGTTCGGCGACGGGCCTCGTGCGTGGAGGTGGCTCGGGGTCCACGTGGGGGTGGTCGCCCTCACGAACCTGCCCGTCGTCGTCGTCTTCGGGGTGCGGGGTCTCGCGTTCGTCGTCATGACCGTCCTGACACACCTGGCCATCGATCGAACCAAGATCGTTCTCACCCGCCGGACCGCGTCGCCGGTGCGCGAGGCCGTCGCCGAAGGCGGGGATCCGGCGGAGGGACCGCCGCTCGATCGGGCATGGTCGCCGCGGCCCGCCGGCCTGTTCGTGATCGACCAACTGGCTCACCTGGGCGTGCTGCTGGTCCTGTGGGTCGTGTTCCTCACCGGCGAAGGTCCGACGTCCACGTGGAGCGACCTCTCGTCGCGCCTTTCCCGCGTCGCGAGTCCGCATGACGTCTACCGCTTCACGCTCGGGCTGGTCGTCATCGCGAACCTGGCGATCGTCAACGTCCGTGCTGCCGCGCTCTTCGTGGCCACGCTCGTGCAGGCTCCGGCGAGGCACGACGAGGGCGCGGCGGCGGCAGGCGCCGAGGTTTCCCCGGCCAAGGTCGGCGCGACGATCGGCGTCCTGGAGCGGCTGATCGTGTGCGCCCTCGTGCTGGTCGGCGAGTTCGGCGCCATCGGCCTGGTCATCACGGCCAAGACCATCGCCCGGTTCAAGCAGCTGGAGGACCGTCAGTTCGCCGAGTACTACCTTCTCGGCACGCTCGCAAGCGTGAGCGTGGCGATCCTGACGGGGCTGCTGGCCCTGGTCGCCCTGTCCGGCTGACACGCGGGCCCGCGGCACGCTGCCTCGCCAGCGCAGGCGCGCCAGCGCTGCCGCCCGCATGCCGTCGAACCGGTCTCAGTCGACCGTGACGTCCTCCATGGGCGGGACGCGGGTCGGATGCATTCCGGCGTTCTGCGCGAGGCGCGCGAACGTCACCGCGTTCGCGAGGGCGCAGGCGTGGAAGTCATTGTTGAAGTAGACCCAGGCGTCCGCGTCGGCCGGCCACTGCTCGCGGATCCGCTCGACCCAGGCCTGGAGCGCGGCGCGTCCGTAGCAGCCCGGCGGGCGGCTGCGGCCGCCGTGGAAACGGACGTAGGTCCAGTCGGCCGTGCGCCAGAGCGGGCTGACCGGCCGGTACCGATCGGCCAGGCAGAGTGCCGCTCCGTAACGCTCCAGCAGGCCGCGCACCTCGTCCGTCCACCAACTGTCGTGCCGGAACTCCACGGCCACGCGCACGTCGCGCGGGAAGCACTCGAGCGTCTCGCGGAGCCGTCCCGCGTCGACGCGCATCTGCGGCGGCAGCTGGATCAGCGCGGGGCCGAGTTTGCTGCCCAGTCCTCGCACGCGTCCGATGAACCGCTCGACCGGCTCCTGCGGCTCCTGGAGGCGCTTAATGTGCGTGAGATAGCGGCTGACCTTGACGGCCATGACGAAGTCGTCCGGGGTTCGTTCGCGCCAGGCCTCGAAGGTCTTGCGCTCGGGCAGCCGGTAGAACGCATTGTTCGACTCGACCGTGGCGAAGCGCTCGGCGTAGAACTCCAGCCAGCGGCTCATGGGCACGCCCTTGGGGTAGAGGCGGCGCTTCCAGTGGTCGTACTGCCAGCCGGACGTCCCGATGAAGAGGGGCATGGCCGAAGGGTGGCCGCGGCAGGGTCAGCGCGGCGCGACCCCGAGGCGGCGAAACATCACAGCCCGCGGACAGCTGGCACGGGGACGGCGGTGGGCGTGGCGTGGGCGGTGGGAGTGGCGGTGTGCCTGGCCACGACGGGTGGCGTTGGCTGTGGCCGTGGCCGTGGCCCGGGGCGTGGCGGGGCCGTGGCCTTGGCCGTGCGTTGGCGCGGAAAGCGCCAAACGTCAGCGCCTGTAGCGTTAGTGTCCTCAGCGGGTCGCGGAGTCTGCCAAACGCTCGCCTCATCAGTCATTTGACCGGAATTTGGCCCGTTTGGAGGTCTTCGGAGCCCGATGCGACCCGGTTGGAGACGCTTGCGCTACTGGAGCTGGCATTTGACATGGCGACGCTGGTCGCGGCGGTCGCGGGCATCACAGCCGGACTGGGGGTGGCACTTTGGCGTGGCGACCCTGGTCGCGGCCGTCACAGCCGGTGATCAGGTCGGTCGGGCCGCGACCTCGGTGAGCGAGTTCGTCGGCTGGAGCAGGAAGATCCAGATGTCCCAGGCGGCATGGCTGACGATGAGCGCGCCCAGCGGCACCCCGAGCGCATACAGCGCACCCCAGTGCGCGCCGGCAACCGTGGCCGCACCGGTCA
Source organism: Chloroflexota bacterium (assembly GCA_034667005.1). GTDB lineage: Bacteria > Chloroflexota > Limnocylindria > Limnocylindrales > CSP1-4 > JAFMJV01. The sequence continues at coordinate 7,160 of JAXDKU010000072.1, forward strand.
GCGTGACGTTTCCGGTGACGACGTGGACGCCGCCGTACGCCGCGGTCGCGAACGCCGCTCCCCGCCAGCGGCCGAACCGGCGCATGAGCGTCGACTGGACCAGGCCGCGCCAGAAGATCTCCTCCGCCGGCGCGACGACGGACAGCAGGCGGAGCGCGATCTCGTTCTTCGGCCGCAGCTCCCGGAGCGCGTAGATGTCGGCGATGTCCTTCTCGCCGGTCGGCACGATGCGGCGCGCGGCCCGGTCCCCGATCCAGAACGTGACGTAGAGCGCGGCCGCGGAACCCAGGCCGAGCGCGACCTCCTTGGGGCCGACGCGGACCCGCCGCGCGCTCGGGGACACGGCCAGGGCATAGCCGCCCAGCGTTACGCCGGTGATCGTCATGCGATCCCAGAAGGCGCGGCGCGGTCCCCGGAACGTGGCCGCAAACGCCACCTGCGCAGCGGCGAGTCCGACCAGCGCCCGACCGGTGCCCGCCATGACTATGCCCAAACCGGAGTCAGCCGAGGGCCGAGCGCCCCACGGCTCCGACGGCTCCGACGGCTGCGCGGGCTCACAGCCGCGTGCTGAGCAGCACGCCGACGACCAGCAGCGCACCGAATGCCATGTGCAGCCGCGCGGTCTGGAGGTCGATCATCGCGATGGCGCGCGCCTGCCCGCCCGCGCCGAGCTCGGCTGCCCGGATCACCACGGCCAGCAGCGGCAGCGACAGCAGCGCCAGCATCACCGCGGGCGGCAGCACCCGAAGGGCCACGGCCACGCCCAGCAGCACGTACGCGCCGAGCGTCATGCCCAGGTACGCGAAGTGCGCGAAGTCACGACCGAGGCGGGATGAGAGCGTCGTGATGCCGGCGCGCGTGTCCTCGCCGATGTCGCGCCACTCGTTGCCGTGGAGGATGGCCGCAACGAGCAGTCCGATCGGCAGCGACAGCCACAGCGCGGTCGCCGACCACACACCGCTGACCGCGTAGTAGGCGCCGACCGTCATCAGCGGGCCCATCAGCAGGAACACCAGCGGCACGCCGAGGGCATGGAACTTGTACTGGAAGGGCGGTGCCGTGTAGAAGTAGCCGCCCGCGAGGCCGATGAGACCGAGGGCAACGATGGGCCAGCCGTGCATGAAGGTCAGGCCGACGCCGGCGAGCACGGCGATGGCGAAGAAGGCCACGGCGACCGCGAAGGCCGACCGCTCGGTGATGCGGCCCTTGACGATCGCGTGGCTGGCTCGCGGGGAGGTGATCGTGTCGATGCCCTGCCGCACGTCGTAGATCTCGTTGATCACGTTCGTGCCGGAGTGGAGACCGATCGCGCCGACCAGCGCAAGCGCAAACGCCGCCAGATCGAATCGCCCGTCGACCAGCGCCAACGCGCCGCCCGCGGCGACCGGGATCACCGACGCCGTATAGGCGAACGGCCGCAGGATCTCCCAGATGCCGCCCAGCCGGCGACGCGTGCGGGACGCAGCCGTGAGCCGGCGGTCGTCGGCGAGGCTTGCGGCGACTCGGGCCGGCACGGGATCGGCGGCGGCTCCGGCAGGAAGCTGCGTCTCCGGGAGGACCCGTGCCGCCGGCCCGCCGACTGCCGCGGGCGCCGGCCCGACGGCCGGCCGCGCCGCTTCCCTGGGATCGGGCAGCGCGGCGTAGGCCCGGGCCGCGTCCAGGATCTGCGCGATCTGCGCCTCTTCCTGGAGGACCGGCTGGAGCAGCGGCAGCTCGAGACCTGCCTCGGCGTGGAAGCGCATCGCGCCGGCGGCGACGTCCTCGACCGTGCCGCAGAGCATGAACGCATCCAGGAGCTCGTCGGGGATCAGGTTGCCGGCCGTATGGAAGTCCTCGGCCCGCCAGGCCGCCGCGATCCGGTCGCGGAGCTCGCGGTCGAAGCCGGCGCGCTTCAGCGAGACGTCGCCGAGCACGGACATCATGTAGATCACGAAGGGCTCGCGCTTCGCGCGGTTGAGCGCCTCGCGCCGCGTCTCGTCGACGAGCGTGAGCAGGTAGCCCGCGGTCTCGACCGCTTTCGGGTCGCGGCCGGCGGCGATCGCGGCGGCGTGCAGCCGGTCCACGATCCCGGCAAGGGAAGGGACGGACTCGGCCGGGCGTGCGAGGTACCCATCCGCCTTCTCGCCTGCCAGCGTCACGAGCTCCTTGCGATACGCCGCGATGAAGAGCGGGATCCGGTGCGGCGGCGGGAACATCGGCTGGATCGGTGGAAGCCCGGGCGTCGCCGACGGCAATCGGTCGCCCGCCCATAGGGCGCGGATCTCGTCCATCGAGCGGCTGACGTGCTCGACGGCCGTATCTGGGGCGTACGGAATGCCCATCTGCTTGAGGCGCAGCGGCAGGCCGGTGCCGAGGCCCATCACGACCCGGCCGGGCGCCATCTCGTCGAGGGCGGATCCGCTCATGGCGAGCACGACCGGGTGGCGGGTGAACGGATTGACGGCCCCCAGCGCGATCCGGAAGCCGTCGTCGCGCTCGTCGGCGCCGAGCTCGGAGCAGATGGCGCTCACGTAGCTGATCGCGTCGCGCTCGTAGTAGCTGTCGTGGACCCAGACCGAATCGAGGCCTTCGCGCCGAGCTGCGCCGGCCCAGCGAACCACCTGGTCGACCTCGCCCCGCGCGGCGAGGCCCAACCCGATCCGCCGACCCAGCGTCGCCATCGTGCGTTCCTTTCCGGACCGCCCAACCGGTCCGCAGCCACAAACCTGTTACCGAATGGTAGCACGAGAACCCGGCCACGGCATTGAAAGGGCTCGCAGGCGGACCCTATGATGTGAGTGCGCCCGATTGTGGAACGCGGCCCCTCCGGCCGCGACGGGTCGAGAAGGGGGGACGATGAAACGATCGGCGTTCCTCCGTCGGCGTGCGCTTCTCTTCGGCTGTGGCGCAACCCTGGCGAGCCTTCTCGCGTTGCCAGGGACTGGCCTGGCGGTCCCGAGCGACGCCCCCGCCGCCGACGTGGGGGCCGCGAGAGGTGACCAGACGGTCACCTCAATTGTCCGAACAGGACCCGTCTCGGTGGTCGACGAGGGATCCGACTGGACCCTCGAACAGCCGCTCGCGCTCGATGGGCCGCGGCGCACCCTGGCCCTAGGCACGACCGTGCACGGCTACCTGGTCCGATCCGGCGAGGCGGGTGTCGGCGCTTCATCACGCGGCACGGCCGTCCTGACGTTCCGGAGCCCCATCCTGGGGATTGCCGCCACGCCCCGCACTCTCG
>JAXDKU010000073.1:0-6012 GCA_034667005.1 Chloroflexota bacterium
AGGACGCCAACTACTGCGACCCGGCATATGACCGGCTGTACGCCTCGTCGCGCACGCTGACCGACCTCACCGAGCGAGCCAGGATCGTCAAGGAGATCCAGGCAAAGGCCTACACGGACTCGCCCTACTCCGTCCTCTGGTACAACGCGACGCTCGAGGCGTATCGCTCGGACCGATGGCAGGGCTTCCGCTCCCACCCGACCGAGAACGGGGACATCTGGGGAGCGTGGGGCTTCGGGCCGTACGGCAGCCGCACCACGGTGGCGCCGTTGGGAGCGGTCGAGCCATCGCCGTCCGCGGCACCGACCGAGCCTGTGGCGAGCCAGCCGCCGGCCAGCGAGCCGGCCACACCCGCGCCGGGCGGCTCTGGAGCGCCTGCTTCCCCAGGCGTGACTCCGGGTCCGGGGGCGAGTCCGACCCCCGCGCCTGCCGCGACCGCCACGCCACGGCCGACGACGGCGCCGTCGCCGGCTCCAAGTGGTGGCGGCACGTCGGCTGGCGGCGACTCCACGCCCCTCATCATCGGTGGGCTGGTCGCGGCGGCGCTCGCGCTCGGTGTCCTCTGGTGGAGGCGGCGCGCGCAGCGCGACGACGAGTAGCCTCGAACCGGCCATCGCACCCGTAGGTCGTCGAACCTCGTGACGCGCGGCCTCCTGCTGCGCCGCCTCGGCGGGGCGCTCGTCACGATCGTGCTCATCGCGCTGGTCAACTTCGCGCTCTTCCGGATGATCCCCGGAGACCCGGTCCGCTCCATGCTGCCGCGCAACGTCAACCAGGCACAGCGCGACGCGCTACGGACGAGGCTGGGCCTGGACCTCCCGCTCCTCCCGGCGCTGGTCCGAACACCCAACGGATCACTCCGGTTCGCGCCCGAGACGCTACCCGGCAGCCTGGCGCGGAACCAGCTCACCGCCTACGTCTCGAACCTGCTCCAGTGGCCGCCGGACCTCGGCGATTCGTTTATCGAACGCGCGCCGGTGCTGGACGTGATCGGCAAGCGCTTCTGGCCGACCATCCTGCTCGTCGGCGTGGCGGAAGGGATCGCCCTCATCGTCGGCCTGTGGATCGGGATTCGGGCGGGCTGGAAGCGCAACAGCTGGTTCGACACGATCTCGGTGAACACCTCGCTGATCCTCTATGCCGTGCCGCTCTTCTGGCTCGGCATGCTGCTGCTCTTCTTCCTGGGCACGAACAACGGCATCGCGCTGTTTCCGGGACAACAGATGGTGACCATCGGCCGCGTGTACTCGAACGGACTCGAGCTGGCCCTCGACATCGGCGCGCACCTGGTCCTGCCCGCGGCGACGCTCGCCCTGGGCGTCATGGCCGAGTACGCCCTGATCATGCGATCGTCGGTGGTGGAGGTCGTGTCGGAGGACTACGTCACGACGGCACGCGCCAAGGGCCTGCCGGAGCGGCTGGTCCTTCGCCGCCATGTCGTGCCGAACGCGCTCCTGCCGACCGTGTCGCTCGTCGCCCTGACGTTCGGCTACGTCCTGGGCGGCGCGATCGGCGTGGAGGAGATCTTCGCCTGGCCGGGACTCGGGCGGCTCACCATCGAGGCCGTCGACCAGCGGGACTTCCCGGTGCTCCAAGGCTTGTTCCTGCTGATCACGATCAGCGTGGTGCTGGCGAACCTGGTCGCGGAGCTCATCTACGGCTTCCTGGACCCGCGGGTGCGGGCATGAACGCGATCCGTGGCCTGGGGCGGAGCATCGGTCGCGCCTGGCCCCTGTTCCGGCGCAGCCGCCCGGGCGTCGTGGGACTCGCGATTCTCGCCTTCTTCGTCCTGCTCGCCTTCGCCGGGCCGTTCGTGGTCGGTCCGATCGACGGCCCGGGCAAGTACCCGCTCCTGCTCGATCCATCGGCCGAGCATCTCTTCGGAACCGACCGCGCCGGCCGCGACCTCTTCCGCACGTTCGTGCAGAGCGCGCAGGTCAGCATGATCGTGGGGATCGTGGCGAGCGCACTCTCGATGGTCATCGGCGCGACCGTCGGCATCGTGGCGGGCTTCACGGGCGGGCGCACGGACGGCGGCCTGATGCGCGTCACCGACCTCTTCTACGTGCTGCCGACGCTCGTGCTGGCGGTGGTCCTGACGGCGATCCTGGGTCCGAGCATGAGCAACGTCATCCTGGTCATCGCGATCACGTCGTGGCCGGGAACGGCCCGGATCATCCGGGCGCAGACCCTCTCGGTCCGCCAGCGCGCCTTCATCGCGCGCGCGCGTGCCTACGGCGCGGGCAACAGCCGGATCATGCTCAAGCACGTGCTGCCGAACGTCTTCTCGCTGATCCTGGCCAACACCACGCTGACGATCGGCTCGGCGATCTTCCTGGAGACGACGCTGTCGTTTCTGGGGGTCGGGGTCAAGGACACCTGGTCGTGGGGCCGCATGCTCGAGGAGTCGTTCAGCGCGGGCGCGCTCACGCTTGGCAAGTGGGTGTGGTTCGTCCCGCCGGGCCTCGCCGTGGTGCTGGTCATCGTCGCCTTCACACTCATGGGGCAGGCGTTCGACGAGATCCTCGACCCCCGGCTGCGGCGCCGCGATGGGGCTGACCGTGGCGAGGCCGGACCCGACGGAGACCTCGGCGGCGAGCCCCTCGGGGGTCTGCTGCCTGTCGCCGTGGACCAGCGCTAGGCCCCGACGATGGCGCTGCTGGAGGTTCGCGACCTGCGCGTGGAGTTCGGCATCCAGGACGGGACTGTGAAGGCCGTGGACGGCGTGAGCTTCGATTTGGAGCCCGGCGACTCGCTCGGCCTCGTCGGCGAGTCCGGGTGCGGGAAGACGACGACCGCCCTGGCCATCATGGGCCTGCTGCCGGCCAACGGCCGCGTCTCGTCGGGCTCGATCAAGCTCAACGGCGAGGAGTTGACCACCCTGTCGAAGAAGGAGATGCGACTCCATCGCTGGCGCGACCTGTCGATCATCTTCCAGGGAGCGATGAATGCGCTCAACCCGGTGCAGCGGGTCGGCGACCAGGTCCGCGAGCCGATCCTGCTGCACGAGCCCGGCGTGTCCTATAAAGAGGCCAACCGCCGGGTCTCGCGGCTCTTCGAGCTGGTCGGCATCGAACCGGAGCGCAAGAAGCGCTACCCGCACGAGTTTTCCGGCGGCATGCGCCAGCGCGCGATGATCGCGATGGCCCTGGCCTGCAACCCGAAGATCGTCATCGGCGACGAGCCGACGACGGCCCTCGACGTCATGGTCCAGGCGCAGATCCTGGAGCTCCTGGAGCGGCTCCGCGCGGAGCTGGGGCTGGCGATAATCCTGATCACGCACGACCTCTCGGTGGTCGCGGAGACCTGCACGCGCGCGCTGGTCATGTATGCGGGGCAGCTCGCCGAGACCGGCACGACCGTGGACCTCCACGACCGCCCGTTGCATCCCTACACGGGCCGGTTGATCGGCTCAGTGCCGGACATCGACGGGCCGCGCGACCTCGGCGCGGGCATCCCGGGCCGGCCGCCGGACCTTGCCGACCCACCGCCGGGGTGCCGGTTCAACCCGCGCTGCGACCACGCGATGGCCGTGTGCGTGGAGCGATACCCGGAGCCGCGTTCGTTCGGGGCCGGACATGCGGTGGCGTGCCACGCCGTCGACGAGGCCGGGCGGCTCCGCGCTCCGCGAGAGCTGCCGGTGCTGCCGTCCGCGGTCGCGGTCCTGGAGGCGGAGCGGCGCGCCGCGGAGATCGCGGATGCGATGCTCGCGGAGCCGGTGGCATGACCGGCGTGCCCGGGGCGTCCGTGCCCTCGTCGTCCGTGCCGGGGGAGGCCGTGCCCTCGTCGTCCGTGCCCTCGTCGTCCGTGCCCGGGGCGTCCGTGCCTGTGCCTGCGGCCGCGGCGGCGGAATCGATGGCGGCCGCGGCGTCCGGCATCGAGTTGCGCGACATCCACGTGCGGTTCCCGCTCTCCAACGGTCTGGTCAACTCGCTGCGCGGCGTGCCGCGTCCCGTGGTGCGCGCCGTGGACGGGGTCAACCTGCGCGTCGGTCGGGGTGAGGTCGTCGCGCTGGTCGGTGAGTCCGGCAGCGGCAAGACCACCCTCGCGCGTTCGCTGGTTCGCCTCCTCCCGATCACGAGCGGCAAGGTCCTGCTCGACGGCAGGGACGTCACCGACATCTCGGGCGCCGCCCTTCGCGCCTACCGGCGCAAGGTCCAAATCGTCTTCCAGGATCCGTACGAGAGCCTCGATCCGCGCCAGACGGTCCTGGACATCTGCGCCGAGCCGCTGGACGTCCATGGGCTCGCCCGGGGTGAGGAACGCCAGGCCCGCGTTGAGCGTGCGCTCGAGGAGGCGGGCTTGTCCCCGGCGCGGCGCTTGCTCGCGCGCTACCCCCACGAGCTGTCCGGCGGGCAGCGCCAACGCGTGGCGATCGCGGCGGCGATGGTGCTCGAACCGGAGATCGTGGTCGCGGACGAGCCGGTGTCGATGCTGGACGTGTCCCTGCGCGTCGGGATCCTGCGCATCCTCCTGGAGCTGCGGCGGACGCGAAACGTCGGCTACCTGTTCATCACGCACGACCTGTCGCTGGCCTGGCTCATCGCCGACCGGATCTGCGTCATGTATCTCGGCCGCATCGTCGAGGAGGGCCCGGCCGAACAGGTGATCCGTGACCCGCGCCACCCCTACACGCGGGCGCTGCTCTCCGTGCTGCCGTCGCCGGACCCATCGCGCCGGCGCCAGCGGCGGCTCCTGGTGGGCGAGACGCCCGACGCGGCACGCATCCCGTCCGGCTGCCGGTTCTACCCTCGCTGCCCGCTCCAATCGGAACGCGGCCGGACGGAAGATCCGCCGCTGTTCCAGGTCGGACCAGGCCACACGTCGGCGTGCTGGCTCGTCGAGCACGGGGAGCAGCTGCCCCCGCTCCCGGAGCTGGATGGAGCGCTGACGCCCCCGGCGCCCGCGGCCGGGACTGAGTAGCTCCGCGGCTCGTGCCGCCGGTGTCGCGTTGGCGTCGGGCTCCGGGTCCTGACCGGCCTAATGACAACCGGTGTGGCGGTTAGCTCCGGGCTCGGGGTCCTGACCCGCCGAACGACAACCGGTGTGGCGTTAGCTCCGGGCTCGGGGTCCTGACCGGCCGAACGACAACCGGTCTGGCGTTAGCCTCGGCCCCTTCGTCGCGGCCGGTCTAACGACAACCGCTGTGGCGTTAGCCTCGGCCCCTTCGTCGCGGCCGGTCTGATGGCACCCACCCGATGCATTAGGCGCCCAAAGTGGCTCACGGCGGCCATTTGGCCTCCGTTCACGCGCCTTTGGCGAGGCGAACGCTACGGCCAGTGGCGTATGTCCCGAGGCTCGAGCGATCCGGCCCGCCGCATGGGCTTCGCGACCCGCGGCGCTCGAACCCAGCTCGCCGCCCACGGCCAGCGCGTGGCCGAGACGCATCCCCCAACACCGGGGCATCACCCTTCGCCCAGGTACCGGCCGAACCACTCGAGCATCCGGCGGTGCCGGTCCTTGCGCCGGTCGGGTCGGCCGGTGATCGCGTAGGTGTGGGACGACTCCGGATAGAGGACGTACTCGACCGTTTTTCCGAGCGCCCGGAGGAGCAGGAACAGCTGCTCGTTGTCCTGTGGCGGACAACGCAGGTCCGCCTCGGCCTGGAGCAGCAGCAGCGGCGTGACGATCCGCGGCGCGAGGCGGAGTGGCGACTGCCGCCAGAGGGCATCGATGCCGGCCTCGTCGAACGGTTCGCCCAGGCGTGAGCGGCGGTTGTAGTCGGGACCGGAGTCGGACAGCGCCCAGGCAGCGACCTGGTTGGACACACCGTTCTCGCTGACGGCCGCCGCGAACCGATCCGGGTGCGCGCCGACCAGCCAGTTCACCATGAAGCCGCCATACGAAAGGCCGAGGAGCCCGATGCGCGCCGGGTCGGCGACGCCCTCGGCGATGAGGTGGTCGATCACGGCCATCACGTCCGCCGCGTCCACCTCGCCCCAGTGGCCCATGTGCGGCGTGATCCAGTCGCGTCCGTAGCTCGCCGACCCGCGGATGTTCGGCAGCGCCACG
>JAXDKU010000074.1:0-7391 GCA_034667005.1 Chloroflexota bacterium
CAGACGAAGCCGCGGTCGCAGGCGATGATCCGGAGACCATCCAGCCGTCCCGCAGGGCCGCGAGGGTGAGCCCGTAGGCCATGGCGGCCAGGATCAAGGGCGGGTGCAGCGCGAGCGCGTCGCCGACCAGGCTCGAGCCGGCGACGCCGGCGCCGAAGAGCGGCAGGACCAGCACCTCCGCCACCACGACCGCCACGGCCGCGACGATCAGCCCGTCGAGAAGCCAGAACCCGGTGCGGAACCGCGAGAGCAGCCTGCCGACCAGCGCGCCGGCCACCACGACACCGGCACAGACACCCGCGTAGACAAGCGACTTCGCTCCCGGCCCCAGGAGCTGGATGCCCTTCTCGAAGAGGTCCAGCGGCACGAAGCGGGTGAAGCCGTCTGCGACCGCCTCCAGAAACCCGGCACGGCCGATGACGAGCCGCGTCCCGAGCAGGATCGCGAGCGCGATAGAGCCCGCGATCGCTCCATCGAGCACGGTCGCACGCGGGAGCGAGCGTCCCTGCGGCACCGGCACAGGCGCCGTCATGGCCGGCGGATCGACGGAAGTCATCTGTTCCACGGTTCGCATCGTAGCCACCAGCGGATGAAACTCCCCGTCAGCACCCTCTCGGAGGGCTCCACCGGCAGCCGCCGCGGGGCCCAACCGGCGACTCCGGCATCATGGCTCGCATGCGGACCGTCACGGTCGTCTGGGATCCCGGCGCCGAACGATTCTCGGCGACAGGCACGAACGTCGGGCAGCACGTGGCGATGAACGCCCCGCACCTCGATCCCGAGGCCCGGCCGACCGGCTTCAGCCCCGCCGAGATGCTCCTGGCCGGAGCCGGCGCCTGTGCGGCGTGGGACGTGGTCGAGATCATGCGCAAGAAGCGGCGGCCGCTTCACGGCATCGAGGTCCGCGTCCAGGGCCGGCAGACCGAACGGGCGCCGCACGCCTACGACCTGCTCAAGCTGCATTTCACGGTGACCGGCGACGGGCTCGACGAGGCCGAGGTCCGGCGCGTCCTGCGGCTCAGCCTCGACCGGTACTGCTCCGTCCTGGCGACGGTCCGGCCCGCTGCCGCGATCGAGGAGACGGTCGAGATTCGGAACCGGTAGCCGCAGGCATGCACCAGGACGATCGAACCGGGGGCGCTCCGTCCGCCCGGCCCGGACTGTTCGAGCGGCTCGGACGCTTCTGCGCCCGGCACCCGCGGGCGATCGTCGCCGTCTGGGCACTGGCGGCGATCGTGGCGCTGCCGCTCGCGCCGCGCGCGGCGGAGACCCTGCGGCCGGGCGGCTTCTCGCTCGAGAGCCTCGATTCGGAGCGGACGATCCACCTCCTGGAAGCCGAGATCGGGCTCCCTCCATCCGCGCTGGTGATCGTCATCCAGGGCGAGAACGGCCTCCGTGCGGGGGACGTCGCGTTCGAGGAGGCCGCAGCCCGCGCGATCGCCGACGTGCCGGCCGCGCAGCACGTCGCGGAGGTGCTCTCGCACCGGCTTTCGCCGCGACAGGTGAGCGCGGACGGCTCCACCGTCTACGAGGTCGTTGCGCTGGACCTCGCGCCGGACGACTCACCGGACGCCGTGGTGCCCATCCAGAACGCGCTCCACCAGCAGCCCGGGTTGCGCATCGGCATCGCCGGTGGCCCCGCGTTCTATGGCGACATCCAGGCGGTATCGGAGCATGACCTGCGCCGCAGCGAGCTCATCTCGCTTCCGCTGGCTGCGTTTGCGCTGCTGGTCGTCTTCGGCAGCGTCGTCGCGGCCGGCGTGCCGGTCATCGTCGGTGGCGTGTCGGTGATCGTGGCGCTCGCCGCCATCTTCGTTGCGGCCTCGCTGACGCCGATGAGCATCTTCGTGCTCAACCTCGCCACGCTGCTCGGCTTCGGCCTTGGCGTGGACTACGCGCTGCTGCTCTCGAGTCGCTTCCGCGAAGAGCTGCGCGCCCTTCGGGCGGCGACGGGCGGGACGGACGGCGAGCCGAAACGTGGCGATCGGGAGCTCGTCGAAACGGCGATCGCGACCACCGTCGCAACGGCAGGCCGGGCCGTGTTCTTCAGCGGGCTGACGGTGATGCTCGGGCTGATCGGCCTGATGCTCTTCGAGTTCATGGTGCTGCGCTCCGTGGGCATCGCCGGCGCCATCGTGCTGTCGCTCGCCGTGGCCGGGGCTCTGACCCTCCAGCCGGCGCTGCTCTCGCTCGTCGGCACGCGACTGGACGCGCTGCCGATCAGCGGCCTCATTCCCAGGCGCTTCCGGCGGCGGCGCCGCCCGGCGATGACCGCGCCGACGGCGCCCGGAGCCGCGCGCCCCGACGGCACCGCGCCAACGACAGGCGGCTTCTGGTGGCGCCTCGCGAACCGCGTCATGGACCACCCCGTCGCCGTGTTCGTGCCGACACTGTGCCTGCTGCTGCTCCTTGGCCTGCCCTTCCTCCACGCGCGCTTCAACGCCCCGGACGCGAGCATCCTCCCGCCCAACGTTCCGTCGAAGATCTCGTTCGACGCCCTGGCCAGCCATTTCGAAGAGGGCGAGTTCGCGCCGCTCCTGCTTGCGGTGCGCAGCGAAGGCCCGATCACGGGGCCCGACAACGTGTCACGCCTCTACGAGTACTCGCGCCGGCTCGCCGCAGACGCGCGGGTTGCGCGGGTCCAGAGCATCGTGGACATCGACCCGCGTCTGGGGCTGACGCAGTACCAGCTGCTGCTCGGGAATTCGGCCGGCCCCGGCGATCGCTCGATCGCGGAGATCCTGGCGCGGTCGACACGCGGCGACCTGACGGCGTTCACCGTCATCGCCCACTACGGCCCGAACGCTCCGCAGGCGCGCGCCCTCGTCAAGGACCTGCGCGACCCGGGCTCGAACCTTTCGCCTCCGGCAGGGTTGAGTGTGGCCGTCGGCGGTGGCGCGGCCGAGGTCGCGGACGTCGTCGACCGGATGGCCGCCGACTTCCCGCGGTCGGCGGCATTCATCATCGTCAGCACCTACCTCGTGCTCTTCGTGCTGCTCCGCTCCGTCGTGCTGCCGGCCAAGGCGCTGGTCATGAACGCGCTCTCGATCGTGGCGAGCTTCGGCGCGCTCGTCTGGATCTTCCAGGACGGCAATCTCTCGGCGCTGCTCGGGTTCACGCCGCTTGGGTTCGTGGAGACCACGCAACCCGTGATCCTGTTCTGCGTCCTGTTCGGCCTGTCCATGGACTACGAGGTCTTCCTCCTCACCCGGATGAAGGAGGCCTGGGACCGCACCGGAAACAACCGGGAGGCGGTCGCGCGCGGGCTCGAACGAAGCGGACGCATCGTCACGAGCGCTGCGCTGATCGTGGTCCTCGTGGCGAGCTCGTTCTCGGCGGCGGAGGTCGTCCTCATCAAGGCGCTGGGGCTGGGCGTCGCCATCGCGGTTGCGCTCGACGCGACGGTCGTCCGGGCGCTGCTCGTCCCATCCACGATGCGCCTGCTCGGGAAGTGGAACTGGTGGATGCCGGAGCGGCTGAACCGCTGGGTGTCGTCGCGACTACCGGTCGTGAGCGGAACGCTGGCGCTGGCGATCGCGGCCGCCATCACCCTCGCCGCCTGCACACCGGGCGCGGCGATCCTCGCCAACCCGGCACCGACCTCGCGGCCACTGCCGACTGCGACAGCCTTCCCTTCGAGGGCACCCGACCCGCAGCCGGTGAGCCTTCCACGGGACGACGGGCCGCACGACCGCCTGACGGAGTGGTGGTACGACACGGGCCACCTCCAGTCGGCGGACGGGCGCCACTTCGGCTTCGAGATGGTGATCTTCCGCGCGGAACGGGGTGATCTCCCGGTGAGCTGGGCCTCGCACCTGGCGATCACCGACGAGTCGGGAGGACGCTTCCTCTACGACCAGCGCTCGGAGGTCGGCGGGCAGGTCGATCGGCCCACGCCTGGGAGCGGCTTCGACCTGGCCATCCGCGGCGACACCGTCCCCGGCCTGCCCAATGCCGCCGCTGAGCCTTGGACGATGCGCGGCGCAGGCGGCCGAGACCGCCTCCTGGGAGCGGGCTCGGCCGGTGGGGCGGCGTTCGGGATCGATCTGTCGCTCGACGCCGGGACCCGTCCGCCCGCCCTGCACGACCACGATGGGTACGTGGACTTCGGACCGGCCGGCGGCTCCTACTACTACTCGCGCACGCGGATGGCCGCGACAGGGACGCTGACGCTGGACGGGACGCCGCTCCAGGTGACCGGCGAGGCCTGGTTCGACCACCAGTGGGGCGACTTCATCGCGGTCGGAGGGGGCGGCTGGGACTGGTTCGCCGTGAACCTGGACGACGGTACGGACGTGACCCTGTCGCTGGTCCGGTCGGCGGACGGCACGTACCCGCTGGTCTACGGCACGCGCGTGACGCCCGAGGGCACCGCGCACCACCTTGACCGTGACGCGTTCAGCGTGGCCGTAACGGCGCAGTGGACCTCGCCACGGACCGGAGCCGTCTACCCGGCGGGCTGGCGGATCACGTTCAAGGACGACGATCTGGTCATCGAGCTGCGGCCGACGGTCGCGGACCAGGAGCTGGACACCCGGCCGTCGACGGGCGTCGTGTACTGGGAGGGTTCCCAGGTGGTGTCGGCCACGCGGGACGGCCGGCAGGTCGGCGGCCAGGCGTACGTGGAGCTGACCGGGTACGGCCCCGGGGTGTGAGCGCGCCTGCTAGGCTCGCCGCCATGAGCGATCCGCAGGAGAAGCGATCCAGCCAGGGCCGTTCGGGATCGGGCGGCGGCCGCGGCGGAACGCATCGAGCCGGCAGCCCGGAACCGGTCTGGGAGCTCGGCTGGGACCACGGGCGCTGGGCGCTCGCGCCCAGCGATGACCCGCCGGCACGGGGCGTGGCCTATGCGGAGCTGCCGCTGCGCGGGATCGCCTTCTTCATCGACATCCTGCTCGTGCAGCTCTCGGCCACCATGATTCTCCAGGTCTCGGCGTTCGTCGCCGGCCTGACCGTCCTCAACACGTTGCCGGGCGGCGTCCGAGACCAGGCGATCCAGAGCTCGCTCGGATTCGGCGTACCGACGCTCGTCGTCGGCCTCCTCCAGGCGCTCGTGTTCGTCTACCTCTGGCGCGTCTATCGGTCGTCGCCCGGCCAGCTGGCGCTGGGCCTGTTCACCGTCCGAGCCCGGGACGGGGCGCCGCTGTCCAAGCGCCGGGCGCTGGTGCGCTGGCTGCTGCTGTTCCTGCCCGCGTTCATCGTTGCCGCCAGCTCCAACGTCGGCATCTGGTATGCCTACGGCATTGGGAAGGTTTCGGACCAGACCGGCGCGACGGGCCTGGCCGTCTCACTGCCCGTGGTCTGGTACACGATCGTCTTCCTGAGCATCGTCCTCAGCCGCCGGGGCCGCAGCCTGATCGATCGCGCGGCCGGATCGGTCGTCCTGCGCCGCACGGACGACGACTCCTAGCGTCGTAGCGGCCCGGCGGCCCGGCGTCCCGGGCGTCCCGGCGTCCCGGCGTCCCGGATCGGAGGCGCGGGTCCCTCACCGCGCCGACGTGAACAGGAAGACGGCAAGCAGCAGGCCGCCGAGGATCACCGCCCCGGAGAGCACCAGGTGGACGGCCAGCGCCGGACGGTAGGTCGCCGTCTCGATCTCCCGTTCCATGCGCACGAAGCGGTAGGTGCCGAGGGCGGCCACGCCACCACCGATCACGATCAGCACGAGCCCGACGAGCGACGCCTGGGCGGCCCCGGCCCCGCCGAGGGCGACGCGGTCCACCAGCACCCCAAGGCCCATCACCGTGAGCGCCGTCCGCTGCCACGCGAGCAGCGTCCGCTCGTTCGCCAGGTGGTCGCGGATACGCTCGTCGCGGAGCGGGTCGGACGTCCCCTCAGCCTGTGGCGGACCCGGGTCCACAGCGGAGTCTCGATCGGCGCGCGAAGCGGCCACGGTCAGCCAGCGATGAGCTCGCCGCCGTCGACGCCGAGCACATTGCCAGTCAACCAGTGCGTGCCGCTCTCCGAGAGCCGGACGACTGCCTGGGCCACGTCGTGCACGGTCGTCATGCGGCCCATCGGGTTCTTCGATTCGGCGTGCTCGATGAGCTTGTCACGCTCGGGGATCTGCATCAGCGCCGGGGTCATGGTGACGCCCGCCCGGATCGCGTTGACCGTCACGCCGCTTCCGAGCCGCGCAAGCTCCATGGCGAGCTGGCGGCAGTGCGACTCGAGGGCGGCCTTGGCCGCGCTGACCGCGCCGTAGGACGCGATGACACGGCTGGATCCCTCGCTCGTCATCGCGTAGATCTTCGAGCCCTCCCCGAACATTCCGGCGCGCCAGACCTCCTGGGTCCAATAGACCAGGCTGTGGGCCATCACGTCGAGCGTCATCTCCATGTTCCGGCGGCTGATCGCCTCGTTGGGATCGAGCGCGAGGAATGGCTTGAGCGTGCCGAACGCGAGCGAGTGCATGAGGACCCGCACATACGGCGACTGGCCCTCCGCGCGGGCCGCGGCGAACGCCTCGCCGAGCTCCGCCACAGCCGACGCGCGTGCCTCGTCGTCGGCCGCGTTGATGTTGAAGTACAGCGCCTTGCGGCCGTGGGCCTCGATGCGCTTCTGGATCTCGTCGGCGTGCTTCTGGCCGGCGCGGCGGTCAAGGTGGACGCCGCAGATGTCGTAGTCGGCCGCGGCAAGGGCGAGGGCCGTCGCCTCACCGAAACCGCTGCTGGCCCCCAGGATCAGCGCCCACGGTTGCCGGTGGTCGATCATCCGTCGCGGTCCCTTTCGTCCTCGCGCACGCATCGCGCGGCCATCCCCGCCGTTGAGTCTAGGTGGCGCGGCGGACCCGCACCTATCATCGGAGCGATGCCAGAGCTCCGCCCACCGGACGTGCCCACCGGCTGGGAGATCGGGCCCCCGAGCTTCGTCGGCGTCGGTGCCGCAGGCGCCGGGACCACCTGGTGGCACGGGCTGATCGAGGCCCACCCCGACGTCGTCCGCGCCCCCGGCGTGCCCGAGTCGCTGCACTACTTCGACGAGTTCTGGAACGGCGGCTTCGACGAGGCGGACGCCGATAGATACCGGGGCTTCTTTCCACGACCCCCCGGGCGGCTCACGGGCGAGTGGAGCGCCACGTACTCGGCGGACTTCTGGACCCCGAGGCTGCTCCAACGGGCGGCGCCGCACGCGCGCCTCCTGATGCTGGTCCGCGACCCGGTCGAGCGGTTCCGGGCGGGGCTGGTCCGCCGCGCGGATGCGGACGGCCTGGAGTGGACACCACGGGCGGCGGCGAACGCCGCGTTCCAGCGCGGCCTCTACGCGGATCAGGTGCTCCGGATCCGTGCCGCGTTCCCCGCCGAGCAGCTGTTGATCCTCCAGTACGAGCGCTGCCGGTCGAGCCCGCGCGAGGAGCTCGCCAGAACCTTCGAATTCCTCGGCCTGGATCC
>JAXDKU010000075.1:0-8631 GCA_034667005.1 Chloroflexota bacterium
GCTGGCACCTGGAGGTCGGCCGGCACCGCTTCGCACCCTCGGAGCTGTGCCAGTTCTCGCTCTACGTCGAGCGAGCCGACGGATCGCGCGAGAGCCACGTGCTCTCGACCCTGCGACCGGACGAGACGCAGGGCTGGAGCTTCGACTACCCGCTGGCGGCCGGCGAGTACGCCGCGCTCTTCCCGCGGGCCTGGCTGACCTACGACTGGGAGGCGCTGCCCGTGCGCCTGACCCAGACGCAGCTCTCGCCGGTGCTGCCGCACAACTACCGCGAGAGCTCCTTCCCCGTGGGCGTCTTCGACTGGGCCATCGAGAACCGCACCGACGAGCCCCTGCGGGTGGGCCTCATGTTCAGCTGGCTGGCCATGGACGTCACCGGGGCGCCGGCCGCCGACGCCACCTTCGCCGCCGGGCCCGAGGGCATCAGCCTGACCAACGCCTCGGGTGGCCAGTTCGGGCTGGCCGCCCAGGGTGGCTCGATCACCTCGCGCGCCTTCGATCCCGCCCAGCGCTCCGGGCTGTGGGCCGACTTCAGCGCGGACGGGGCACTCGACGCCAATCACGCTCAACCGACCGCCACGCGCCAACTCCTTGGTGGAGCCGTGGCCGCGACCCTGGAGCTCGCTCCCCACTCCACGGCCGCGGCCCGCTTCGCCCTCGCCTGGGACTTTCCGACGATGACCTTCGGGAGCGGCCGGACCTGGTACCGCCGGTACACGAGGTTCTGGGGCCGTCAGGGCAGTGCCGCGCTCGAGATCGCCTGCGAGGGCCTCCGCCGCTTCGGGGAGTGGAACGCCGAGATCGAGGCCTGGCAGCGGCCCATCCTGAATGACTCCACGCGTCCCGAGTGGTACTCGATGGCGCTCTTCAACGAGCTGTACATCCTGGTCGACGGGGGCTCGGCCTGGGAGGACGGCGCGCTCGGCGAGCCCGCGCCGGTCGACGGAGAGGGCAGATTTTGCTTCCTCGAGTGCTTCGACTACGCCTACTACAACACGCACGACGTGCTGTTCTACGCCTCGTGGGCCCTGCTGCTGCTGTGGCCGGAGCTCGAGCGACGCTCGGTCACCAGCCTCATCGACAGCCTGCCGGTGGAGGACGACCGCGAGGTCCGCATCATCGCGACCGGGGAGCGTGCCGTGCGCAAGGAGGCCTGGGCGGCGCCGCACGACCTCGGAGCGCCCTCGGAGGACCCCTGGATCGCGTTCAACGCGTACGACTACCAGGATCCCAATCGCTGGAAGGACCTGAACGCGAAGTTCGTGCTCCAGACCTGGCGAGACGCGAGGACGCTCTCCGACCGAGATCTGCTCCGCCGCGCGTGGACGGCCGTGGAGCACGCGCTCGACCGGCTGCTCGCGAGCGACGCGGACGGCGACGGCCTGCCCGACCACGACGGCCGCGCGGACCAGACCTTCGACAACTGGACGATGGAGGGCCCCAGCGCGTACGCGGGCGGGCTCTGGCTGGCGGCGCTCTCGGCGGCCGAGGCGATGGCACGTGAGCTCGACGAGCCTGCGGCGGCGGAACGGTACCGTGACCTCTGGAGGCGCGGATCGGCCAGCTACCGCGATCGGCTCTGGACCGGAACGTACCTGCGCTACGACGGATCGGCCAGCGCGCACTCCGACAGCGTGATGGCGGGCCAGCTCACGGGAGCCTGGTGGGCGGACGCCACGGGACTGCCGGCGTTCCTCGGATCCGAGGAGGTCGAGCTCGCGCTGCGGACGATCGTCCGGCACAACGTGCGCGGCTTCGCCGGCGGCGACATGGGCGCGGTCAACGGCATGCGGCCGGACGGCTCGGTCGACGGGACCAGCGAGCAGTCGCAGGAGGTGTGGCCGGGCGTCGTCTACAGCCTCTGTGCGCTGCTGCTCCACCGCGGCCTGGATGCCGAGGCCTGGGAGACGGCGGGGGGCGCCGTCCGCACGACCTACGAGCGCGGCTACTGGTTCCGGACCCCCGAGGCCTGGGACGCGGCCGGCAACTTCCGCGCGTCGCTCTACATGCGGCCGCTGTCCATCTGGGCCATGGAGCACGCCCTCCGCTCCAGGGGCTGATCGGGGCGGCTGCCCCGGGGCCGAGCCAGGGGCGAGCCGGGGCCCGAGCCGGGGGCCGAGCCGGGCCGGGGCCGAGCGGGCGGCGTAATCCGGCCAAGCCAGGGCCTGATCCCGGGCCGATCTCCACGGCTCAGTCGGCCCTGAGAGCAATCGTCCGCGTCGCCGGGCGTGCCAGATCTCGCTACCTGCTTCCGCAAGCGACGGCCCTTCACCTCCCGTCGCCGGTGTCGATGGCATCGTCACGGCGGTGCCTGCGCCGCCTGCATGCTCGTCCCTGCGGCGTCGCCGACACCGATGACTGACGAATCGTCGACCGGGTCGACATCTGGACCCATAAGGGTCCGCACGGGAGCCTCGGACGAGCAGCCTCCCCGCTCCACGCGCGCCTCTCGGTGCGGAAGTGCGCCCCGTGACGACACGATCGACATCCTCTGCGCCAGGGTCCTGGCCCGCCTCTGCGCCAGGGTCGCGGCCCGCGCCTGGCCGCGAATTCCAGACCTCGCGAGGGATCGACGGCCCGCCCGGCCGGAGCTCACAACGACCGACGCCCAAAGCGGCGGCCCATCCGCCGCTCGCCCAACCTGAGAGCGTTCTCGACCAATCGGCCCTCGATCACGCCACAAAGGGGGCTTGACATGCTGCGATAGTCTGCGCGCATGCCTGAGAGCGCTCTCAACACCGAGCCGCGACGTGGTCCCCGCACTCGCGCTGATGGCGGCTGACGCCGCCCGCGAGCCGGCCACCTTGGAGGCCGTTGCCTCGGCCGCCGGCGTGTCCCGGGCCACGGTCTCGCGCGTCGTCAATGGCGGGGAGGGCGTGAGCCCGGAGCTGCGCCGTGCGGTCGAGAAGGCCGTTCGGCAGATGGGCTACACGCCCAATCGCGCGGCGCGCAGCCTGGTCACGCGACGCACCGATTCGATCGGCCTGGTCATCCCCGAGTCCACCACCACGCTGTTCGGCGACCCGTTCTTCGGCCGCGTCGTCAGCGGCATCAGCGAGGTCATCGCAGAGGCGGATCAGCAGCTCGTCCTGCTGACCTCGCAGACCGCGCGCGACGAGGAGCGCGTCAGCCGCTACCTGACCGGTGGACACGTGGACGGCGTTCTCCTCGTCGGCCTGCACCGCGGCGACCCGCTGCCCAGGTTCCTCGCCGACCGCGGCGTGGCCGTGGCGCTCAACGCGCAGCCGCAGCGCGATCTCCCGGTGAGCACGGTCGACGTGGACAACGTGCACGGTGCCCTGGCGGCGGTCCGCCACCTGATCGAGGGCGGGCGGCGCCGCGTCGCCACGGTGACGGGCCTCATGGACATGGCCTCCGCCCAGGACCGGCTCGCCGGTTACCGCCAGGCGCTGTCGGAGGCGGGCATCCCGTACGACGCAGGCCTCGAGCTTCACGGCGACTGGGACCAGGACCGGGCGCGCGCCTCCATGGACGAGCTGCTCGCCTCCGGCGCGGAGGTCGACGCCGTCTTCGCCGCCAGCGACCTCATGGCCCTCGGCGCGCTCAGCGCGCTCCGGCGCCACGGCAGGCGCGTGCCGGACGACGTGGCCATCGTCGGCTTCGACGATTCCCCGCTGGCGCTCTCGGCCGATCCGCAGCTGTCCAGCGTGCGCCAGCCGATCGAGGAGCTCGGTCGCGAGATGGCCCGCTCGCTGCTGCGGTCCATCGCCGCCAAGGACCGCGTCCCGCGCAGCACGGTTCTCGCCACCGAGCTGGTGGTGCGCGGGTCGAGCGCCTCGTGATGCGCCGCCTGGTCGCCTCGCTGGCCGTGCTCGCCATCGCGCACCTGGTCGCCGCCTGCGGATCGCTGCGCTCCACGTCGGATCCGTCCACCCCGGCCGGCCCGCCAGCAGTCGGCTCGCCACAGGCGACGCCTGCGGCGTCCGTCGCCGGGACGCCCGTCTCGAGCTCGGGTGCCAGCCCGCTCCCGTCTCCGAGCCCGACCCAGAGCCCGACCCCGAGCCAGGGCCAAACCGGCACGCCGGACCCCGCGGCCTGGCGCCTCGTGTGGAGCGACGAGTTCGACGCCCCGGCAGGCACGCGGCCCGACCCCGCCAAGTGGAACTACGAGCTCGGCGACGGCACGGGCGCGAGCGTTCCGGGCTGGGGCAACCAGGAGCTGGAGCTGTACACCGACCGGGCCGAGAATGCGGCGACCGACGGCAACAGCAACCTCGTGATCACCGCGCGCAAGGCCGACGGCGGGGCGCGCTGCTACTACGGCCCGTGCCAGTACACGTCCGCGCGGCTGCTGACGCGCGGCACCTTCGAGGCCACGTACGGCCGCATCGAAGCGCGCCTCCGCGTGCCGCGCGGCGCCGGCCTGTGGCCCGCTTTCTGGATGCTCGGGTCGAATATCGACCGCGTCGGCTGGCCGGACTCCGGCGAGATCGACGTCATGGAGTACGTCGGGCGACTGCCGAACCGGGTGTTCGGCACCATGCACGGACCCGGCTACTCCGGCGACCACGGCTTCGGCAGCACGCTGGACCTGCCGTCACCCGTCGCAGACGACTTCCACACCTGGGCCATCGAATGGTCCGAGGACCACATCGCGTGGTTCATCGACGGGCAGCGCTACCACGAGGCGACGCCGGCCTCCGTGGCGCCCAGTGCGTGGGCCTTCAATCACCCCTTCTACCTCCTGCTCAACGTCGCCGTCGGCGGCCAATTCGGCGGCCCGGTTGGCGCGGACACGACCTTCCCGCAGTCGATGACGGTCGACTACGTGCGCGTCTACGAGGCCGCCACCTGATCGACGCACCGCCACCGCGCCGCCCCGGCGCACCCAGGACCCGACCCAGAGGCCGGCTGACAGCTCGACCGCCGGCATCCACAACCAGCTTCGGCTCCCCAGCCGCCACCAGCCCACCCAGCACAGGAGGTGCCCGACCAAAGGAGACGCAACCGCCCGTCAGCCAGGTCGGCTGCCGACACGGATCCACCCACCAAGGAGGAGGAGAACCCAGCCGTGCGCAGATTCCTGATCGCCATGACCGCCGCCGTGCTCGCCCTGTCGGCGTGCAGCGGCACCACCCCGACCGTGGTCCCCGCCACCGGGACGCCGGCAGCCGCCACCGCAACGGCCGCGCCGGTCGCGACGGCCACCGCGGCCGCCGCCACGCCAACCGCCGCGGCCGAGACCCCGACGGCCGCGCCGCCGACGGAGACGCCGACGGAGCCGGCCCAGGCGGTGACGCTGCGCGTGCTCTCGCACGCCAACCCGCCCTTCAACGACTACATGACCAAGTTCGACGCCGCGTTCCACGAGCGCCATCCGAACATCACCGTGGACCACTCTGTGGTGGCCCCCGCGGACCTCGCGACCACCACGCAGTCGCGCCTGAACGCCAACGACGTCGACGTCATCGACATGTTCGCCTTCGCCAACAGCTCGCAGCCGTACATGAAGGACGTCACGCCGCCGGTCTGGCAGTCGCTCATCGACGCCGGCCTGCTGATGGACCTCACCGGCCAGCCGTTCCTGGCGAACTACGACGCCTCGACGATCGCCGATGCCGGCACGTACAACGGCAAGGTCTACGAGATCAACCTGGCGCGAGTCGGCTTCAGCGGCCTCTACTACAACAAGAAGCTCTTCGCGGACAACAACGTCACGCCGCCCACGACGTGGAGCGAGCTCGTGGCGGCGTGCCAGACCTTCAAGGCTGCCAGCGTGCCGTGCATCACGGTCGGCGGCAAGGACGTGTGGCCCGTCTTCGTGACCGGCTACGGCCTCCTGGGCTCCGCGTTCCCCGACCAGTCGGCACTCGTCGAGGGCCTCTGGACGGGCACCATCAAGTACAACGACGCGAAGTTCCTGGACCTGTGGAAGAAGTTCCAGGTCCTTGCCCGCGACATGATCAAGGAAGGCGCCAGCGGCATCGCGGCCGACGGCGCTCCCGGTGACTTCGCGGCCGGCAATGCGGCGATGCTCTCGGGCTTCACCTGGCTGGCGCCCGCGATCGACGCAGCCGCACCGGATTTCGAGTGGGGCTTCATCAACTTCCCCGGCAGCGACACCGCGGACGACAACAAGTACCTCTTCGGCAAGTACGACCAGGGCTGGACGATCGCGGCGAACACGCCGAACAAGGACGCGTCACTGCTCTACCTCTCCGAGTTCTCCGATCCCACGCGGTACCAGGAGTTCGTGACGGCCGTCGGGGCGATCCCGACGCAGCCCACGGCCACGCTCGACACCACGCTGGGCCATGAGATCGCCGACGACCTGGCCAACTTCCGTATCGGCTGGGAGCTCTACTGGGTCGCGCCCAAGGGCGCCGGGGACCATGCGCTCCCGTACGCTTCGTTCTTCACGCCGTTCGGCGACTTCGACGATCCGCAGGCCCTGGCCGACAAGGCACAGGAAGACCTGGACGCCGGGCTCAGCTCGAGCCAGTAGCCGGCCGAAAAGCCGGCTCGAGAATCCCCGGGGCGGGCTCTTCGCCAGACACGGAGAGCCCGCCCCCGACCGACTCGACCCCACGGGCAGGAGGCCTGACGGGTGCCCTACTACTTCGCGCGCGGCGGGTTCAGCCGCGCGATGCCGTACCTGCTCCTCGGGCCGGGAATCGCGCTGTACCTGCTGATCTCGCTCGGCCCGTCGCTGGCGACCTCGGTCTACTCGCTGACCGACGCCAACGGGCTCCAGGCCGCACCGTTCAACTGGGTCGGCCTGGCGAACTACCAGGAGTTCCTCTTCCGCGGCGCGGCGGCGGCCCAGAACATCGCGGCCGGCCTGCGGACGCTCGTGTTCTGCATCGCTGTGACGGTGATCCAGTTCGCCATCGGGCTGCTGATCGCCATGCTGCTCAACCAGAAGCTGCGCGGCACGCGCTTCTTCCGGACCCTGTTCTTCCTGCCGGTGATCCTCGGCGTGACGATCCAGGGGCTGATCTGGAGCCTGTTCCTCTATCCGCTCGGAGGTCCGGTCGACAACTTCCTCGACGTCTTCGGCGTCCACAAGGAACTGCTCGGGGGCCCGGCCGCGGAGGCCTTCGCGTGGGTCATCGTCGTCCAGGTGTGGTCGAACGTGGGCATCACCATGGTCATCTTCCTGGCAGGCCTCCAGACGATCCCCGGGGAGCTGGTCGAGGCCGCCAAGATCGACGGCGCCAGCGCCTGGCAGACCTTCCGCAACGTGACCTGGCCGCTGCTGACACCCAGCGTGAACACCAACCTGATCCTCAACGTCATCGGCTCGTTGCAGGCGTGGCAGCTGTTCCTGGTGCTCATCAACTACCGCGTCGGCACGTACGTGCTCGGCTACACGGCGTACGCCCAGGCGTTCGGCCAGACGTCCGGGAGCACCACCGCGAACAGCTTCCGGCAGGGCTACGGCGCTGCCGCGTCCATGGTCCTGTTCGGGCTCGTGCTGGTGATCGGCCTGACCGTGCAGTACTTCCTGCGCAAGCGAGAGGAGCGGCTGCTCGGATGAGCGACGTCCTGGCCGCTCCTCGCGAGCGGAGCGATGTCACGCGGGCGCGAGTGCTGCGGATTCCACGGCCGCGCCTTGACCTCGGCCGTGCCCTGTCGTACCTCGTGCTGATCGCCTTCTCCGTGATCTACCTCGGGCCGCTGCTGATGCTGGTCAACACGGCCCTGAAGACCGCGCCGTCCTTTGCCAAGAACCCCGTCGGCATCGCCACGGCTCTCAACTTCGACAACTTCGCGACGGCGTGGTCCAAGGCCAACTTCCCGCAGTACCTGGCCAACTCGGTGCTCTACGCCGGCGTCGCCACGGTGCTCTTCGTGATCACGGGTGTCTTCGTCGCGGTTCCGATCGCGCGGCGCTACATCAAGGGCAGCAACAAGCTCTTCGTCCTGTTCCTCATCGCGCTGTTCCTGCCGCCCGCCCTGGTGCCGCAGTTCCAGCTGATGCTGCACCTGCACCTCTACAACACCCAGATCGGATACATCCTGCTGTTCCTGGTGAACCCGATCGGGATCGTGATCCTGGTGAACTACGTCAAGTCGATCCCGCGCGAGCTGGACGAGGCGGCGGCGCTCGATGGCTGCGGCTACTTCCGCTACGTCACCCGCATCGTCTTTCCGCTGATCAAGCCCGCGATCGCGACCGTGATGGTGCTGCACGCGATCGGCATCTGGAACGAGCTGGTGCTGGCCACGATCTACCTGACGAACAAGAACTTCTACCCGATCACCCGCGGCCTGATCGTGTTCCAGGGCGTGTACGGCAACAACTGGCCGCTGCTCGCCGCGGCAGTCCTGATGATGACCCTGCCCATGGTCTTCTTCTTCCTCTTCGTCCAGCGCTACATCGTCGGCGGTGTCACGGCCGGGTCGCTCAAGGGATGACGCTCGAGGCCGCCGACCCTGCGACCGTCGGCATTCCGGCCGCGGCCTGGCGGAGACGCCTGGGCGAGCCGCTGGCCGACGTCGGGCACGTCCGGGTCTCAGACCCGCTCATCGACGACGGCGCCTGGGGCGGGGTGCCCGTGGGCGGCCTGGGCAGCGGCTCGATCGGACGCACCCACGGCGGCGACTTCGCGCGCTGGCACCTGGAGGTCGGCCGGCACCGCTTCGCACCCTCGGAGCTGTGCCAGT
>JAXDKU010000076.1:0-41514 GCA_034667005.1 Chloroflexota bacterium
TGGTCTTCGGCAGACGGTTCTGGACGGGGAGTTCGACTCTCCCCCATCTCCACCAATGACACGCAGCGACGGCGTCGCCCCGCCAGGGGTCGGCGCCGTTTTCGATTCCGGCAGGAGGGTGGGCACGCTGCCGGATGGCCCGCGTCTTCCACCGTGCACATCGACGCGGCACCCTCAAGGGCAAATCGCGGCAGCCGCTTCGTTCATCCGATCCCGCCACTCGAGGAACGCCGCGCCCCGGTCCACGGTCCAGTCCGGGCCGTTGAAGCCGAGGGTGAACTGCGTGAAGCCCATGCGGAGATAGGTTTCGGCATCCGCGGCCAGGAAGCGTTCCACGTCCTCCGGCTCCACGCCGACGCCCCACTCGATCTCCGACGGGTCCCGGCCGACGACCTCGCACCAGCGCAGCAGCGCCGACACCTTTGGCTCCAGCTCCTGGGGCCGGTCCGGGAAGCCGGCGTGCCAGCCGTCGGAATGCTCCGCGACCAGCCTGAGCGTCACCTTCTCGCCAGAGCCCGCGATCAGCAGCGGCATCCGGCGGACCGGCGGCGGCGAGAGGCGGGACAGACGGTCCTGCATCAGCGGGATCGCCTCGCCGAGCGCCCGCAGCCGCGAGCCCGCGGTGCCGAACTCGTAGCCGTACTCCTCGAAGTCGCGCTGGAACCAGCCCGATCCGACGCCGAGCACCACCCGCCCGCCGCTGATCCGGTCCACGGTGCGTGCCATGTCCGCCATCAGCTGGGGGTTTCGATACGCGTTGCACGCGACGAGCGGACCGATCTCGATGCGCGAGGTCGCCTCAGCCCAGGCGGCCAGAACCGTCCAGCATTCGAGACTCATCTGGTCCTGACGCCCGTAGAGCGGGAAGAAGTGATCCCACGTGTAGACCAGGTCGTAGCCCAGCTCCTCGGCCCGTAACGCGGCGTCACGGAGGTGCGGATAGTCGCCGTGCTGGGGATGCAGCTGGGCGGCGATGCGGACGGGGCGCATGGGAACTCCTGTGCGTTCTGGAACCACGAATCGCAGCATCCACCTTCCCCCGAGGGAAAAGTCAAGGGGTATGCTGTCCGCATGTTCATGATCGGGGCGTTCGCCCGCCTGGCCGGAGTCTCGGCGAAGCTGCTGCGCGCGTACGACGAGCTGGGTCTCTTCGTCCCCGCGTGGGTCGATCCCAACACGGGCTACCGCTATTACTCGCCGGCGCAGCTGCCGGAGATCCGCCGCATCGTCGCCCTCCGGGACATGGGCATGCCGCTCGCCCAGATCGCGCGCATCCAGGCCGACGGCGACGTGCGGGGCGCCCTGGAGCGCCGCCGGTCGGAGCTCGAGCGTGAGCGTTCAGAGATCGATCGCCGACTGGCCGCTCTGGACATCCGCGTGGAGATGGCCGACGCCGGCTCGGAAGGTCCTGACGTCGTCGTGCGGCAGGTCAGGGCGGAGCAGATCGCCACGCTGGCGCTCGAGCTCGTGCCCAATCGCGCTGCCGACGCCGGCTTCTACGAGCTCGAGAGCGCGGTTCGTGACCTTGGCGTGCGTGCCGCCCGCCCGCCGGGAGCACTGCTCTCGCGCGGACCCGACGGAGCGCCGCGGGCCGAGGTGTACGTGCCACTGAACCGGGCCATCCCCCCGACCGATCGCATCGGATGCCGCGAGCTGCCGGCGGCCCGCGTGGCGACGGTCCTGCACCGCGGCTCGTACGGGACGCTGGCGAATGCGCGCCGGGCGCTGGCAGCGTGGGCCACGGCCTCGGGCGAGACGCCGGCCGGCGACCTCCGGATCCTGTACCTCCAGTTCGGCGCGGAACCGGAGCTGGGGCTGCCCAAGCGCTTCCTCGTCGATCGATCGGCCGACCTGGTCACCGAGCTCCAGCTGCCGCTCAGGGCGGGCTGACGGGCGTCGCTTCGATCGGCGCCGTCGCCTCCGCCGGCGCTGCCTTCACGGGATGTGCCGCGGAAGCGGTCCGGCGTGATCCGGAGCGGAATGCCCACGCCAGCGCGCCAACGCCCGACAGGCTCCCGATGCCGGCGATCGCGAAGACCTGCGGCAGCGCGAACGACCCTGCCAGCAGGCCGGCCGTTGTCGGACCGAGGATCGCCGCCAGGGAGTAGGCGGTCGCGGTGTGCACGCCCTGCGCCGTCGCGGC
Organism: Chloroflexota bacterium; assembly: GCA_034667005.1. Taxonomy (GTDB): domain Bacteria; phylum Chloroflexota; class Limnocylindria; order Limnocylindrales; family CSP1-4; genus JAFMJV01. Next base: position 2,144 of record JAXDKU010000076.1, read on the forward strand.
AGCACCGACGGGCGCGTGGCGAGCCACGTACAGCACGCCGCCGACGATCAGGAGCGCGAACCCGGCGCCGTGGAGCAGCATCGACGACGTCACGAGAATCGGGTCTCGGACCAGCACGACGGTTACCGCGCGAGCCAACAGGCAGCCGGCGCCGACGAGCATGAGGCGCTCCAGCCCGAAGCGCCGCGCCAGCTGCGGGAACGCGATCATGAGCGGGACCTCCACGACCGCGCCCACAGCCCAGGCGATCCCGATCAGGCTGTCCGGCGCACCGATCTGGCCGAGATAGATCGAGAAGTAGGCGTTGATGGCGCTCGAGGAGGCCCACGTGAGCAACGCCGCAAGGAGGAACGGCCCAAGGACCGGGCTGCGGACGACGGCGGCCACGCCCGTCAGGCGGGGCATCGGCGGCACCAGCCCCCGCGGCCGAAGCCCCAGGCCGATGAGCGCCGTCAGCGCCAGCAGCGGGACATAGACCAGGAACAGGCCGCGGACGCCGGTGCGCTCGATGAGCCAGCCGACCACGATGGCGGAAACCACGAACGAGGCGGAGCCCCACACCCGGAAGCGCCCGTAGCGGTGCCGGTCCGCGCCGACCGCTTCCAGAGCACGAGAATCGAGGACGGGGCCGATTCCCGACGAGCCGATCCCCAGCACGAACACAACCACCACGAGGGCCGGCCACCCCACGAACGCCAGCGACAGGCCCGCCAGCGCGGCCACGAGCGCGGCGGCCGGCAGGACCAACCGCGACCCGCGGAACCGGTCGGCGGCCGCGCCCCAGAGCGGCGAGCCGATGAGTCCGGAGCCGGCCATCAATGCGCCGAGCATCGGGATGACGCCGAGGCCGATGCCGAGCTCGTGGTAGTAGACCGGCAGGAACGGTGCCGTCGCGCCGATGGCCCCGAAAACCGTGACGTAGGCCAGGCGAGCGAGGAGCGACGGCGAGAGGGGCATCGGTGCGCATGGTCGCAGAGACGCCGATTCCCGCGAGGCCACCCGAGCCCTATGCTCCGGCGCATGACACACCTGCGCGGCCGGCTGCCCAGCCCCTCGCTCCTTGGCCTCCTCCTCGTCCTGGCGGCCTTCCTGGTCGCCGGGTGCAGCACGAGCGTGACGCCCCAGGAGAGCGGCCCGCAGCCAACGCCCGTGCACACCGATCGCGAGCCGGCGCCGGGCGAGACGGTGCAGCCAACGGCGACAGCGCTCCCAACGCCCCCCGCGAGCAGCGCCCCGTCCGGAGCCGCAACGCCGCCCGGGGGGACCGCCGGCCCAACCGCTTCGCCGGCCGCGCCGTCCGCGACGCCGCAGCCCGTCGAGACACCGGCGCCGACCCCGAGCCCAACCCCTCAGCCGACCCTCCCACCGCCGAGTCCCGGCCCGATCGCGGTCGCGGAGAAGCCCTGCCCGAAGGCCGTTGCCGCGAGTTGGAGCTGCGTCACCCTGACGGTCCCGCTCGATCACTTCCAGGACACCGGGCGCACCGCCGATGTCACGTTCGCCCTGAAGCGCCACACCGCCCCGGGGCCGGCAAAGGGCACGTGGGTCACGATCACCGGCGGGCCGGGAACGGCCGGCATCTACAGCGCGGTCGGCTACGCGGACAGCTTCGATCCGTCCATCCGCCGTGCCTACGACCTCGTCTTCATGGATCAGCGCGGATCCGGCATGTCCGGCAGCTTCACCTGCCCGAACGCGGCGCTGGCCTACTACACGGATCCCGCCGGCCCGGATGACTCCGGAGGGACAGCGCTCAAGGAGGCGGCCCAGACGTTCGTGGACACGTGCCTCACGGAGTCCAAGGTCGACCGGACGGCGCTGCCGTACTACGCGACGCGCCAGGCGGCAGAGGACGTGGAGGCGTTCCGGCTCTGGCTGGGCGTCGACAACCTGAGCCTCTACGGCGAGAGCTACGGGACACAGCTGGTGCAGACGTACGCCGCCGCGCACCCGGATCGGGTGCGAGCCCTGTTCCTCGACGGGGCCGTCGACCTCTCGACGAGCGGTGAGGCGTTCTACACGGAAGGCGCGCGCGCCTACGACAACGCCCTCGTCGCGACGCTCGTCGACTGCTCGGTCCAGACCGCGTGCAGCTCGGATGTATCCGGTGGCAACGAGCTGACCGCCTACGACGAGCTGGCCGCCCAACTGTCCGCCGGGCCGCTCAGCTACATGTTCACGAAGAAGGACGGCACCCAGGAGCCGCGCGACTACGCGCTCGTGGACCTCCAGAACGCGGCGTTCGCCGTGTCCAGTGAAGGGGATCGCGCGCTCCTCCAGCGTGCCGTCGCGGCGGCCTCACGCGGCGACCTGTGGTGGCTGTCGCGGTTCACGTATGGGCAGCTCGGCCAGGACCCGGACACGCTCGCGGCCGTGCCTGATCCGAGTTACGCCGACGCCCTCTACTACGCCGTGGAGTGCGTGGACTACGCCTACTTTCCGGACGCGGGAGGGCCCGACGAACGAGCGGACGCGTACCTCGCCTACGGCCGCGACCACGGGATCGATGCCGGTCGCCTGGCCGCCGACTTCTACGGCGACCTGCCGTGCACCTACTGGCCGGTACAGCCAGGGGCCGATCCGCGGCCCGTGCCTGCTGCGGACGCGCCCTACCCGCTGGTCGTGCTGGGAGCCACGCTCGATCCGAGCACGCCGTTCCAGAACGCCGAGCGGATCGTCTCGCGGCGTCTGGCGGACACCTGGCTCATCTACAAGCCTGGAGGTCCGCACGTCATCTACGGCCGTGGCGACCCCTGTCCGGACGACCTGGTGACCGCGATCCTCGTCCAGGAGCGCTTTCCCGATGGCCGCAAGACCGTCTGCGCCGGCGACGTCGCCGCGGACTACGTTCCGCTGCCGGCCCACGCCATCGCCCTGACGGACGGCACGCTCGCCGCGCTGGGCCAGATCGACGACGAGATCGTCAACGGCGTGGACTACCAGTACTGGGACGGCGCCGAGCCCCTCGCGTACGGCTGCCCGTTCGGCGGGACCATCTCCTACACGCCGTTCGACAACGGCTCCCGCCTCCGCCTCGAGGGCTGTGCCTTCTCCGAGGGTGGTGCGGCCAGCGGCAAGGGCGTCATCAATGACGCGAATGGCACGCTGACGCTGCGGCTGGCGTTCGAGGGAGCCGTGAGTGGCACCGTCAGCTACCAGCGGGACGAGGCCGGCCGCCGCACCGTCAGCGGCCGGCTCTCCGCGCGCTAGCGTCCGCCGACGATCGCTACGGCGTGATGGTCCACAGCTCCTCGCCGTGGATGTAGTCCTGCGCTGAGACGAACAGCCGGCCGGCCATTGCCGTCAGTGCCCACGGACGCGTGTCCCTTCGGCCACCGAGAAGCACGGGCCCGGTGCCGGCGGCCGTGCCGTCGCTCCGCCACAGCTCGTCCCGGGTGCTCAATCGGTAGACGCGCAGGAACAGCGTCCCGGCCACCGGGGTCAGGTCGTGCTCGCGCCGGCCACAGCACGACGTGCTGGCGGGAAGCTGGACGACCTCCTCGGTGCCAGGCCCCGTCCCGTCGGTCCGCCACAGCTCGAGGTTGCCGGCCCGCTCGGTGACGAAGAACAGCCAGGTGCCCATGCGTGTGAGCTCGAGCGGGTCCGAACCACCCGGACCGGAGGCCAGGTCGGCGACGCGGCTGGTGCCCGGCCCGGAGCCGTCGGTGCTCCAGAGCTCCTGGCCGCTGGAGCCGTCGGTGGCGCCGAAGTAGACCTTCCCGCCGAATCGCGTGAGATCCGTCGGGGACGAGCTCCCGGACGGGTTGATGTCCTTGACCCGGACCGTTCCCCCGCTGGTGCCGTCGCTCGTCCACAGCTCCCGCGCGCCGGGACCGAAGGCCGCGAAGAGGAAGCCGCTGCCGTAGCTCGTGAGTTCGCTGGGATTCGAGCCCACGGGCCCCGTGCGAATGTCCTTCACCTGCACGGTGCCGGCGTCTGTGCCATCCGACCGCCACAGCTCGCGCCCGTCGGTGCCTTGAGCGGTGAAGTAGAGCATCCCGCCGACGGCAATGAGATCGTCCGGCGAGGAGTCGGCGTTGCCGGGTCGGATGTTCTTGACGCGCATCGTCCCGCTCTTGGTCCCGTCGCTCTTCCACAGCTCGACACCGCCTGCGTCGCGGCCGACGAAGAAGAGGGTGGAGCCGACGACGGTCATCTGATACGGGTTGTCGACGTCGTCCGTGGCGGCGTTGCCGCCGATGTCGATCAGCTTGAGCCGCGCGGTGCCCTGCGCGGTCCCATCGGTGCTCCACAGCGACACGTTGCCGGTCGCCGAGTAGCCGGCGAAGTAGATCCGGCTTCCGAAGCGCGTGATGCTCATGGGATAGACGCCGTCCTCGCCCGGCAGGAGGTCGCCGAGCGACTGCGTGCCGTTCCGCGTGCCGTCGCTCACCCACAGCTCGCTGCCGTGCGTGGCGTCCTGCGCCGCGAAGTAGACGCGACCGCCGATCGCGGCCATGTTGTCGATCTCGGAATCGGCAGTGGCCCGATCGATGTTCTTGACGAGCGCCAGGCCGGTCCGGGCGTCGTTGACCTTCCACAGCTCGCCGTGGTTGATGCCTGCGTCCGGCTGGTAGAAGAGCTGGCCCCGGGCGATGCCGAGCGGCTTGGGGCCGTTGGTCCAGACGCCGTAGTTGGTGAGCTTGACGGTGGTCGCCGTGGTGCCGCCGGACTTCCAGAGCTCCGCGCCATGGATGGTGTCGATGGCCGTGAAGTAGAGGGAACCGTCGAAGACCACGTACTGGTATGGGAAGCCGCCGTAGGTGTCGTCGGTGGCGATGTCCTTCACCAGCGTGGCGCCCGCCGGATCGCTCTCGTTGACCTCATACAGCTCATAGCCCGTCGCCCCGTCCGTCGCCGTGAACAGGATGTGTCCATTGACCTTGACGAGGTCGTCGAGTCCCTGCGGGAGCGAATCTCCGGAGGTGTTGATGTCCGTGACCCGCTGGGTCCCGCCGTCCGTGCCGTCGCTGGACCAGAGCTCCCAGCCGGCGCCATCCTGCGCGCCGAACCAGACCTTGCCGTCAGCGACCCGGAGGCGGCGGAAGACGCCGGCCGGATACCCGCTCGACTGCACCTTCTGCGTTCCAGGCTCCGTGCCGTCCGTCATCCACAGCTGGTTACCGAAGGCGTCCGATGCCGTGAAGAACACGGGTCCGGTGTTCCCGATCCGGACGAAGCTGTCCGCGTTGGAAGGGGAGCCCGCGCCGATGTTCTTGAGCATGTCGGTGTTCGGTTCGGTCCCGTCGCTCGTCCAGGGCTGCTGGCCGTTGGTCCCGTCGTCTGCGCGGAAATAGAGGAGCCCGCCGACGGCCGCGAGATTGGCCGGGGCCGAGCCATCCGGGCCCGGGCGGATGTCCTTGACGATCGCCGTGCCTGCCGCGGTGCCGTTAGTCTTCCAGAGCTCCCGCCCGTGTGCATCGTCGTAGGCGACGTACAGCAGCGCGCTACCGAACCTCGTTAGCTCGTCCACGTCGCGGCCTGCGGCATTCCCCGTGCCGATCCGATGGGTGCCGTTCGGTGTCCCGTCGCTGACCCAGAGCCGCCACTGCTGTCCGCTGCCGCGGGCACGGAAGAAGAGCTTGCTACCTGCCCTGGTGACCTGCTCGACCTGCACCTCCTGTCCCGGGATCCGCCGCACGAGCTTGGTGCCCGCGGAGGTGCCGGTGGTCTTCCAGAGTCCGGTCCCGAACTGGTCGCGGGCAGCGAAGAAGAGGCGGTTCTGGAAGCTCACGCCCTCGGTCGGAAAGGACGGCTGGCTCTCGAGGTTGATGTCCCGCACCAATCGCGGCGGCGCGGCGGCGGCGGCCGGCACGCCCACCACGGCGAGCAGGAGGATCGTCATGACGCTCGCCGAGAGGCGAGCGCGGGCAAACGCAACACGGGAAACAAGCGGGATCATGACGGAATCTTTCCCCTCCGGACGGCGCCAGGTCCGGGACCGACGAGGTCCGCCGCGGCGCGCCGTCTTCGGAAGCGACCGTAGTCCTCCGCTCCGGTCCCGTCAAACGGGTGCGTTTGACCCCACGGCATCGCGCTCTGACAATCCCCCCATGACATCGGAGGGTGACGCGGAGGAGCCGGGCGACGCAGCGGACGCACCCGAGGGCAGTTTGGGCGAGCCGCAGGCCCGAGGGACGAAGGCCGGCGTTCCGGTTTCGGGAAGCCTCGGTGGCCTGCTGCTGTCCCGCGCGCCCTACGCCGCGGTCCGAGCCTTCGAGCTCATGCTGCGGGTGCGCCGCGAACCGTCACTGGCCATCTTCGACGAGCTCGTCCGCAAGGGCGACGTGGTCGCCGACGTCGGCGCGCACCGCGGCGTCTACGCGGACCGCCTCTCGCGGCTGGTGGGGCGGCAGGGCCGCGTTCACGCCTTCGAGCCGAACCCGGACGGCCGGCGCGTGCTTGAGGCCGTCGCCAGGCACCGGGGCAACCTCACGATTCATCCGACCGCGCTGTCCGATCGGGCCGGTACCGCCACCCTGATGCGGCCGGTGACTGACGGTGAGCGCGTCGATGCGATGGGCAGCCTCTCGAACCCGGTCGTCGAGGCGGCACCGCACGACAGCCTCGAGGTCCCCGTTGCGCGTCTCGATGACGAGCTCGCCTCGGAGCCGGGGCGGGTTGCCCTGGTGAAGATCGACGTGGAGGGGCACGAGCAGTCCGTGCTCCAGGGCGCGGAGGGTCTCCTCGCGTCCTCGCGACCGTTTCTGGTCATGGAGATCGAGCAGCGGCACCGGACGCAGCCCCTCGCCGAGACGTTCGACTGGCTGCTGAGCCGCGGCTACGCGGGGTTCGTGCTGGTCCGCGGTGGACGCCGTCCGATCGCCGCCTTCGACGTCGAGCGCGACCAGCTCGCCTTCGTGCACGAAGGGTTCCAGAAGGGCAGCCCCGGAGCGGGCTACGTCAACGACTTCCTCTTCGTGCCACTCGTCGGAGCGACCTAGTCGGAGCGACCTAGTCGGAGCGACCTAGAGGACTACTGGCCGCCGACCCGCAGGATCACGATCCGGCGCTGGGGCTCCTCACCGATCGACTGCGTCGCCACACCGGCGACGTCGCGCAGCGCGAGGTGGATCCAGCGGCGCTCGAGCGCGGGCATCGGCTCCAGCTGGAGCATCGTCCCCGACTCGATGACGCGCTCGGCCGCGCGGTGCGCCAGCTCGGTGAGCTGCCGCTCGCGACGGCCCCGGTAGTCCTCGACGTCGACGAGCACGCGGGTCCAGGCGCCCATCCGCCGTGACAGCATCAGGTTGACCAGGTGCTGGAGCGCGGAGAGCCGCTCGCCCTTCCGGCCGATGAGCGCGCCGAGCGCCTCCTTCTCGGCCTCGTCGGCCCCGGTCACGTCGATCTTCGAGGTCTGGCCCGAGTGGACGGCCACGGTCGCGCGGTAGCCCATCAGGGTGATCAGCTGCTCGAGGATCTCCTGGCCGGCGGCGAGCGCCTCGGGCGATGCCTCGGCCGCCTGGATCTCCTCGCGCTCGTTGCCCACCGACTCGCGGGCCGAGGCGACCTCCGCCAGCTCGCGCTGGGTGAGTCCGGTGCTCCGGCGGTCGTCCCGCGGCCGCCTGGCGCGGTCGCGATCTCGGTCGCCCTCTCTGGGTGCGCGCGGGCGGTCCTGCCCGAAGCCGCGGTCGCGACCCTCCTCGCGCCCGAAGCCCGGATCGACGGTCTGCTCGGTCGCTCCGAACATCTCGTGGCGTGCCTCTTCCACGGCTGCCTCAGGGGCGGCCGCCTCGCGAGGCTGCTCCGGCTCGCGGCGCGGCGGCCGATCGGACTGGTCGCGTCCGAACCCGCGGTCCTGGCCTCCCTCGCGGGGTGCCATCTCGCGGGGTGCCGCGTCCCGCGGTCCCATGTCGCGTTGCACGCGGTCGCGGCCACCGCCGCTGTCGCGGGGCCCACGGTCCCGATCCCTGCCGCGGTCGAAGCCCCGGCCCGTGCGCTCACGGTCGCGGTCGAAGCCGCGATCCTCGCGCGGAGGCGGAGGGGGCAGCGGCACGGACGCCGCCGCTTCCCGGCGAGGGGCGGCGCCCCCCAGGGCGGAGCGCGGCGCGGCCACGATGCGTGCCGGCTCGGCGCCCATGCCGAGGACACCGCGGCTGCCCGCGGTGAGGATCTCGAAGTCGAGGTCATCGAGCCCACCGACACCGAAGGACTCCCGCGCGTTGCGCAGGGCCTCCTCGACGGTCTTGCCCGTGAACTCCTGGTACTCGCTCATCGGCGTCTCCCTCGTCGACTCGTACGCGCGCGGGTACGAGCCGGCTTGATGGTCCCGGCCGCGCTGTCGGTGGCGCTGCGGCGTTGTCCCGGAGTTGCGGGGCTCGCCGACTGCGTCGCGACGCGAGGCGTCAAGGGCGGAACGGGGAATCGCGGCTGGTGGCCCTTGGCGAAGCCAGGCGTCCACCCGAAGATCGGGAAGAGGCCGCCCCAACCGGCGATCAGGAACTGCTGGACGATCGAGAAGATCGTCGTGGTGATCCAGTAGATGAAGAGGCCTGCCGGCAGCAGCCCGCCGTAGATCAGCGAGAAGAGCGGCAGGATCAGGAAGATGCGCTGCTGGCTGCGCATCTGCGGGTCGTCCGTGGGCGTTTGCATCATCCGCGTCTGCACCAGCTGGAGCAGCGCGGAGATGATCGCCAGGATGCTGATTCCGAACCCGAACACCGCGAACAGGATCTCCGGGCGGTGCGCGTCCAGGTTGAGGAGCCAGGGAATGATCGGGTCGATGCAGGGGATCGCGGGGTTGCCCGGGTCCTGGCAGACCACGTTGATCACGGGATGCCCGAAGATCTGGAGCATCGAGCTGATGTTCGGTGCCGAGAGGCCCTGGCTGAAGACCTGGTACATCGGCAGCAACAGGACCAGCTGGAGCAACGCCGGGAGGCAGCCCGCGGCGGGGTTATAGCCCCGCTCGCGGTAGAGCTTCATCTGCTCTTCGCTGATCTTCGTGCGGTTGCCCTTGTACTTGGCCGAGATCGCGCGGAGCTCCGGCTGGAGCATCTGCATGCGGCGCTGAGAGACGATCTGGGCACGGAAGACCGGGACCAGAAGGATGCGGATCAGGATCGTCACGAGGACGATCGCGATGCCGATGTCCCCGACCAGGTTGTAGAGCAGTGCCAGGGCCATGAAGATGACCTGGAAGATCGGCGTGAAGATCCAGGCCAGGAAGCCGATGGGATCTGCACCGCTCGGCTGGGCCGGGCACAGGTTGTGGGGCAGCGGCGAGGCCGGCGGCGAAGGATTCGGGGTCGGCGTGGGATGCGGGCACGGCTCCGCGTCGGGCGTTGGCTCGGGTGCCGGCGCAGGCGTCGCCTCCGCGGCCGGCGAGGCGGCCGGGGTCGAGGCTGGGGATGCCGCGGCGGAGGCCGCTGCCGGAGAGCCGCTCGGGTCGGCGGCGGACACGGGGATCGCCACGAAGGCCACGGCCATGAGGCCCAGGAGGGCGGCGGCCAGGGCCAGCTGAAGCCGGCGCGTCATCTCAGCGGACCGGGTCATAGCCGCCCGGATTCCAGGGATGGCAGCGGGAGATCCGCTTCATGCCCATCCACGTGCCGCGGAAGAAACCGTAGCGGTCGATGGCCTGCTCGGCATAGCGGGAACAGCTCGGTTCGAAACGGCAGGGCGAGGGCAGCCATGCGAAGGCCACCCGGTACACCCGGATCATGAGGATCCCCAGCCGTTTCAAGCCTGTGTCGTTCCTTCCCCGGCCCCGATCGGGCCGATCGTTCGTTGCAGCGCGTCCGCGAGTTCCCTGTAGCCGGCCTGGACGCTGGCCTGTCGCGCCACCACCAGGATGTCCCAGCCGGACGATCCGCTGCGGTCCATCGCGCGGATTGCCTCGCGGAGCCGCCGCCGGACGCGGTTGCGGACCACCGCCCCGCCGAGTCGCTTGCCGGTCGAGATCCCGTACCGATCCTTGCCGAGCCCGTTGCTTCGGTATCGAACGAGGAGGAGGGGATGGCTCCGGCTGCGGCTGTGTTCCTGGAGCGCCGCGAAGTCTCGCTTGGAACGCAGCATCTCGAGCGCCCCGCCCATGGTGGCGGTCCGCTCGGGCGTCAGACCGTGAGCTTCTTGCGGCCCTTTGCTCGCCGTGCGGCCAGGACTCTCCGGCCGCCCTGGGACTTCATCCGCGCTCGGAATCCGTGCTCCTTGGCGCGATGTCGCTTCTTGGGCTGGTACGTCTGCTTGGTCATGTGGGCCCTGGACCGTTCCTCCGGACGAGCGATCGAGCGATCAGAAGTCGGCCCGTCCCGACGACTTCTGTGATGGGAACAAAAACGCGCCGGGCGCTGGGTGCCGTGCAACCCGTGCACGGGTGCGCCGTGGCGCGTCCACGTCGGGGCGGATTATATACGCGAAAGGAGGACCGATTGTCCCAGGCACCCTCGTTGCTCCCGCCAGGCAGCGCAACCATCGAAGATTTCGAGCGCATCGACGTCCGCGTCGGCCGCATCGTCGAGGCTCGACCCTTTCCGGAGGCGCGACGCCCGGCCTATCAGCTGACGATCGATTTCGGGCAGGCGGGGACCCGCACGTCGTCGGCCCAGCTTCCGGGAACCTACCCGGACCCGGAAGGTCTCGTCGGCCGCCTGGTCGTCGCGGTCGTCAACTTTCCGCCGCGCCGGATCGCCGGTTTTGACAGCCAGGTGCTGGTCCTGGGTGCCCTGCCGTCGGACGGGCGGATCCCGCTGCTCTCGGTTGACGAGGGCGCGCAGCCCGGCGACCGCATCGGCTGACTTCTCGCGAAGCCCGGCCCGACACCCCCTGATACGGCCCGGCGCCTGCTCGGAGGCGGCCCGGCCGAAGGTGCAGCGTGGCGCCGCACGATACTCCCTGGGGGTATGCCCGATTCTCGTTGCGGGTACCGGCCCGGCGCGCTAACGTATGCCGCCCAAGCGCCCCCAGGGTGTCTGGGAGCGCCTCCGCCGGAGCCCTCCGGACCGGCCTGCGACCGGCTCGGTCTGGGCGCTCGCCGATGGCTGAAGGGACCTACTTGGCCTCGGAGAGAGGCCGGTCTTCCGCGTTGATTTGCCGTTCGTCAAACCGTGTCAGGGGCAGTGCCATCGATGGATCCGAAGCAGGTCTGGCGCGCCGCCCTGGGTGAGCTTCAGGTTTCGCTCTCGCCCGCCAACTATGAAACCTGGCTCAAGGACACGGCCCTCGTTGCGGTCGACGAGAACCGCTTCCGGGTCGCCGTTCCCAACGGGTTCGCCAAGGACTGGCTCGAGACCCGCTACCGCGCGCTGATCTCCCAGACCCTGGCGCGCGTCGTCGGCTACAGCGTGAACGTGGATTTCGAGGTCCGCGACGTGCCGGCGTCCGAACGCGTCGAGGCCGGTGACCCCGCGGACCCGAACGGCATCCCTGCGAGCGCGCCCGCCACGCTCGGAATCGTGCCGAAGGCCGGTGGAGCGCCCGACCGGGTGCGCCTGGAGCCCGGACGCGTCGGCGGCCCCGACGGCTCGAGCGTCAGCCTCAACGCCCGCTACACGTTCCGCAATTTCATCGTCGGCTCCGCCAACCGCCTTGCGCACGCGGCAAGCTTGTCCGTTGCGGAACGTCCTGGGCATGCGTACAACCCGCTGTTCCTCTACGGCGGCGTGGGGCTGGGCAAGACGCACCTGATGCATGCGATCGGCAACGCCGTGCTCGCGCGCTTCCCCAGGAAGCGGATCGTCTACGCGACGAGCGAGAAGTTCACCAACGAGTTCATCACCAGCATCCAGCAGGGCCGCGTCGACGACTTCCGCACCCGCTACCGCCGGATCGACCTGCTGCTCATCGACGACATCCAGTTCATCGCGGACAAGGAGCGGACGCAGGAAGAGTTCTTCCACACCTTCAACGCCATCCACGAGGATGGGAAGCAGATCGTGCTTTCGTCCGACCGGCCGCCGAAGCAGATCACGACCCTGGAGGAGCGGCTCCGCAGCCGTTTCGAGTGGGGGCTGATCGCGGACCTCACCGCGCCCGACCTGGAGACGCGCATCGCGATCCTGCGGGCCAAGGCGGAGGAGCAGGGCATCCCCGTCAGCCCCGAGGCCCTCGAGTTCATCGCGCGGAAGATCGTCTCCAACATCCGGGAGCTGGAAGGCGCGCTGAACCGCATCACGGCCTACGCGAACATGCAGGGGATGCCCATCTCGTCGGAGCTGGCCCAGGCCGTGCTCTCGAACGTGATGTACAACCCGAAGCGGCGCGCCGTGACGCTCGACAGGATTGCCCAGGCCGTCGGCGACTACTACGGCGTGGACATGGAGACGCTGCGGAGCCAGAAGCGCGACCGGGCCATCGTGGTGCCGCGCCAGATCGCCATGTACCTGATGCGCGCGGAGACGGACGTCTCGCTGCTGCGGATCGGCACGGAGCTTGGCGGCCGCGACCACTCCACGGTGCTGCACGCGTGCGACAAGATCGACCGCGAGAGCCAGGAGAACGAGGAGCTCCGGCGGGAGCTGGCGGCCGTCCGGGAGCTGATCTACTCCGACTGATCCCGGCGTCTGCGCGGCCCAATGTTCGGAGCCGGTCGTCGTCGCCGTAGCCTCGCCGCTCGGCCGTCCGTTTGGGCCGCTCGACGTCGATCCTTCCACTCCGCGGAGCTTGGTCCGGCCGTCCGGCACACCCCCTGTTCGCCGCCGGCCGCAGCCGCCTCCCGCCGCCGTCGAACCATCCGGTTGGCGGTGGACATCTGCCGGGATCCGGTGCATACGCCTCCGCTCCCACGCGGGGCGTCCGCAACCCCCTCGTGGGCAACTACGCCACTTCGAATCGAGGGTGTGGAAGACCGCCGGCGGATGTGCACAGGGTCCGCCGGCGTGATGCCCGCGCATCGACCGAATCACGCGACCTGTCCACCGCCCGAATCCGCTCGCCTGCCCAGCGAACGAACGTGGCGCGGGCCGAGTTGTCCCCCGTTTCCACACCTTGATGATGACTATGAGGTTAGAAAGGATGCGAAGATACGAACCTCAGAACGAAGCCTCGCAAGGCAAGCCTGCGGGCCCTCTCCAGACGCCGCTCAGCGAACGCACCAGGGAGCACCAACCGACGTGAAGCTATCCGTCATGCAGGAGAACCTGGCGCGCGGGCTCTCCGTGGTCAGCCGCGCGGTCAGCAGCCGCAGCACGCTGCCGGTGCTCTCCAACGTCCTCCTCCGGACGGAGGACGCGGGGCTCAAGCTCACCGCGACCAACCTGGAGATCGGCATCACGTCCTGGGTCCCGGGCAAGATCGACGAAGAGGGGGCGCTGACCGTCCCGGCCCGGCTGCTCACGGACGTCGTCTCCGGCCTGCCGCCCGGCGAGCGCGTGGAGCTGACCGTCGAGTCCGGGAACAGCCTGCACGTCAAGGCCGGCCGCTACCAGACCCACCTCCGCGGCATCGATGCAGAAGAGTTCCCCGTCATCCCCTCGGCCGGTGACCGCCCGACCACCAGGCTCGAGCAGCGGGCGCTGCGTCGGGCTTTGGGTGAGGTGGCCTTCGCCGCGGCCACGGACGAGGCCAGGCCCATCCTGACCGGCGTCCTGACCAAGATCTCCGGTGACCGTCTCACCCTGGCCGCGGCGGACAACTACCGCATCGCCGTCAAGACGCTGGCCGTGCTCACGCCCATCGAGGAGACCACGTTCGTCGTGCCCGCCCGCTCGTACCTGGAGCTGATGCGGATCCTCGGCGACACGGACGACCCGGTGGACGTGATGCTCGCCCAGGCCAAGAGCCAGGTCATCTTCAGCGTCGAGGGCACCGAGCTCGTCAGCCGGCTCATCGACGGGCAGTTCCCGAACTACCAGCAGGTGCTGCCGACCAGCTACGCCAGCCGCGCCATCGTGGACCGCGAGGATCTGCTCAAGGCCGTGCGACTCTCCGCTCTGATCGCCAGCTCCGCCGCGAACGTGGTCAAGCTGAAGGTCGGCGAGGACGGCGCGACCGGCATCACGATCGCGGCCGCGGCAGACGTCGGTGACGCGGAAGGCGAGGTCGAGGCCACGCTCGAGGGCGACACCGTCACGATCGCCTTCAACGCGCGCTACCTGACCGAGGCGCTCCAGAACCTGAGCGGCGACCAGCTCGCGCTGGAGTTCAGCGGCCGGCTGGCTCCAGGCGTGCTGAAGCCGGTGGACGACGCCGATTACGTGCACGTGATCATGCCCGTCCGCACCCCGTCCTGAGGCCCGAGGCGACCCTCCTCGAACGATCCGGCGCCCTCATCCGGCACCTGTCGCTGCGCGACTTCCGGAGCTACGCATCGCTCGAGGCGGACTTCGGCGGCGGCCCGCAGCTGATCGTCGGCCGCAACGCGACCGGCAAGACGAACCTGCTCGAGGCGATCGGCGTGCTTTCACTGGGACACTCGCACCGGACCAGCACCGATACCGAGATGGTCGGCTGGGGGCAGGGCTTCGCCCGCCTGGAGGCGCTCCTCGGCGAGCCGGCAGGCGGTGCCGTGGAGGTGGTGCTGGTGGCACCCGGATCGGAGGGCGCGCGCAAGCGGGTCAAGGTGAACGGGGTCCCGCGGCGGCCGTCCGCGCTCGCCGAAGCGCTCCGGACCGTGCTCTTCGCTCCCGAGGACATGCTGCTCGTCGCCGGCTCGCCGTCCCTCCGCCGTGCCGCGATCGACGGCCTCGTGGTGCAGAGCGTGCCGGGCGCCGCGGCCAGCCTCTCCACGTATACGCGGGCACTGGCTCAGCGGAACACCCTTCTGCGGCGGATCCGCGAGGAGGCGGCGTCGCGCGACGAGCTGCCGTACTGGGACGGCGTCATCGTCCATGAAGGCGGCCGCATCGTCGGCTGGCGGCACCGCACGCTCCAGGCGCTGGCGGGTCCGCTCGAGGCGGCCCACGCGGAGATCGCGGACGAGGAGGGCGCCCTGCGACTGCGGTACCTGACGAATGCGCCAGCGGCGGACACGGAGTCGCCCGAGGACGCGCTGCGGCGCAGGCTCGCGGAGACGGCCGAGAAGGAGCTCTGGAACGGCGCGACCCTGGTCGGGCCCCATCGCGACGACGTGGCCTTCGAGCTGGAGGGGCGCGAGCTGTCGACCTTCGCTTCGCGCGGCCAGCAGCGCACCGCCATCCTCGCCTTCAAGCTCGCGCAGCTGGACCTGCTCACCCAGATCGACGGCCGCGCGCCGCTCCTGCTGCTGGACGACGTCTTCAGCGAGCTGGATCCGGTCCGCCGGTCGCACCTGGTGCGCCGGATCGACGGCCTTCCCCAGGCCTTCATCACGACGACGACGCCCGACGACCTGGACCCGGCGCTCGTCGCGGCGGCGACCGCGTGGCGCGTCGAGCCCGGCCGCCTCGAGCGCGCCGGCTGAGCGGGCGGCCGAGCACACGATGGACCGAAAGCGCCCCATGCGCCGCCTCTCGGACGTCCTTCCGAGCGTGGCGAGTCAGCTTGGCCTGGATGCGCAGCTCGCCCAGGCCCGAGCCATGGCCAGCTGGGAGCGTCTCGTGGCGGAGCTCGTACCGCCGGCCGCCGGCCAGACGCGGCTCCTGGAGATGCGGCCGCCTGCCCTGATCGTGAGCGCCGACGACGCTCTGGTCGCGCAGGAGCTCAGGCTGCGCTCCGACGAGCTGCTGGCCGCGTTCGCCAGGGCACCCGGGGGAATCCGGCTGCTGGAGCTGCGCCCCGTCGTGCAGCGGCCCGCCAGCCGGGGTTCTGGGTAGACTACGGCCCCCATGAGCGCCCGCTTGCAGCTGAAACACGGCCTCGTCGCGGAGCAGGACCGGCTCTCCACCTCGGCCGACAGCCTGCTCGTGTCCGAGCCATCGACCGGCTCGAAGTCCCGCACGAAGGGCAACCTCTACGTCCTCGTGAGCTCGGCGTCGATGGGCGGCCGGGCACGGGATGCGGCGGCCGTTGCCGCGCAGACGATCCAGCGCGAGTACTACTACGACGAGTCGGCCGGCATCCCGATCCTGCTCGAGAAGTGCTTCCGCAGCGCCAACCGGAAGCTGCGCGGCCGGGACGGCGGCGGTCTCGCGCAGGGCGCCATCGGCATCGCGGTGGCGGTCATCCGCGGCAACGAGCTCTATGTCGCGACCGTCGGCGCCGCGGATGCGTACCTCGTCCGGGCCGCGCGGCTGCTGGTGCCCGAGCACAGCACGGCACCGGGCATCCCCGCCGCGGACCTGCGCGTGGACGTCTGGCGCGGCGAGCTGGCCGTCGGCGACTCGCTGCTGCTGGTGTCACGCCGCCTGACGGAGGCCGTGGGCACGGAGGAGCTGAAGAACGCGGTCGTGACGCTCCATCCCCAGTCGGCGGTGGAGCATCTGCACCACCTGTTCGTGGCGTCGGGCGGCGAGGGCTCGGATGCGGTGCTCGTCGTGGAGGCCACTGATCTCGCCGGCGGGCGCGGCGACGGCCGGCTGCCCCAGCAGCTGATGCCCAGCGGCGACGCGTACGGAGAGCTGGCCTCGGGTTCGGCAGCCGCGGCAGCCGAAGCCGCGGCAGAGGGCGGCCCGGCCCGCCGCGGCGGAGGCCGCAGCGCGCTCGGGGCCATCACGGGCGCCATCGGCGGGGCCGTCGACCGCGTGCTGGACCTGGTGCCGCGCCGCCGGACGTCGGTCCGGCGCATCACCCCGCAGGTCTCGCGCCGCGAGGCGCAGCGCCGGGGCGCCATGGCGATCCTCGCGTTCCTTGCCGTCATCCTGTTCGTCGGGGTCGTCATCGCCTTCTTCCCGAAGGGCCAGGAGAACGGCGGCATCCCGCAGGTGACGAGCGCGGAGGCGGCCTTCAACTCGGCGAAGGACAAGACCGACCAGGTGCTCGGCGCCGGAGGGACGACCACCCTCGAGCCGGAGCGCGCCAAGAAGCTCCTCCGCGAGGCGTTCGCCGATCTGAAGCGGGCCGAGGAGCTGGGCGTCCCGGCCGCGCCGGTTCAGGCGCTCCGCGCGCGCATCACGGCAGGCTTGGACGGCCTGTACCTCGTGCATCGTGCGGCGGCGAGGATCGTGGCCGCCTTGCCGGCGGGGGCCGATCCATTGGCCCTGGAGCACGGTCCCATCCAGGACCCGGACGCGCTCTACTTCATCGACGGCACGGCCAACACGGTCAGCCGGGTCGACCCGCGATCGACGAATCCGCCGATCGTCGTGGTCAAGGCCGGCGACGGCCTAGGCGAGCACATCGGCGCCCCCCGCTTCCTGGCGGCCGGCGGCCTGGACCTGCTCATCGTCGACGTGCGCGGCAAGCTCTGGACCTGGCGCCCGTCCAACACCAAGGGCGGAGGCTCGCTTCGCCAGATCCGGATCGGCGGCGACCAGGTCTGGGGCAACGGGGTCACGGACATTGCGACGTACCCGTCCAACGAGGAGGGCTACGGCCTGTACGTGACGCTGCCCGGAGCGGAGCAGATCCTCAGGTACCGCCAGCTGAGCGACGGCAGCGCCCTCTCGTCGCCGACCGAGTGGCTCACCAGCAGCACCGAGAAGGTCGAGACGTTCCTGGACATGGTCATCGACTACAACATGTACACGATCACCGGCGACCCCGCGACCTGCGCCGAGGTCTGTCGCGGGGATGGGGTCGTGCAGCACAACGCGGGCAACCTGCTGTCCTATTCGATCGCGGCGCTTCCCGACGCAGCCGACCTGCGGCCCGGCCACGACTTCCGGGTGATCACGGGGTCTGGCGACCGCAACACCGGCCGTCTCTACCTCTACGACGCGACCTGGAAGCGCATCGCGGTGTTCGGCAAGACGGGCGGCGGTTACGTGGAGGAGTGGCTGAGCGCTACGGGATCACCGGCCATGGACGATGTCCGCGGGATCCTCGTCGTGGCCCCGGCCGCGGACAAGCCCGACGATCCCAGCGTGCTCTACTGGCTGACGCCCAAGGGGCTCATGGCAAGTCCGCTCGTGAACGTCGCGGAGCCGGCTGCCGCGAGCCCGCGCCCGTCGATCTCCGCAGGGTCCAGCCCGTCGCCCACGCCGCGGCGCCGCACGCCGCGGCCGTAGTCCAGGGTCCCCGCAGGCACCGAAGGTAGAATCCGGGCATGGCCTCCGGCATGAGCGAGATGGTCGTCGAGAGCGTCCGCGTCCACATGCTGTCGTCGCAGCACGTGGTCATCCTCAAGGAGGCGGAGCGCGACCGCTATCTGCCCATCTGGATCGGCCCGTGGGAAGCCAACGCGATCGCCATGAAGCTCCAGGGCGTCACGCCGGAGCGGCCGCTCACGCACGACCTCTTCTCGCGGACGCTCGAGGAGCTCGGTGTCACCATGCGCCGGATCGTCGTCTCCGATCTGTCAGAGGAAACGTACCGCGCGAGGCTGGTGCTGGAGCTCGACGGGGAGACCCGAGAGATCGACGCGCGCCCGAGCGACGCGATCGCCCTCGCGATCCGCGCCGGCGTGCCCATCTACGCCACGGAGCAGGTGCTCGACCGCGCGGGCGTGGTCCCCGAGAACGACGAGGACGAGAAGCTCTCGGTCTTCCGCGAGTTCGTCAACTCGCTCGACACCGATCTCGAGGCGGGCGAGGGCGGAGGCCCGGCCGGTCTCGGGGGCAATCCGTACGAAGGCGGCAGTGCGGACAGCGAAGGCCTTGGGGGTCCCCGCACCCGGCCGGACTGACGCCGGTCAGCGATTCCCTTCGGTCGGATCCAGGACGGGCGTCCCGCGGCGCAGCGCCGCGCTCCGGTTCACCCAGAGGCGCAGTCGCAGCCGCCAGAAGTCCCGCACCGCGCGAAGCACGACCCGTGGATTCGCCCCCGATGCGCTGCCCGCCGTCCGCGCGTAGTGCGGCACGCCCACCTCCACGATCCGGCGCCCCAGGCTCTGGAGCTTGATCAGCAGCTCCGCGGAGAGGAACGCACCGTTCGATTCGAGGCGGACGCCCCGGAGCGCCTCACGCCGGAACAGCTTGCAGGCGCAGTCCACGTCGCGGACCTGGAGGCCGAAGAAGACCCGCAGGCAGAAGCGGTAGACGCGGGCGTAGACCAGGCGCACCGTCGGGTCGGCCCGCTTCAGCCGGTACCCGACGACCACGTCCGGCTTCCGGGGTTCCGCCTCGGACGCGGGCTGGCCGATCCGCTCGATCAGTCGCGCGAGATCCTCCAGGCGGAACTGGCGGTCGCCGTCGGTGAAGGCCACCAGCTCGAAGCGAGCGCCGCGCAGGCCGCTCCGCAGCGCGCCGCCGTACCCCAGGTTCGTCGGGTGGTGGATCACGCGCACCACGCCCGGGTGCTCGGTCGCGAGCCGGTCGGCCAGCTCGGCCGTCCCGTCACGGCTGCCGTCGTCGACGGCGATGATCTCGAAGCGTTGCGCGAGGCGCGGCAGGACCTCCAGGGCCTCGGCGACCAGCGGCTCGATGTTCTCGGCCTCGTTGTGCGCGGGGAAGAAGTAGCTCAGCTCAGGGACACGCGTGTCGCCGTCCTGCTCGGGCCGGGTCTTCGTTGCGTCGTCGTCGGCGGGCATCGGCGGATCGTACAGGCGCGCGTCGGGAGAGCGGCTCACGGCAGCACTCGATAGACGGTGCCGCTCGCGTCGGCCGGGATGCCCGCGACGCGCTCGAGCGTGTAGCGGTCCTGATACTGCGGCAGGTCGCGGTCCAGGCGGATGAGATAGACCGGCCGCAGGCCAAGGTACGCGTCGATGGCCCCCTCCGCCGTTACGTAGCCGTCGTCGAGGACGGTGCGGTCGTCGATGATCGTCACGTCCGGCCGCCGGCCCTCCACCCAGCGCCCGTACCAGAGCGGCGTGGAGTAGTTCCACCAGCTGACGATCACGGCATCGGGCTCCACGACGTCCAGGGTCGCGTCCAGCCACGCGCGCGCCGCTGCGTCGTCCGAGCGGTCCACGCGGTCGAACGTGCCGGGAACCGACGCAAGGACGGGCACGAGCAGCACGACGCCCACGAGCGCGGAGGCCGCGAGGCGGGCCACCGGCAGCCGCGCCCGATCGATGAGCCGCTCCACCGCGGTCCACACGGCGTCCACCGCCAGCGCAGCCCAGATGGCGGCGACCATCAGCGGCACCAGGTAGTAGCGGTCGATGGCGGCGTTCTCGTAGCCGAGGGCGAAGACGAACGTCAGCAGGAACCACAGTCCCGTGAGGACGACGAATGCCGCATGACGGAACGCGCCGAGAACGGCACCGGCGATCGACAGCCACGCGCCAAGGCCCAGGTTCTGCCGGATCTGCTCCCAGACGATCTGGATCCCGCCCTGCAACGACGGGAGCGCGTGGAACGTGCCCTGGAACTGCTCACCGAGCACCAGGTACTTGAAGCGCTCCAGGGTCACCGGATCGGCATAGTTGAGCGGCGGCCGCATCGAGGCGCGCAGGGGGATGTAGGCGTAGACGGCGACCGTGGTGAGGACCAGCGCGAGCGCGCACGTCAGTGTCAGGCGCCAGCGGCGCACCGGGAGCCACGGGTCGACGAGCAGGAGGAAGACGGCGATTCCGGGCGCGAGGAGGAGCGTCAGCGCGTGGTTGCCGAGGGACAGTCCGAAGACCACCGCGGCGGCAACCAGCCAGCGGCCGGCGCGACCCGGATCGGTCCGCTGCCGCTGCTGCCAGCTCACCAGGAGAACGAGCAGCAGCGCCGTGAGGAAAAGGTGCAGGGCGTGCGGGTCGGCGGCGAGCCCGATCTCCCAGCCGAGCCGGCTCACCCCCAGCGCCAGCCCGCAGGCCAGGCCGAGGACCGCGCGGCGCGTCACCAGGATCACGACGAGGCCGGCGAGGGCCGCGGCGCCGGACGCCAGAAGCGCCGACAGCATGTCCGCCCGGAAGGCCGGGTTCCCGAAGGGCTGGAGCACCACCGACGCGACCCACGCCAGGAGCGTGTAGGTCGGGTAACCGGTGGGATGGGAGATGCCAAGCACCGCGCCGATGGTCTGGAACTCGCCCGTGTCCCAGTACGCGACGTCGGGCAGCAGCGTCCGCAGGTCCAGCGCCAGCGAGACGACGAACACGGCGGCCACCGCGAGGGTGGCACCGAGCGAGCCCTGGATCATGCTGCCGGGCCGGAAGCGGCCGGCCGTCGTTGCGGAAGGCGCCCCCGATGGCGACCCGGATGGCGCGCCGGCCCGTGCGGGCGTCGCGCTGCCGCTCACCAACCCTTCACCACGCCCCAGTAGACGCCCCACGCGTTGATCGCGACGGAGGCGCCGACGAGGCCGGCGGTGATCCACGACACGCGAAAGCGGGCGATGGCCAGCGCGACCAGGACCATCGCGAAGGGCGCGAAGTCGTTGCTGAAGCGGTAGCCGAACTGCACCCAACCCTGGCTGAAGTGCATCAGGTTGACGATCGCGATCGAGAAGACGGCCAGCGCTGCCCCGGCGACCAGCCGGCGCCGCATTCCAGCCATCAGCACGAGGGGCACCGCCAGCAGGTAGGCGGGGCTGGTCAGGAACAGCCCCATGCCCACCGGATCCGGCTGGAGCAGCGCGCAGTTCTCGTCCGCGAGCAGTCCCAGGCCGGTCGGTGCCGGCTCGTCGCGGCACGCATCGGTGTTGAGGGGGCTCAGCGGCAGCCAGGACAGCAGGATTGGCGCGTTCTGGGCGACGTAGCGCAGGTCCTCGATGCCCCAGTCCGCGTGGTAGAAGGCCGGCACCGGCCGGTGCTCGTTCTCGCGCAGGTAGTCATAGGCGGGGTGGAACACGTGACCGGTGGTTGCCACGTTGTAGAGCAGCAGGAGCCCGACCGGGACCAGGGCACCGAGGCCCGCCGAGACCGCGCGGCGCACGTAGGAGCCGCCGCCCCCGACGAACACGAAGAACGGCGCCCCGAACAGCGTCGTGAGCCGGGCCAGCGCAGCCGTGCCGAACAGGATGCCGGCCACGAACTGGCGCCAGTCGATGAGCCCGGCCAGCCGGAACACGCGGCCGGTCGCCGCCGTCACCCGTTCCCGGGCCTCCGCATCGAGCGCGGCCGCGATCGCCAGGAAGAGGAACGTCGAGGCAACGACGTGCGCGAGGAACCAGGTACTCCCGAGCATCGCCGCGTACCACGCGACGGTGCCGAACGCATAGAAGATCGTGGCGAGGACGGCAGCGTCCCGTCGCGGCGTGACCCGCAGCACCATGCGCCAGCACAGGCCCACGTTGAGGGCGCCCAGGACGGCCGCGATGAGCGCGGCGTTGGTGGAGAGACCCCACAGGGCCACGAACGGGAGCAGCACGACGGCGGGCAGGGGCGGGAAGGGCAGCAGCGCGCGCCCCTCGGGGATCGGCGGGTTGGTGATGCCGGCCGGGCCGAGCGGCGGGGCGGGCAGGACGTCCTGGAAGTAGATGTTCTGGACCGGCCCGGTGGCGACCGGATAGGGGATGGAAGCTTGCCCGTGGAGGAAGGCATCGGCCTGCCAGACGAAATGGTTGTAGAAGTTCTGCCGAGCGGGGTTGCTGGCCACGTAGACGGCCAGCGCCGCGAGCACGAACAGCGCGCCGATCCAGGCGGGATCCACGCGCGCGAGGGCACGTTCCAGCCTGCCTTCGGGGACGTCCCGCGGACCCTCCCGGAGCGCGGGGGTTCCAGGGGCCGTTGCTATACTGCCGGTCACCCTCATCCTTTCCCTGGAGGCCGGTCGGCGTTGACTTCGACCCCGGCGCGCGGGGTCGAGTCCGTCCGCGGGGCACCTGGACGCCCGCTCCGAGCCCTCTCGGCGACTCCGGCGCTGATCATCCTACTGCTCACGGCCCTCGGCCTGCGGCTGGCGATCGCGGGGCTGTTGTTCCCGCATTCGGGATTCGCGACGGACCTCGCGAGCTACGCCTCGTGGGCGGAGACGCTCTGGACGCACGGGCCGGGTGGCTTCTACGCCCACGCCGGGTTCGCGGACTATCCGCCGGGCTACCTGTACCTGCTCTGGCCGATCGGCTACCTGATCCACCTGTTCCCCGACTTCCAAGCCGAGGACATCATCAAGGTGGGGCCGATCCTGCTCGACCTGGCGGTCGGCTTCGTGCTGTACCGGCTCGTGCGCAGCTGGAGCGGATCCGGTGCCCGGGGCGACAGGTTGGCGCTCGCGGCCGGCGCCCTCTACCTGTTCAACCCCGTCACCTGGTACGACTCGGCTCTCTGGGGGCAGACCGACGCGGCCGGCGCGCTGGTGATGCTGCTCGGCGTGGCGGCGCTGATCCGCGGCAACTCCGAGGGCGCCGCCGCCATGGCGGTCGTGGCCGCCATGGTCAAGCCGCAGTTCGGCGTCGTGATGATCCCGCTGGTGGCGGTCGTCCTCCTCAAGCGCCACCTCTTCGACCCAGGCTCGGGACCGCGCCACCGGCCGCTGCTCCCCGGCCGCATCGGGCAATGGCTGCGGGAGCGGCAGGGCCCCGTACGCCTCGCCACGACGTTCGTGGTGGCGTGGGCGGTCTTCTTCGCCATGGCGCTGCCGTTCGGCATGGGGCCTGTCGAATACATCGTCTTCCTCGCGAGGACGGCGGGTGGCTACCCGTACGTGACCGTGAACGCCTATAACCCATGGGCGCTCGTCGGTGTCGGCGGCCACCCGGCACTGGCCAGCAGCGACTTCTGGATCGGCGACACGGTGCCCTTCCTCGGGCCGATCTCGCCGGTGGTGATCGGGACGTTCCTGCTGCTGACCGGGTTCGTGCTGACGCTGTTTGCCGTCTACCGGCGGCCGGACCGCACCGGGATCCTCATCGGGGCCGTGGTCCTTTCGGCCGCGTTCTTCGTGCTGCCGACGCGGGTGCACGAGCGCTACCTGTTCCCGGTCTTCGCGTTCCTTCCGCTCCTCGCCGTCTGGAACCGGAAGTGGCGCTGGGCGCTGGTCGCCTTCTCGATCGGCTCGTTCATGAACCTCCACGCGATCCTGACCCAGGACAACCCGGTCTACGGCACACCCAACGTTGCCAACCTTCCCTTTGGCGACCTGTTCCGGACCTTTCCGTTCGTCGCGCTGAGCGTCGTCCTCCAGACGGGCGCGTTCGCGTTCGCCGTCTGGCAGCTCCGGCCATCGGCACGCCGGGAGGCCGTGGAGGACCCAGGCGACGCGGCCTTGGCCCTCGCCGACGCCGACCGCCGGCTCGCCCCGGACGGCGGGTTGAGCGGTGCGCCTGGCTCAGCCGTGCTCGCGGCGAATGCCGTCGATGAGGCGGGCGATGGTCGCGCCGGAATCGTGCCGTGGGAGCGCGGGCCGGGCATCGGCGCCTGGATCGACGGGGCGCTGGGCACCCTCAGGCCGGTCCGCCGCGATCGCAGCGGTGAGCTGGCCGGCGAAGGGCCCGGCCGACTCGACCGCCTGGACCTGCTCGTGCTCGTGGTTGTCGTGATCGGCTCGTTCGGGCTGCGCGGCTTCCACCTCGAGCAGCCCTACGACATGTACTTCGACGAGGTCTACCACGCGCGGACGGGCACCGAGTTCCTCCAGGATTGGCGCTACGGCCTTCCGCATTCCATCTACGAGTACACGCACCCGCACCTGGCCAAGTACGCCATGGCACTGGGGATCGTGGCGTTCGGGGACAACGCGGTGACGGGCACGGCCAAGCTGCCCCAGACCGTCACGGACGCCGCCGTCGAGCCGCGCTGGAGTCCGGGATCGGCGCCGTCGCAGCGGAACGGCGACCGCCTTTACGTGGCGGACCCGAGCGGAATCGGCGTGTACGACCTCGCGTCGCGGGAGCGGATCACGCAGATCGCGCTGGATGCCCCGCCGACGGCAATCGCCGTCGACGACGGCGCGCACCGCCTGTACGTCGCGCTTCCGGGAGGCGCCATCTCGGCGCTGGACACGGCGGCCCTCGACGAGCTGCGTGCGACGCCCGGCGCCACGGCCCCCGCGGCGGAGCCGTTCGCGTTGATCACGGGAGCCACAGGCAACGTCCAGCAGCTGGTGCTGGTGGACGGCCAGCTGGTCGCACGCACGACCGATTCGTGGCTCGCGTCGTTCGACACGGCCGACGGGACGCAGACCGGCGTCGTCGCCGTCGACGGGGCGCGCGACGTGGAGCGGCTGCCCGGCGCGGAGCAGGTCATCGCCGATCCGACGGCCGTCACGGATCCAAAGGCCGAGGCTGCGGTCCTGGCCAAGGACCTCAACGAGAACGAGGCGCGCGTCCTGGCGTTGCTCAGGGGGAGCGGCGATCGCGTCTCGATCGCGGCATACCCGGACAAGACCGACAAGGACGAGCTCCAGAAGAGCATCGCGGCCGGCGATCTCGACGGCATCCAGCTGCAATCCGGGCCCGTCCTGGCGGTCAGCGACGACAACGGGATCAGCATCTTTGACGCAGTCGGCCTCGAGTCCCTGGATTCGCTTGCGGTGCCGGACCCGAACGGGATGGCCCTGGTCGAGCGCGGACTGGAGGTGCCGACGCTCTACGTGGCGGGCGCCGAGTCCAACCTCCAGGCCATCGCGATCCGGGAGGGCGGCCCGAGCCTGGGCGCCAAGCTGCTGATGCCCGGGCCCGTCTCGGACGTCGTGTGGAACGAGCCGGCGAACCTCGTCCACGTGCTGGGCAGCGCTCCGGACGGCGCGCCGACCATCTACGTGGTCGAGCCGCACGCGGACCCCGGCGCGGTGTTCGCCGACGCCCGCCTGCCGTTCGAGCCGGCACGGCTGGTCGTGGACACGCAACCGGACCGGCCACAGTCCGACCGCCTCGAGATCCTCGCGCTCGCCCCCGACGGCACGGTCGCCACCGTCGACATCGGCCGGAACGCCTTTGCCTGGCGGCTGCCCGGGGTCCTGATGGGCTCGCTTACGGCAGCCTGCGTCTATCTGCTCGCGCGAATCCTATTCCGCCGGCGCAGCGTGGGACTCATCGCGGCGGTCCTGGTGATGGCCGGGGGCATGTTCTTCGCGAACGCCCGGATCGCCATGAACGACACGTACGTGACGGGCTTCCTGCTGGCCGCGGCGACGCTCTTCGCGCCGCTCTACCTCGGGATGTGGCGCCGTCGCTGGCAGATCATCGCGGGGCTCGTCGGCGTCGGGCTCCTGCTGGGCCTGGCGCTCGCCTCCAAGTGGGTCGCGCTGTACGCCATGGGAGGCCTGGTCCTGCTCGTCCTGCTGCGGTCCGCGCTCGGCCGGATCGTGGCGCTGGCGGGGATGATCGCGATGACCGCGGCCCTCGGCGCGCTCGCCGTCCGCGGGCCGGCTGCCGACCAGCCGCACCTCGACAACCCGCACATCAACGTGTTCTTCCTGCTGCTGATGCTGGTCCTCACCGCGGCCCTGGCCGTGGCCATGGTCCGCCGGCCGATCCGCATGACGCTCGACGAGATGCGCTTCGCGGTCGTCGCGCCGGCCGTGCTGGGGGTCCTCCTCGTGGGCGCGGGCGTGTTCCTCGCCGCGAGCCTGCCGAAGGAGGGCCTCTTCGCGCCCAGCCGCGTGATGCAGGCCGGCGCCGCCTGCCTGCTGCTCGGGGCGGCCGCCTATGCCGTCGCGTGGCTGGCGGGCCGCTTCGGCCGGGGACCGCTGGCGGAGCCCCCCGCGGTGCCGCGCGACGAGCCGGTGCCGTCCGCCGCGCCCACCGGCTGGCTGCGGCCCGGCTGGGCGGCGGGCATCCCGTGGCTCTTCGCGCTTGCCTGCCTGTTCATCCTGCCGATCGCGGTCTACGTCGCGAGCTACGCGCCGTGGGTGGCCCTGGGCAACCACTGGCTCCCCGCCCCGGGTCAGAGCGGCAGCGACCTGATCAAGCTCCAGCTGGACATGTACAACTACCACAACACCCTGCGCGCGGGGCACGCAGCGTCCTCGCCGTGGTGGGCATGGCTCTTCGACCTGAAGCCCGTGTGGTTCTATCAGCACGGCTTCGCGGACGGGACGACCGGCGTGATCTACGACTCCGAGAACCTGGTGCTCGTGTGGCTGGCGATCCCCGCCATTGCGTTCGCCGCGTGGGCCGCCTGGCACCGCCGCAGCCTGGCGCTGGCCTTCGTGGTGCTGATGTTCGCGGTCATGCTGCTGCCGTGGTCGCGCATCGACCGTGCCACGTTCCAGTACCACGTGTTCACCAGCCTGCCCTTCGCCGTGCTTGCGCTGGCCTACTTCCTGGCGGAGCTGTGGCACGGGCCACCACGCGGCGCCTGGCTGGTGGCACGCATCGCGGCCGCGGTCGCGATCATCGGCCCGCCTTTGCTGTGGCTCGGCCGGCAGCCGCTCTGCCTCCTGTCAGGCTCGACCGCGGCGCACACCGCCGAAGGCGGCGGGGACGGCATCGCCTGCGGCGCGATCACGCGCTCGACCGACGTCAGCGAGGCCGCCCTCGCATCCGCGCTCGTCCTCGTGATTGGTCTCGCCGTGCTCGGCTGGCAGCTCTGGCTGCTCTATCGTGCCGGTGGTTCGTCGGCCGGACCGCTTCGAATCGGGCGGTTCGCGATCCCGTCCGAGGCTGCGCCGTTCGCGACGCTGGTCGTGATCCTCGTGGCCGTGGTCGCCGCGGTCCGTGTCTTCAGCCCCGAGCCGGCCTTCACGCTCACGATCGGAGCCGACGAGATCGCGCTGGTGGGCCTCGCCGCGCTCGCCGTTCCGGCCTGGCTGGTCCTGCACGCGCGCGACAGCCGGCGGTTCGTGCTCGGTGTGCTCACGGCCGTGGTGCTGTGGTTCGTCGCCTGGTATCCGAACCTGTCGGGTCTGCCGCTGCCCAACTCGATCGCCAACATCTACCAGGGGCTGCTGCCCAGCTGGAACTACGACTTCTGGTTCGCCGTGAACAAGGACGAGCTGGCCGAGAGCTCGATCCTCGGGCCGACGGTCGCCATCCTGGCGATCACGCTGCTCCTGGTGGTGGCGGTCGTCGTTCTGACGCACTGGCTGCGACCGGAGAAGCCCGCCGCCGGGTCGGACGCGGAGCTGCCGGAGTCCATCTGAGCGAGGCATCGCCGGCGGCGGGCCGCCGGCGTCGGAGCATGAGCCTTGTCAGCGGCGGGCTGGGAACGCGGCCGGGTCGCGGCCACCGGCCGGGCCGACCGGGACGGCCAGCGCGTGGGTCGCGTGCGGAGATGGCGGAATCGGTGCACGGAAGCCGGGTGGCAGCGCGCCCTGGGACGCGAGCCGCCGGATGACGAAGCCGTAGTAGTCGTCGACCTTGGCCGTGATGCTCTCCCAGCTGAACTGCACGGCACGCTGCCGGCCGGACGCACCCATGCGCGCGCGCGCCTCCGGGTCCCGCAGCAGCGCGCCCAGCGCGGCCGTCAGGGCATCCACGTCTTTCGGCGGCACCAGGAGCGCCTGCTCGCCACGCCGGACGACGCCCTTGTAGCCATGGATGTCGCTGCACACGATGGCCGTGCCGGCGGCCATCGCCTCCAGCAGAACGATCCCGAAGCTCTCCGAGCCGGTCGCCGGTGAGCAGAAGATGTCCGCTGTCACGTATGCCCGATTCTTGTCGTCTTCGCTCACCCGCCCCAGCAGCTCGATCCCGGTCAGCTTGCGGGTCGCGATGTAGCGACGGACCTCGCGCTCCTGCGGGCCCGTGCCGACGATCAGGAGGCGCGCCTCGAGGCCCTCGCGGCGGACCTGCCGGTAGGCCTTGAGGAGGTACATGAGTCCTTTGCGGCTCTCGAAGCGGCCCACGTAGAGGATGTTGGGGACCCCGTCGTGCCAGCGAGCGAACGGAGGCACTCCCTGGAAGCGCTTCAGGTCCACGCCGTTCGGGATGACCTTGTAGTCACCCGGGAAGTACCGCTCGATGAAGTGCCGGGCGGCCGCGCTCACCGCGATCCGCCCGTGGAGCCTCCGGGCGAACCCCTTGAGCATGCGTTTGCCGAACTCGTACGAGGGGCTCCAGCCGGAGTAGGCGTGGAATGTCGCGACATTCACGCTCGTGGAATGTCTGAGCAGCTGCAGCGAGAGGAACGGCACGAAGGGCTCGTGGAAATGCAGCAGGTCGAACTGCTCCTCCTCGAGCATCTCCTGGACCAGCTCCCCATATCGGTGCGACATGGTCAGGGTGCCGATCGAGCCATTGGTCGGCACGCTGAAGCCGTAGCCGAGCCGGATGATGTCGCCCTCGCTCGAGCGTTGTGCCCCGTGTGTGCTGCTGATGATCCGGACGTCGTGCCCGCGCCCCACGAGGTTCTCGTAGAGCTGCTGGACGTGGGCGTTGACGCCGCCGGGCAGTGGGTAGATGTAGGGAGTGACGAGGCCGATCTTCACTGCCGCTCTCCCTCGCGCGTCGCGTCGGATGCCGGGTCGTAGCGCACCGGCCGGCGACGGCCCCCGGGATAGCCCAGGTCGCGGCCGGTTCCGTCTCGCAGCAGCTTGCCACGGACCTCGTCCCTGAGCGCGCGCGCGTTCTTGCCCATCTGCTGCCGGAACATCCCGAATTGCTGGCGCCACGGATAGACCGAGCCCTCGAAGCCGGTGGTTCGCGCGGCGATCGCTTCCCGCAACGCATCGGGTGTGGTGCCTGGGAAGGTGGTCAGCGCCTGGCCGATGGCGTCCGCCAGGTGCGCGTCGCTTCCGGCCACGGCTGCCAGCCCGACCTCCGCCGTGAACGCCGGCACCCGCTGCGTCCAGTGCATGCCCGCCGTGGTGGGGTTGAACGATTCGATCCCGTCCGGGTGGTAGACGGAGTCCGCCGCATCCAGGAGGCGCCGGATCGTGCCCGCCGACGCACAGAGCGGGTACGGCACGAGGGGGTGCGCGACGATCGCGATGCCGCCTTGGTCGTGGATCCGCGCCACGCTGTCCTTCATCGAGCGCCACGGCCGGATCCGCTCCTTCAGGAACAGGCCGAGCAGGTGCCCGTTGCGGGTCGTGATCTCCTCTCCGACGATCACCCGGAGGCGGAGGCCGTTCCGCTCGGCGATGTGCTGTGCCGCCTGCGCCGCGTCGATGCGCTCGTGGTCGGTGATGGCGATCACGTCCAGCCCGCGGCGCTCGGCCGCGGCCAGGATCTCGTCCACCCCGGACACTCCGTCCGACGCGAGTGAATGGATGTGCAGGTCGGCGCGGCCGAGGCTCATGAGGGACGCTCCCAGATGGGGAAGAACAGCGACCACCACTGCTCCGGCGCGCGCGCGACGGTCCGCTCGAGGAGCCTGGCTTCCTGCTCCAGGACCTGCCTGAGGCGATCGCGACGCGACTCGGACTCGCCCCCGTCCAATGGGTCCAGCCGGGCAACCCAGTGCGACCAGCCGGTCCGCCACATCGCGACCACGTACGCCGCCGCGCCGGACTCGGCGGCCAGCGCGGCGGGCCCGATGGGAAGCCGTGCGGGCGCCCCAAAGAGGTCGACGCGGACGCCTCCGCCGCGGACCGCGCGATCGGCGACCAGGGCCACCGCCTCGCCTCGTCCCAGTCGCTCAGTGAGCTCCCGGGCCGCGTCGTCCAGCGGCAGGATGCCGATGCCGAGCTTGCGGCGGGTTCGCTCGAAGTACGCCCGGAGGGCGGGGTGCTCGACGCTCTCCATCGGCCCGGCGACTGGGAGCCGGCCGACTCGCGCCGCGTAGAGGGCGGCCAGCTCCACCGAGCCGAAGTGGAAGCCAACGAAGATGCGGCCCCGTCGGTCGCCGGCGTCCGGGTCCAGGGCTTCGGCCGCTACCTCCGGGGTTTCGAGCGTGACCAGACGGCGCAGCGCCTCCGCGTCGTAGCGCGGCGCGACCGCGCTCTCGGCGTACGTGCGGACCCAGTGCTGGAAGGCGCTCCGTACCAGGCGGTCGAGTGCGCCGCGATCCCGAGCGGCGGCCCGGACGGGTCCGGATCCCAGGCCGCGCTCGTCGAGCCAGCGACAAACGCGACCGAGGTTGTCGCGTACCAGCGCCCGGCGGGCGGGCATGGCGAGCCAGCAGAGCGTGCCGATGGCTGCTGCCACTCGGTAGACGGCCGAATCGGGTAGCAGCTGGAGCCCGCGGGCGCCGGCGAGCAACAGCCCCGAGAGGAGACGGTCCCGCACGCCGAGGGCCGGGGCGTGCCCGGCGACTGCGGCGTCCGCGGCCGTCACGACGCGGCCATCTTCTCGGCACGCTCTCGGAGCGCCTGGGCCTCGGCGCTCGTGGCGGGCCACATCGGCTTGAACGTGAACCACTGCTCGGGCCGCTCGCGCACCTGGGCCTCCAGGGCGTCGGCGATGCGCTGCGTGGCGCGCAGCTGCTCTGCGGGCGATGTGCCGCGAACCTCGATCGGCTCGGTGTGGCTGGCCTCGTACGTCCCGTCCTCGCGACGGCGGTTGACCACGGGGATGATCACGGCCCCGGTCCTCGACGCGAGCGTGGCCGGCCCAGCCGGCAGCGTGGTCCAGTCGCCGAAGAGGCGGACGGGAACGTCGTCCGGCCGGTAGCCCCAGTCCACCACCAGGCCGAGCACCGCCGGCCGTTTGAGGGCGCGGTAGACCTCGCGCAGGTTTCGCCACGGGATGACCTCCACGCCACGGCGACGGCGGATGTCCGTGAGCCGCGCGAAGAGCTCCGGGTACTCGCTGTCGTCCGCGAGGCCGTAGGTGGGCACGCCGCGAAGGCCGAACGCCGCGGCGAAGACCTCGATGCTGCCGATGTGCCCGGATACGGCGATGATCCCGCGCCCCTCGGCGCGGTAGCGCTCCCAGAGCTCGAGGAACGAGTCGATGCCATGATCGCCCGAGCTCTGCATCAGGCGAAGTGGCTCGTCGACGGGGCGGCTCGGGAGCCGGATCAGGTCGAGCGCAAACCTGGAGTAGCTGCTGTAGATCCGCCGAGCGAGCCGCGCAACCTCCGGATCGTCGGTCGGCAGCCCGAGGACGTGCGCGGCGTTGGCCTGGACGATTCGGCGCTTGGCCGGCCAGCCTGCGTACCCGCCGAGGAAGAGCGAGCGCGCGACGGGCGCGCTGAGACGAGGCGAGATGCGCCCGAGCGCGGCCTCGGCCGCCCGGTAGCCGCCCGTGACGCCACGCTCCCGGGCCCGACGGGCGGCATGCCGCAGCCGGCCGTGGCGGATCCGGCGGTGGGGCGAGTACTTGACTCCGCTATCCGGGCGGGACGCGGTCTCGGACGGGCGCGCCGTGCCGCTGCCCGTCCTGCCACCGCCCGGGCTGGCGGCGCTCGGCGTCTCGCCGCCGGTCGTCTCAGCGGCTGCCGCGATGGGCTCCAGCGAAGGGGACCTCAGCTGCCGGCGCCCTGCTTGGCCGTCTGTCGCGACGGAGACCTTCCCGCGGCCGCGGCGCCGTTCGTGGCCGCCTGCGGAGCGACCTCGATCGGTGCCGTGCGCTTGGACGGCGCCAGCTTGCGAGTCTTCCGAGGCTTGATCGTCTCGGTGCCGACGAGCGTCTCGTTGTCCTCGCCGCGGATGAAGGCTTCCACCCGGTTGTAGGCGATGTCGTCGTGGATCTGCATCGGCGGGCTCTTCATGAAGTAGCTCGACGGAGCGACGAGCGTGCCCTTGAGCCCGCGGTCGAGACCCAGCTTCAGGCAGCGGATCGCGTCCGTGATGACGCCGGCGGAGTTGGGGCTGTCCCAGACCTCAAGCTTCATCTCCACGTTGAGCGGCACGTCACCGAATGTCGTGCCCTCCATGCGGATGTAGCACCACTTGCGGTCCTTGAGCCACGGCACGTGGTCCGACGGGCCGACGTGGATGTCCTCGTCGTCGATCTCGTAGTCGAGCATCGAAGTCACGGCGTTGGTCTTGCTGATCTTCTTGGACTCCAGGCGCTCCCGCTCGAGCATGTTCAGGAAGTCCGTGTTGCCGCCGAAGTTCAGCTGGTAGGTGCGGTCGAGCCGGACGCCGCGGTCCATGAACAGCCGCGTGAGCACCCGGTGGCTGATGGTGGCGCCGACCTGGCTCTTGATGTCGTCGCCGATGATCGGCAGGCCTTCCTCCGCGAAACGGCGCTGCCAGTAGGGCTCGCGGCCGATGAAGACCGGGATCGCGTTGACGAAGGCGACGCCGGCCTTCAGGGCCTGCTCCACGTACCACTTGGTGGCCTCTTCGCTGCCGACCGGCAGGTACGAGACCATCACGTCGACCTGGCGCTCCTTGAGGATGCCGACCACGTCGGCGGTCTCACCCGGCGCCTTCTCGATGATCTGGCTGAGGTACTTGCCGAGGCCGTCGTGGACCATCCCGCGGTCCACATTCACCCCGAGATGCGGCACCTGCTGGAAGACGTAGGTGTTGTTGGGCTTCTGGTAGATCGCCTCGGAGAGGTCCTTGCCGACCTTGTTCTTGTCGATGTCGAAGGCCGCCACGAACTCGATATCGCGGACGTGGTAGCCGCCGAGGTTCACGTGCATGAGCCCCGGGACGAAGTCGTCCGGCTTGGCGTCCTCGTAGTAATAGCGGCCCTGCACCAGGCTGCTGGCGCAGTTGCCGACGCCGACGATCGCGACGCGGATCTTGCCGTCCTTAGCCCGGGGGGTGCGGCCGTTGCCGTTGCTGGTCGTTGCCATGGTTAACGATTGTCCTCCGACTGCGATTTCGACTGTTGGTAGACATAGATGATTCGTTGGACAGTGGTGATGGTTCCGAGAAGCGTGATCAGCCCCAGACTGAGCATCAGCCACCCCTCGCCGAGCGCGTACTGCCACCAGCGCATCTCGGCATCGGGCAGCCCTCCGGCGAGGCCGGTGAGCACCAGACCGACCGACAGGATCACGATTCGGACCTCCCGCGGAGCCAGTCCTACCGCGGCCATTCCTTTGCCGGCCGTGAATCCGAGGCTTTCCGACTTCGCGCGCGTGTAGCTCACCATGAACGCCGCCGCCATGGCCGTCATGACGAGCAGGGGCAGGCTATCCGGCAACGACGAGTAGGCGGTCGCAACGAAGGCGCCCCAGCCGATGCCGATGTAGATGACGGCCTCGCCCGCCCGGTCGAGCGTGCTGTCGAGGAAGGCGCCGTACCTGGAGGATGTGCCGGTCGCCCGGGCAAGGGCACCGTCGAACATGTCGAAAGCCGCCCCGAAAGCCACCAGCAGCCCCGCGGCGATCCACGCCTGCGAGGCCGCGACGAAGGCGGCGACCACGGCGATGACGAAGCCGATGAACGTGAGCGCGTTGGGTGTCAGGCCGACGCGGCCGAACAGGGCGGCAATCGGCTCGACCCGACTGCGAGTGGTTGCGCGGAGCTGGGCCGACACCAGGGAGCCCTTGGCCACGGTCACGACCCTCCTAGCTCGCCAGCCCGAGCAGCAGGCGCTCCTGCTCGCGAAATCGGTCCAGGCAGTCGCGGCTGATGGTGCAGATGACCTCGCGACCCGATCGCCGCGTTTCGACGATGCCCGCGGCCTTGAGCCGGCGCAGGTGCCACGAGACGAGTGGCTGGGAGAGGTCCACGTAGTCGATGAGCTCGGTCACGGTGCCGGGACGCTCGGCGAGGCGCTGGAGGATGCGCAGGCGCGTCGGGTCGGCGAGGGCCTTGTGGAACACCGCCATCTCGCGCAGCCCCTCTGGGGGCGCGGCGATCGTGGCGATGGTCGATCGAATGTGCGCGGGACTTGGCACGGCCGGGATGGGCTCCTGGGCGCTCGTCGGGCCCGTTGGCGGGCGTCGCTTCAACGAGCCTTTATATAAGCGGACGTTGATGTTATGCCCGGATCGCGAGATCTGTCAAGCCGCCTTGCCATGGCACGGACGCTCGCTGCTATCGTCGGGCCGATGCTCCACCCGATGGTGAGCCAGCGGACGGCGCGGATAGCCGGCGCCGGCGCCCCGTGACGGGCCGCACGCGGCTCCTGCTGCTCCTCGCGCTCTCTGGCGGCGCGCTGCTCGTCGGGGTCGAGCTGCTGGTGACGGCAGTGGCGCTGCCGTCGATCATCACCGACCTGGCCGGCTGGACGGAGCTGCGGCGCGCGAGCTGGGTCGTCAACGGGTACCTGCTCGCCTACATCGCGGTGATGCCGCTCGCCGGGCGCGCGGCGGACCGCTTCGGGCTCCCGCGGCTGTTCATGCTGGCCCTGGCGGCGTTCGCGGTCGGGTCCGCGCTGGCCGGCGCCGCGCAGTCGCTGGACGAGCTGGTCGCGGCCCGAATCCTCCAGGGGATCGGTGGCGGGGCGATCGTGCCGCTCGCGACCGCCGGCGCGAGCCTGCTCTACGAGGGAGACGGTCGCGCGCGGGCGCTCGGCATCGTCGGCGCGTGCACGTTCCTCGGCATGGCGATCGGGCCGTTCGCAGGAGCGACCGTCATCCAGCTGTTCGACTTCAGCGCGGCCTTCGCGAGAGCCGGCGAGACGGGCAGCCTGGCCGCGGCGTTGCTCGTCCCGTCGTGGCGCTGGATCTTCTACCTCGGCGCTCCCCTCGCCGTGGTCGCGCTGCTGTTCGTGTGGGCGGCCGCGCCCGGGTGGCCGTCGAGGCGCGAGCGCGGGTCGGTCGACGCGCTGGGGGCCGGGCTCTTCACGGCGGCCATCGCGGGCGGCCTGCTGGCCCTGACCACGCTCGGCGAAGGCGGGCAGGCCACGGCCGGTGGCACGCCCGCCGACCCAGGGCTTCTCAATCCGGCGCTGTACGCCACGATCGCGCTGGCCTGCGGCACGCTCGCCGCCATCCGATTCTCCAGGGCACGAGATCCGTTCCTCGACCTGCGTGCGTTCCGCAACCGGGTCTTCTCGAGTGCCGTGCTCGTCAGCCTCCTCACGGGGTACGGCCTGGCGACGGCCATCATCGGCGCGGCGGTGTTCGTGGACCGCGTCCGCTATGCCGGCGCCGACGAGCAGCAGGTCGTGCTGGGCGGCCTGGCGCTGGCGACGGCCGCCGGGGCACTGGGGTCGGGGTTCGCGCTGCGGCTGCTGGGTGTCGTGACGCTCAGCCTCGTGGGCCTCGGGCTGGCCGTGGTTGGGCTCGTCCTCATGGCGGGGCTGGCGCCCGACTCGCCGCTGGCGACGCTGCTTGCCGGCGCGGGGCTGTTCGGCCTT
This sequence comes from Chloroflexota bacterium, assembly GCA_034667005.1. Classification (GTDB taxonomy): domain Bacteria; phylum Chloroflexota; class Limnocylindria; order Limnocylindrales; family CSP1-4; genus JAFMJV01. The sequence goes on from JAXDKU010000076.1 coordinate 37,883, forward strand.
GGCTTCGGGCTGACCGTGACGCCGCGCTCGACGGCCGCCGTCGAGTCGCTCGGCCCGAAGGCATTCGGCATGGCCTCGGCCGCTGTGACCGTGGCCCGCATGGCCGGCATGGCCGTGGGCCTGGCCGTGCTGACAGGGTTCGGCTCCAATCGCATCCAGGCGCTGTCGGTCGTCCTCACGGACCAGGCGGCCCGTGACGCGGTGCTGCCGGCGAGCCTGCGGGGCCGTCCCCTGGAGGACGGGCTCGTGGTGGAGGTCCTGGAACGGTGGGCATCGGACCAGGCGGCCGCGATCCTCGCCAGCCTGTTCCTGGTCGCGGCCGTCGTCATGGCTGTCGCCGTCATCCCCACGCTCGCCATGCGCGCGCGTTCCTTCCGGCCGCCGGAACGTGCGACCATCACGACCGCCGACGGGTCCCAGCACGGGAGAGCAGGGTGACGACCGAGCCAGTCGCGGCAGAGCGGCCTTCCGCCCCGAGCGGGTCGGGCGCGGGCGTCGACGCGAAGACCAACTACGCCAAGACGTCTGCCGCGTCCGGCGGCACGATCCGCGGCGTCTCCTGGTCCCGGCGGGGGTCGCTGGACATCACGTCGATCGACGACGCCCGCGCGGCCCTGAAGCGTTCTGACGGCCGGGTCTGGATCGACGCGGAGGATGCCTCGACCGCCGACCTGAAGGCGCTCGCGGAGTGCCTCGAGCTGCACCCGCTCATCGTCGAGGACATCGTCGAGCGGAACCAGCGCGCGAAGGTCGAGTTCGTGCGCGACACCCTCCACCTCGTGATGTTCGCGCTCCAATACGGCGACGAGCTCGAGCGGATCGAGATCGACATGGTGCTCGGCAAGCGCTTCCTGCTGACCTCCCATCCGCGCGGCTGGGACCCGACGCAGGCGCCCAGCATTCGCCGCCTCGGAGCGGCGCACTTCCTCTCGGTCGGGGCGGACTTCATGCTCTACGCCGTCGTCGACCCGCTGGTCGACGGCTACTTCCCGGTCCTCGACCGGCTCGGCGAAGCCCTGGACGACCTGGAGGACGAGGTGATCCGGCGCCCCGACCGCCAGGTCGTGGAGCGGCTGTTCCGCGTGCGCCGCGAGCTGCTCCAGGTTCGCCACACCGTGAGCCCGGAACGCGAGGTGTTCAACCAGCTGACGAACCGCGAGGTCGGCCTGATCGCGCGCGACCGCATCATCTACTTCAGGGATGTGTACGACCACCTCATCCGGATCAACGACGAGCTGGACACCTATCGCGAGCTCGTGGCCGCGGCCCTCGAGACCTATCTCTCCACGGTCAACAACAGCCTTTCCGAGGTCATGAAGCGGCTGACCGCGATCACGGCGATCCTCGCCGGCATCGGGGCGGTCGGCGGGATCTTCGGGATGAGCGAGGCCGCCACCGCGTTGCAGTTCCAGGAAGGTTTCGGGTTCTGGATCGTGGTCGCCTTCTGCCTGCTGCTGGGTGGCGCCACGTACGCCTACTTCCGCCGCATCGGGTGGATCTGATCCCTCAGGGCGTGTCGTAGCAGGCCCGCGGCCTGGCCCTCGGGTGCGATTCGCCTCTGGTTGCGTCCAGGACGTCCTGGAGCTCCGCGAGCACCTGGAGCTTTCCTTCCGTGCCACGCGGCCCCTCGCTGGTCTGGAGGATGAGCTGCGACACGCCCGGGGCCACATCGTCGGCCAGTGAGAAGTCCGTGGCGTGACGCTTGACCTGCGTCACCTCGTACACGTAGCGCCGGTCGTCGTCGGTGTAGACCTCCACGACGGCGCCGAGCAGCTCGTGGCCGTCGTGCCGCTCGGACGCCTGCAGCAGCGGCAGGAACATGCCATCCCTGGCGTGCGCGTAGAGGTACGTCGTGCCCGCCTCGCCCGGCTGCACGAACGCCGTGTGGAAGATGGCGACGTCGCAGGGCGGGTACTGGTCCGGGCCCTGGCCCGGCACACGGAGATCGCGTGACACGACCGGCAGGTCGATCGACTCCGCGGGGATGACGACGCGGGTGGCAACGGCCGCGAGCTCGGCCGCAGTCGGTGCGGGCGAGAGCGATCCCGGTGCTGACGAGACGCGCGGCGAGGGCGCCGTGGGCGTCGGGTCGCCGGGAGTCGGGAACGACGGCCCCGGCGACGCCGAGGCGATGAGCCTCGGTGACGAACCCGGAAGGCTCCCCGGGTCGGACGGCAGGTCCGCCGACCCGACTGCGACCGGCCGGTCCGTGCCCAGGTCGGAGCCCGTCGCGTCCGGGGACCCGTACCAGAGCAGGCCGGCGGCGAGGAGCGTCACGCTCATCGCCATGAGCAGCGACGGCATCAGCCGGTCGGCAACGCCCAGGAGCCAGGCGGCGAGGGAGGCGGGACGTTTCATGGCTGGTCGATGCTAGCCGAGCACACCGTGACGGCCCCTCGACCGGGAGTACCGCCGGCGACGCGCATCTGCCGTGCCACCCGCCGCCGCACGGTAGCCTCAGCGCATGACACAGCCGGCGCCGTTCCCGAGCGCTTCCGCACGCGTCGCGCTCCGGCGGCTCGCCCCGCTGCTGGACCTGCGGCCGTTTCTGATCGTGTCGGACTTCGACGGCACGCTGAGTCCGATCGTGATGGACCCATGGGGAGCCCGGATCGTCCCGGCCGCTCGGCGCGCCCTCCGCCGCCTCGCTGCCGTCGACGGCGTCCACGTCGTGCTGCTGTCGGGTCGGACCGCGCTCGACGTCGCGTCGCGGGCTCGCATCGGCGGCAGCACCTACGTGGGAAACCACGGGCTGGAGCGCGGCCGGCTCGCGCGCCGAAGCCGGGCCGACGGGCTCGCCGTGGACGTCATGCCGGTCGATGCGCGGGCCGCCGCGCTCTCCGAAGAGCTGGCCCGCGAGGTACCGCGCCTCGTCGCGGATCCCTGGCTCGTCGTGGAGCGCAAGCCGGGTTGCGTCGCGTTCCACTTCCGCGGCGCGCCGGACGTCGACGAGGCCGCCCGCAGGGTCCGAGCCGCCGTGGACGGCCTCGATCCCGGCGCGGAGCTGGTGCGCTTCGCGGGTCGACGGGTGCTGGAGCTCCGGCCCGTGGGGGCACCCGGCAAGGGCGACGCCTTCCGGTCGCTGCTGGCGGAGCTGAAGCCCGCCGCCGCCATCGCGCTCGGTGACGACGCCACGGATGCGGCCGCGTTCGAGGCTCTTCGCGAGGCCCGCGGCCGCGACGAGCTGGACGGTCTGGCGATCGGCGTCCAGGCGCGTGCCGAAGTGCCGGCGGCCGTGACGGAGGCCGCGGACCTGGTGCTTGCCTCGCCCGCCGAGACGGCCCGGTTCCTTGGCCTGCTGGCGTCGTCTCTGGCGGCGACGACGGGCGATGCGGCGACCGGGCGCACGGCGGTGCCTGCCGGCGCTGCGGCCGGCCGGAGAGGCCCGGCTCTCGGCTAGGTCCCGAGCAGGGCGGTGGCGGCGCGCAGAGCGGCCTCGTAGACGGCGCCCGTCACCTGCGGCACCAACCCGATCGCGACGGTGCCGATGGCCGCGATCGCGAGACCGGCCCGCGTGAAGCTGCCGATCGTGATCTCGCGCGCATTGGACGGCGCGTCACGCATGTACATGAAGACGACGATCCGCAGGTAGTAGAACGCGGCGGCCGCGGCGTTGAGCATCATCAGCACGG
>JAXDKU010000077.1:0-96890 GCA_034667005.1 Chloroflexota bacterium
CGCCGAGCCCGTCCCCGTGCCGACGTTCGGGGACGCCGTGCAAGCTGCGGCGTCAGGCTCGGTGGACGCCTCGGTCGTGCCCATCGAGAACGTCGTCTTCGGGACCGTTCGCGAGGTCTACGACCTGCTCGCCGAATCGGACGTGGGCATCGTGGGCGAGGTCATCGTGCCCGTCCGGCTGTGCCTGGCGGCCCTGCCGGGCCAGTCGATCGACTCCATCGAGCGGGTCTATTCGCACATCCAGGCGCTCGGCCAGGCCGAGGGCTTCCTGCGTACCCGGCCGTGGCAGCTGCTGGCGTCGACCAACACGGCAGGCTCGGGGAAGATGATCCGCGATCGCGCAGAGCGTGGCTCCGCCGCGGTGCTGTCCCCGCGGGCCGCCGCGCTGTTCGGGTTGGAGGTGCTCGCGTCGGACATCCAGAGCGAGCCGGAGAACCGCACGCGCTTCCTGGTCCTGGCGGGCGGCAAGGTGGTGACGCCCTCCGCCGATGTCGCCCCACGGCCGCGCCGGTCGACGCTGTTGATCGGCGTGCGCAACGAGCCTGGCTCGCTCTACCGCGTCCTGGGCGTTCTCGCGTCGCACGGGCTGAACATGTCCAAGCTCGAATCGCGGCCGTCCCGAACACGCGCCTGGGAGTACGTCTTCTGGGTCGACATCGACGCCGACCTCTGCGACGGCTCCGCGGACACCGCGGCCGCGCTGGCCGAGCTGCGCGAGGCCGCGTACGAGGTGCGCGTCATGGGCTGCTACGCGAAGGCGAGTGAGCCGCCGCGCAGGCTGCTGGCCGACGCGCTGGACACGCGCGCCGCGACCGATCAGCATGGGGCGACCGGATGAGCGAGCACGTTCCACCGATCTGCATGGGGAATTGAACACAGATGCAACCGAGTCTTGCCACCCGGATCGGCGCCGCGATGTGCGCGGCCCTGCTGGCCGCCCTGACCATCGGCACGCTGCCGGCTTTGGCCGCCGCGCCGTCGAACGACGACTGGGCCGCGGCCGCTCCGATCGCGGCGCTACCGGCGACCAGGCATGTCAACACATCGGATGCGACGACTCAGGCTGGCGAGCCCAATTCGCTCTGCACGGACACGGACTTCACGGTCTGGTACAAGCTGAAGCTGGACCAGGAAGCGGTGGTGCTCCTGGATCTGCATGGCAGCGCCATCGAGAGCGGTGTCACGGTCTGGAAGGGCAGCTCGCTGGCATCCCTCGACGAGGTCGCCTGCGCGTACGGCACCTCCGGAGATCCGGCAGGCACCCGCGGACGCGTCTCGTTCCGAGCGAAGGCAGGCGTTCGCTATTACATCCAGATCGTTGCCTTGTTCGACGAGGGAACCAACGACACCCACGGCGGCAACGTCACCCTGAAGGTCAAGCGGGTGACGCCGCCAGGCAACGACGACTTCCAGCACGCCACCAGCGTGACGTCCTTTCCCTTCCACGCAGTGGCGAACAACATCAAGGCGACGTCGCAGCCCGGCGAGCCGGCACAGGGGGAATGTCTCAACACGCTGGCGACGCGCTGGTTCAAGGTCCATCCATCACAGACGATGACGCTACGCGCCGACACCCTCGGCAGCCCGCTCGACACGGTCATCGCGGTCTTCTCGGGTGGCCCGTCGCTCGGTGCCCTCGACTACGTGGCGTGCGACGACGACACGTCGTCAAACAGCAACTACACGTTCAATTCGAGCGTCGCGTGGACAGCCAGGGCGGGGAAGACCTACTGGGTCCAGGCCGGCGGCTTCGACAACGAGACCGGGGACATCGATGTGACGATTCAGCGCGTGCACCCTCCCACCAACGACAACCGTGGGTCCGCGCGCGTCATCCCGAACGTCACTGGCTCGCCCTTCAACCACAGCACGAACACGCGGAACGCGACATGGCAGCCCACCGAGACGATCCCCGAGACGTGCACGGGGGACGGCGGGGTAGGCGGCAATTCCCTGCTCCAGACCGTCTGGTATCGCTACACGGCGCCGAACACGTCGCCGTTGAAGGTGACCCTCTCGGGCGCCCCGGGCGTGAGTCCGGTCGTGGTCGTCTACACGGGAGCCAGTTTCGCCACGGACGTGCAGGTCGTGTGCGACGAAGCGCAGCTCACCTTCGCCCCGGCCAGTGGGACCACCTACTACTTCCAGGTCGCGGGGAAGACCGGACGGTCCGGTCCGATCTCGTTCACGCTGGAGCTCGCTCCCTGACACGAGCCGCAGATCCGGGCACTGAGCCGACCCGTATCGAGACGCGGACCTGACGGCCGAGGAGCGCCTCGCCGACCTCGGGATCGTCCTGCCCGAGGTGGTCATGCCGCGCCCGACGATCGTCGCTGCGCAGCGAGTCGGCGATCTCGTCTTCCTGTCCGGCCGCGGACCCACGGGAGCGGTCCCGGAGCGCACCTTCGCGGGCAAGGTGGGCCGCGACCTGGACCTCGCGGAGGCGAAGGAGGCGGCACGTGCGGTGGCGATCAACCTGCTCGCCGCGCTCCGGCGGGAGCTCGGGTCGCTCGACGACGTGGCGCAGGTGGTCAAGGTCTTCGGCATGGTCAATGTCGCGCCTGGGTTCACCCAGATCGGCGACGTGGTCGACGGCTGCTCGGAGCTGCTGCTGGCGGTCTTCGGCGAGGAGGTCGGGGCGCATGCCCGCACGACCATGGGCGCGGCCGAGCTGCCCAACGACTACCCGGTGGCGATCGACCTCATCGTCGCGGCGCGCCCGCGCTGAGGGCCGCTTCGTCCGACGGGCCCGTCAGTTCATGCCGCCGACGCGCGGGTTCACGCAGAGGCCACCGTCCACGATCACGGTCGTGCCGGTGATGTACGCGGCCCGGGCGGAGGCGAGGAACACGACGCTGTCCGCGATCTCGGAGGGCTCCGCCCAGCGGTTGAGCAGGATGCCCTTCTGCCGGCAGACATCCTTCACGTACTCATCCTCGGATTTGCCCTGGGCTGCACCCGACGATGTCGCCCAGTCGTGGCGCCACTCAGTCGCGACGAGGCCCGGGGTAACGGCGTTGACCGTGATCGAGCGGGGAGCGAAGTCGGTCGCGAGGTACTTCGTGGCCTGCACGAATGCCGAGTTGTTGATGGCGTGGGTCAGGGCGGTCTCCCAGACGATGTGTCCGGAAACGCCGGCGATGTTGATGATCCGGCCGCTGCCATCGGATTCCAGGAGCGGGTCGAACGCTCGGATTCCGCGCAGCATCCCGAAGAGCTTGGTGTTCACGTCGAGCATCCACTCGTCGTCGGACCACGTGATCTGGCGACCCGGACGCATCCGGTTGCCCGCGTTGTTGACGAGCACGTGAATCCTGCCGAAGTGCGCGCCGACGGCCGCGGCGGTCGCGTCGACGGCAGCCGGATCCGTCACGTCCGTCGGAATCGCGACGACCTCCGCCTCCGGGCACTTGGCGCGGATCTCTTCGGCCACGCGCTGAAGCCCGACGCCGCCTCGCGCGAGCAGCGCGACGTGGGCTCCCTCCTCGGCCAGTCCGAGCGCGATGGCGCGCCCGATGCCCTCGCTTGCGCCGACCACGACCGCGACTCGATTGTCCAGCCCGAGATCCATGTCAGTCCGCCTCCCTGCCGCCATCGCCCCGGTCGGCCGGAGCGGGGGCACTTCGTTCCTTCCAGGCCATGACCTGGCGCATCACGTCGGCCGAGTCGAACCAGGCGTTCTCGCGCCGGATCAGCCCATCGCGCAGGTCGAAGACGTGCAGGATGCGGACGCGCACCGGCGCCCCGTCGCCCACCATCCCCGCCCACATTCCCTCGACATGGCCCGTCAGGATCGACTCGTCGACGACGAAGGTGCCGGAGGCATCCTCCAGCCGGCGGACCGTCTCCAGCCGCACGTCCGGGATGGCGCTCAGGATGTCCGTGTAGACGGCGCCGACCTGCTCCTTGCCGCTGACAGGCGAGAGGGGATGGGTCACGTCGTCCCAGACAATGTCGTCGGTGTAGGTTGCGAGCGTCGCGGCGACGTCGTGCGCGTTCTCGGCCGCGAAGTGCCGGTCGATGACGTCCATCCGGCCGTCCCGTTCCAGTGCGCTCACCGACTCGTGTCGCGCGGCGGCGCCGGCGGGTCCTGCCACTCGAGGCCGCGCAGGGCGGAGACCTCCGGGACCTGGTGGTTGGCGTGGCGGCCCATGACGTACCAGATGCCGCGGACCGGCTCCGCGCCCAGGTTCGCGAGCCGGTGCGGCACCATCGAGTCGAAGGAGACCGAATCGCCGGGCCCGAGCTGGTACTCGTCGAACCCGATCGTCACCGAGAGCGTTCCGGAGAGGACGTAGCCCCACTCGTGGCCGGCGTGGCGCTGGAACGCGCTGGCAGGGCTCGACGCGCCGCCGACCTCGTACACCACGTAGATGAAGTCGACGTCAGGCTCCGAGGCGGTCGTGAGCCGTTCCCACGTGACGCCGGACGCAAGCCGGATGTGCTTGCGGTTCTCCGCGCGCTGCACCGGCCCGACGGAGGGCGTGGAGAAGGAGAGATGCCCGGGCGTCGGCTCCGGCTCCGGCTCGGGTTCGGGAACGGCGGCCGCGCCACGTCCCGGCTGCGTCCGGCCGTTGAACAGCAGGTCGTCCAGCGAGATGTCCAGCTCGCTGGCGATCGCGTAGAGCGTGCTCACGGATGGGGACGCCCGTCCCGTCTCGACCTGGGAGATCAGGCTGGGCGACACCCCGAGGCGCGCGGCAAGCTCTCGAAGCGACAGCCCGCGGGCGCGCCGCTCGAGCCGCAGGCGGTCGCCCATCTCGCGGTACTCCGGGCCGTTGCTGCGCGGCGGGCGGGCGGCAGGCATCCCGGTGCGCCTAGGCCCGAGCGCCGGCGCGCTGAGCGGAAGTGAGGATCGAGGTGCGCGTGGCGATCTCCCGTTCGATGTGAGGGCGGCGGGGCGCGGCGTGCCCGCTTCGAGAGGCACGGCGACCCATGATCCCACCGCGGGGGTTGGGTCCAGTGGACGGGATCTCAACGGCAGTGCCAGCCTCCGTCCACGATCAGGTCGACCCCGTTGACCGACCCGTTCTCGAGCAGGAACACGGAGGCGTCGACGATCTCCGACATGGTGGCGAGGCGCCCGATCGGCGTCTGTGCCGTGTAGTTGGCGACCGCCTGCGGCTTCTCGCTCCAGTACGGGCTGTCGCCGACGACACCGGGATGGATGCCGTTGACACGCAGCGGCTTCAGCTCCTCGACGAGCGTCCGCGTCAGCCCGACGATGCCGCCGTTGACGGTCGTCACGGTCGTGGAGCCGGGGTACGGCCGCTCCTTGGCCATGCCCCCGAACAGCAGCACCGACGCGTCGTCGGTGAACCGGTCGATCAGCGTGTGAACCACCTCGGTGAAGCCGACGAGCTTGAGCGTCACCAGGCGGATGGCACGGTCGATGTCGTAGTCCCGGACGGTGTTCTGGTCGCGGTCGATGGCGGCCAGGGCGAGGCGTCGCACCGGACCCAGGTCGGCGAGCGCGGATGCGATCGAGTGCGGGTCCGCCAGATCGAACGTGATGCCCCGCACGCGCCCGGGAGCGGCGTCGACGGCCGCACGGACGTTCTCCTCGCTCTGCCCGGTCAGGATGACCTCGCGGCCCGCGTTGGCATAGTGCCGGACGAGCTCCAGCCCGATGGCCCGGGTACCTCCGACAACCACAACCGAGCCTTCGTTGGTCACGTGTCGCTCCTCAGGGTTTGCAGGATTACCGCTCATGGCGCCGCGACCATGCGTCGATGCCGACGGCGGCGAGCAGGATCAGACCGAGGGTGATCTGCTGGTAGAACGGATCGAGGCCGAGCAGGTTGAAGCCGTTCCCGATCATCGCGATGAAGAGGCATCCGGCGACCGTGCGCCACACGGCGCCCTCTCCACCGAGGATGCTGGTGCCGCCGACGACGATGCCGGCGAGGACGGTGAAGGCCAGGAAGCCGCCGCTCGACGCCTGCATGCTGAGGACGCGCGACGCGTCGATGATGCCGCCCAGCGAGGCGGCGACGCCGCTGATCGCGAACGCGGCAACGCGGATGCCGTTGGTGCGGACGCCGGCCAGGCGTGCGGCCTCGGCGTTGCCGCCCGTCGCGTAGACGTAGCGCCCGAACGCCGTGCGGCCGAGCAGGATCGCCAGCACGACGACGCTCGCGATCATGATGAGCGACGCGCTGGTGAAGCCGAAGATGCGCGTCGCGGCGAACTGCTTGAACTCGGGGTGGTCGAACGTCACGACCAGGTTGCCCTTCGTCAGGATCACCGCGATGCCCGTGACCACGTAGCTCATGGCCAGCGTCGCGATCAGCGAGTTGATGCGGAACCGCGTGACGATGATGCCGTTCGCCAGCCCGACCGCGAGGCCGAGGAGGAGGCCGACGGTGATGCCCACGACCGGGCCCTGGGTCTGGGTCAGCTGGGTGGCCATCGTGCCCGCGAGCGCGTAGGTGGCGCCCACGGACAGATCCAGCCCCCCGCAGATGAGGACGAGCGTGCCCGCCGCGGCGACGGTCAGGATCGCCGACTGCTGGTCCAGGATGTTCAGCAGGTTGGTGAACCGCAGGAACGACGGGCTCATGAAGGCGAGCGCGACGAACGTGACCACGAGGGGGATGAGGATCCCGCCGCGACCGACCCAGCCGAGGAGGAGCTGGACGGGCGATCCCGCCGGCGCGGCTTCGACGGACGGGTCGGGAACCGACGCCGGGTCGCCCGCGAGCGTCGGCTGTGTCATGCCGCGGCTCCGTCGGTCGCGGCCGTGGCGAATGCCGCGGCCAGGATGTTCGCCTCGGTGATCGCCTCACCGTCGAGCTCAGCCACGACTCTCCCTCCACGCATGACGAGCACCCGATGGGCCAGACCCAGGATCTCCTCGACCTCGCTGGAGATCAGCAGGACCCCGACGCCGTCCCGTGCGAGCTGGGTGATCAGCTCGTAGATGGACCGCTTCGCGCCGACGTCGACGCCACGGGTCGGCTCGTCGGCGATCAGGACCCTCGGCGCTGCGAGAACCGCGCGCGCGAAGACCACCTTCTGCTGGTTGCCGCCGGACAGCGTGATCACCGGGACGGCCGGGTCCGCGCGCGCCGCGACCTTGCCGAGTGCGGCTCGCACGCGCACGTTCTCCACGCCCCGGCGGATGAAGCCGAGCCGTTGCAGGACCGGCAGCGTTGCGAGGCTGACGTTCTCGCGCACCGGCCGGCGCGCCACGAGACCCTCGTCCTTGCGCGATTCCGGAACGAGTGCCATGCGGTGTCGCACCGACACGGCCGGTCCACCGGCCACGGCCGTGCCCTCGACGGTCACGCTTCCCGCGCTGGTTGCCGAAGCGCCGTAGATCGCGCGCGCCAGCTCCGACCGTCCCGCGCCGACGAGGCCCGCGAGGCCGACGATCTCGCCGGCGCGCACCTGGAGGCTCACGCCGTGGACACCCGGTCCGTGGAGATCAAGGACGTCGAGGGCGACCGGCGACTCGGGCGCCGGCACCTGCTTTGGTGGGAACGTCCGGCTGAACGAGCGTCCCAGCATGCCCGAGATCAGGGTGGCTTCGCTCTCTGCGGTCGACGGTCCCGTGCGGACCAGGCGGCCGTCCCGAAGGATCGTGATGGTGTCCGCGAGCTCGAGCACCTCGCCGAGGAAGTGCGAGACGAGGACGACCGTGCGGCCGGCACGCGCCAGCGATCGGACGATCTCGTGCAGCTGTTCGACGTCCCGTCCGGAGAGCGCCGCGCTGGGCTCGTCCAGGACGATCATCTCGGCGTCGCGCGCCAGCGCCCGGAGGATCTCGACCTGCTGCTGCTTTGCCAGCGGCAGCCGGCCGGCCGGGGTCGTGGCGGGCAATTCGAAGTGGGACTCGCTGGCGAGGCGCTTGTACCGCTCGACCAGCTCGCGCTCTCGCAGGAAGCCGGACCCGCGCGGCTCGACGCCCAGGAACACGTTCTGCGCCACAGTCAGCTGCGGCACCAGCGCGAGCTCCTGCGCCACGATGGCGATGCCGTGATCGAGCGCCTCGCGGGGCGACCGGAACGAGACGGGCGCCTCCCGGAGAACGAGGTTTCCCTCATCCGGCGGGAAGACGCCCGCGATGATCTTGGCCAGCGTCGACTTGCCGGCACCGTTCTCTCCGACGAGGGCGTGGACGGAGCCTGCCCGAATCTCGAGCGAGACTCCGTCCAGCGCCTGCGTGCCGCCGAACGCCTTGCGGACGTCGACGACCCGAAGGTGGACGGCAGAAGTGGGCTCTGCCGGTCCCGTCATGTCAGCCGGGCCACTCGGCGGTGAACTTGGACGCGTTGTCCTTGGTGATGATCCCGTTGTCCGGCAGGTCCGCCAGCGGATCCATGCCGGGAGTGTCGACGCCCGTGCGGATGGCCTTGATGAGCTGCTCCACGCCGAGGCGCCCCTCCGAGGCCGGCAGCTGCGCGACAGTCGCCCAGCGGTCGCCCGCGGCAATTCCCTGGATCGCCACAGCGCCTGCGCCGTAGCCGATCAGATCGATCTTGTCCTTGACATTCGCGTCGGTGACGGCCTGGAGCGCGCCGGTGATCGCCTGGTCGGCGCCGATGATGACGTTGATGTCCGAGTGCGCGGTGAGCATGTCCTGGGCCGCCTTGAGCCCGAGAGGCGTCGTGTAGAAGGACTCGCCCTCGGCGACGATCTGGATCTCAGGATGGGACGCGACTTCGGCGTCGTAGGCGGCTCGCAGCGCGATGTCCAGGCCCGCCGCCTTGACGGACCAGATGTAGCCGACCTTGCACGGATTGAGGTTTCGGTCCGTGCACGACTTGACGGCCAGCTCGCCGAACTTCTTGCCCATCGCGCTCGGGAGGAACACGACGTTGCCGGAGAGTCCCGGGATCTGGGCCTCGGCGGTGGTGTAGTCGGCGCCAAGGATCTGGTCGATGTTGACGACCTTGATGCCCTTGGCAAGCGCGTCCTGAACGACGGAAACCAGCCCTGCGCCGTAGACCGGCTGGACGATGAAGCCGTCGTACTTGTCGGTGGCGATCGCGTCCTGGATCTGGCGCGTCTGCGTGTCCGGGGTGAGGTTGCCGTCGAAGACGGTCAGCTTCGCGTTGAGGGCTCCCGCGACGCCCTGGGCCGCCGCGAGCATGGGGGCGTCATAGCTGTTCGCCACGGCGAACGAGAAGTACGCGATCTCGAGCGTCTTCTCCGGCGTCGGCGCGGCCGTCGCCGCGACGGTCGGGGCCAGCGTGGCGCCCTGGGTCGGCGCGTTTGTCGGGGCCGTGCCCGAGCACGCCGCACCGATCAGGCCGATTACCAGCCCGAACGAGACGGCCCGCACTCTCTGGAACGTAGTCCGGTCATCCATTCGCATTTCCTGCTCCTCCACATGTGCACTCGTCGTGCCGCGACGACGGACGGTTCCTCCCGCTCAATCGGCCTGGTCGGCCTCCTTTCCCGAGGAGTTCCCTGTGACCGCGGCCTCGAACCGGGCCCAGCTATCGCGCCAGCGGTAGGCGTGGCGTGCAGGCGGTTGCGGTGCCTGCGTCTCGATCCAGCGCACCCTGTCGGTGCCGGTGTTGCAGAAGCCGTGGACGCTCCCGACGCCTGCGAAGACCACGTCTCCGGCGCGGAGGACGCGCTGCTCCCCGTCCAGCTCGGCCTCGATCTCGCCCGCGAGGAAGAAGTAGGTTTCCTCGAACGGGTGGTCGTGGGCCTGCGCGGCGCCGCCCGGCTCGTAGTCGACCGTGAACATGGTCAGCAGGTCTGCCCCGAATCCGCGGTCCACGAGCATCTTCACCGAGATGCCGCTGTACGCCAGGATCGCGGTGTCCATGCCGGCCGGCGCCCGGCCGCGGGCCGGGTCGGCGACGCGGAGCGCCTCCGCCTGCGATCGCATCCCGGCGTCGTGCCCGACCAGCCGCAGGGTGGGGTTGCCGAAGGGCGGACGCGCCGCGCGGGCCGCGAGCGCGGGCAGGTCGAGCGGCCCCGGCACGAAGAACGTGTCGCGGCGACCGGCGTCGGGTGCGAGCCGCTGCGGCGTGTTCACGGAGAGCCAGCGCACCGGAGCGTCCGACGCGTTGCCGAGCGTGTGCCACATGCCCACCGGCAGCAGGGCGAAATCGCCCGACTGGAGCGCGTGCACGGTTGCGTCGATCTCCAGGAGAAGCTCGCCCTCGAGCACGTAGAGCGCCTCCTCGAAGGCGTGCACGTGACGCTGGATCCAGCCGCCCGGCTGGAGCCCGCCGACGGCCAGCTCGGTGTGGACCGCGCCCTGGCTCGGACCGACGATCACCGAGCGGGCGAGGCCGTGTGTCGCGGGCGTGGACGCTTGCGGCACCTGCGCGAAGGACCAGTCGACGCGGCTGGCGTCGTGCATCGTCACTCCGGGTGACGGCGTGCGGGACGGTCGCCGGCACCCGAACGACCGCTGCAGTGCCTTTGAAGAGGTTAAGCAGCACTGCACGAATGTGTCAAGGTTCAGGCACAGATCGGTGACGCCACGGGCGCGACACGGTCACGATGTGCATTGCCATTGGAAAAGCACCCGTTTATGATCCAGCGACATCCGGACCGTCTCGGAGCGAGGAGGACCATGCCGACGATCGCCGCGCCGGGTTCCATGAACGTGGACTGGGAAGATCGCTGGAACGTGGACCGGCTGCGCACCTACCGGCTGGAGCGCGCCCGCGCGGCCCTCGACGCCTCCGATCTCGGCGCGGTGCTGGTGTTCGACCACAACAACATCCGGTACCTGACCAGCACCCACATCGGCGAGTGGGCCCGCGACAAGATGACGCGCTTCGCGCTCCTCACGCGAGGCGGCGAGCCGCACCTCTGGGACTTCGGATCGGCGGCGAAGCACCACCGGCTGAACTGTCCCTGGCTGCTGCCCGAGAACGTGCGCGGCGGCATGGTCGGGCTGCGCGGCGCCGTGGCGCCTGACGCGGGCCTCGCGGCCGGGGCGGCACAGGAGATCCGCGACATCCTCGCGGCCGAAGGCGCGGCGGGCATGCCCCTCGGGGTCGACATCCTCGAGCTACCGCTGCTCGAGGCCCTCCAGGCCTGCGGCATCGTGGTCCGCGACGGGCAGCAGACCATGCTCGACGCCCGGGAGGTCAAGTCTCGTGACGAGATCACCCTGCTGAACACCGCCTGCGCGATGGTCGACGGCGTCTACCAGATGATCTCGGAGGAGCTGAAGCCGGGTGTCCGCGAGAACGAGCTGGTGGCCAAGGCCACCAAGATGCTCTACGACCTCGGCTCGGACGACGTCGAGGCGATCAACGCGGTGTCGGGCGAGCGCTGCAGCCCGCACCCGCACGTCTTCTCCGACCGGATCATCCGCCCGGGCGACCAAGCCTACTTCGACATCATCCAGTCGTTCATCGGCTATCGCACCTGCTACTACCGCACCTTCGCCGTTGGCCGGGCCACCGACGCCCAGCGCGACGCCTACAAGCAGGCGCGGGCCTGGATCGACGCATCGATCGAGCTCATGCGCCCCGGCGTGACCACCGACCAGGTCGCGAAGGTCTGGCCGAAGGCGCAGGAGTTCGGCTTCGACAGCGAGATGGAGTGCTTCGGGCTCCAGTTCGGACACGGCGTGGGGCTCGGGCTCCACGAGCGCCCGATCATCAGCCGGCTCAACTCCATCGAGCACCCGATCGAGCTGAAAGAGGGCATGGTCATCGCGCTCGAGACCTACTGCCCCGCATCGGACGGCATCTCCGCCGCACGGATCGAGGAGGAGATCGTCATCACCGCGGACGGACCCGTGGTCATCACGCACTTCCCGTCCGACGAGCTGTTCGTCGCCAACGCGTACTGAGGGGAACGATGTCGACGACACAGGCCCAGCCAACCGGGCCCGCAGATGCGGCCGCTTCCGGCGCTCCGTCCGACGAGGTGCGCCTGGAGCTCTATCGCGTCATGGTCGAGTGCCGGCTGTTCGAGAAGCGGGCGCAGGAGCTCTTCTTCGAGGGGCTCGTGCGCGGGACCACGCACCTCGGCACCGGGCAGGAAGCCGTGGCCGCCGGGTTCGGCGTGGCGATGCGCGGCGATGACCACACGTTCTGCACGTACCGCGGCCACAACCACACCCTGGCGCGCGGCGTCCCGATGGCGCCGGTCTACGCGGAGCTGTTCGGCCGCGATACGGGCCTCATGGGTGGCAAGGGCGGATCCATGCACCTCACCAGCGTCGAGCACGGAGCCATGGGCTCGTACGCGATCGTCGGCGCCCACCTGCCGATCGCGGTCGGCGCGGCGTGGTCGGCCCAGTACCGCGAGTCGGGCCAGGTCGCGGTCTGCTTCTTCGGGGACGGGACCACCAACATCGGCGCGTTCCACGAGGCGCTCAACATGGCGGCGGTCTGGAAGGCACCCGTCGTCTTCGTCTGTGAGAACAACCAGTACATGGAGTACACGCCGATCCGCTCCGTGACGGCCGTCGACCGGCCGGCGGCGGACCGTGCCTCGGCCTACGGCCTGGAGCCCATCGTGGTGGACGGCAACGACGCCGACGCGGTGTACGCCGTCGCCGTGGCCGCGCTGAAGCGGGCGCGCTCGGGGGAGGGGCCTTCGCTGATCGAGGCGCTCACGTACCGGCACGGCGGCCACTCCAGGGCGGACCCCGCCAAGTACCGGCCCGAGGAGGAGGTCAAGTCCTGGCTCGCTCGCGACCCGATCCCCCTGTACCGCGCACGGCTCACCGAGTCGGGTGTGGACACGGCCGCGCTGGATGCGATCGACGAGGCCGCCGCGGCGAAGGTCACCGAGGCCGAAATGGCGGCCAAGGCGGCGCCCGAGCCCGATCCCGCGGGGCTCGAGACGCAGATGTGGGCGGACGGAGGCTCGGCATGGCGGAACTGACCTACCGCGCGGCGATGGCCGCGGGCATTGCCCAGGAGATGGACCGCGACCCGTCGGTGGTGCTGGTCGGCGAGGACGTCGGGGCGGCCGGCGGCGTCTTCAAGCTCACCGAGGGACTGTTCGAGCGCTTCGGGTCCCGCCGCGTCGTGGACACACCGATCAGCGAGCAGGCCATCGTCGGCGCGGCGATGGGCGCGGCCATGACCGGCCTGCGGCCCGTCGCAGAGCTGATGTTCTCCGACTTCTTCGCCGTGACCTGGGACATGGTCGTCAACCAGATCGCCAAGACGCGCTACATGACCAACGGCCAGGTGTCGCTGCCACTCGTGCTGACCACCGCGAACGGCGCGGGCCTCCGTTTCGGGGCGCAGCACTCGCAGAGCGTCGAGAACTGGGCCATGGCCATCCCGGGGCTCAAGATCGTGGCGCCTTCCACACCCGCCGACGCGTTCGGCCTGATGGCTGCGGCCATTCGGGATCCGGACCCAGTGATCTACACGGCCCACAAGGCGCTCTTCGCGACCAAGGGCGAGGTCCCCGACGGCGAGCACCTCGACACCCTCGGGACGGCGCGCATCGTCCGGGCCGGCACGGACGCGACGATCGTGGCGCTCGCGGCGATGGTGCCTCGCGCCCTCGAGGCCGCGAACCGGCTCCAGGACAGCGACGGGATCTCCGCCGAGGTGATCGATCTCCGCTCGCTCGTGCCGTTGGACACGCGGACCATCCTCGCGTCGGTCGAGAAGACGGCCCGCCTGTTCACGGTCGAGGAGAACCCCCGGCTGTGCGGCTGGGGCGCGGAGATCGCCTCGATCGTCGCGGACGAGGGCTTCTACTCGCTCGACGCGCCGATCGTCCGGATCACCACCCCGCACGTCCCGCTGGCGGCGGCCGCGAACCTGGAAGACCTGGCGATCCCCTCGGTGGAACGCATCGTCGAGACCGTCCGGCGGCGGCTGGACGAGGCACGCTGACCGCGGGCCGATGACCACGGTCGCGATTCTCGGCACCGGGCGGATGGGCTCGGCCATGGCGCGGGCGCTCGCCGCGGACGGGCACCGGCTGGCGCTCTACAACCGGACCCGGAAGACGGCGCGGGCGCTCGCCGATCAGCTCGGCGCGCAGGTGGCGGAGGTGGCGGAGTCGCCGGCCGCCGCGGTGGCCGCCGCGGACGTGGTCATCAGCATGGTCGCGGACGGCGACGCGGTGATGCGGCTCTACGAGGGCGATGGCGACCGAGGTGGCGCGCCCGGCGCGCTCGGTGCGCTCGAGGGCCTTCGTCCGGGCCACGTGGTGCTGGAGATGAGCACCGTGCTGCCCGAGGTGTCGCGATCGCTGGAGGGGCGCGTGCGGGCGCGCGGGGCCGGCATCCTGGACGCGCCCGTCTCCGGCAGCGTCTCGCTTGCGGAGACCGGACAGCTCACGATCATGGTCGGCGGCGAGGGCGCGGATCTCGAGCGCGCCCGGCCCGTCCTCGAGTCGCTCTCGGCGCGCATCTTCCACATGGGCCCGCTGGGGTCCGGCGCCGTGATGAAGCTCGCCGTGAACAACGCGGTGATGGGTCTCAACCAGACCATCTCCGAGTCCCTCGTGCTGGCGGAGCGAGCGGGCATCGAGCGGTCGAAGGCCTACGAGGTGTTCGCCGGCAGCGCGGTCGGCGCCCCCTTCGTGCAGTACAAGCGGTCGGCCTTCGTGACGCCGGACGACACGGCCGTGGCCTTCAGCATCGACCTTGCGGCCAAGGACATGGGCCTGATCCTGGACCTCGGGGAGCAGGTCGGCGCCGACCTGCCGCAGGCCGAGATCGACATCGCCGTGCTGCATGAGATCGCCGACGCGGGCGGAGGGGGGCGCGACCTGTCGTCGGTGGCCTCGCACCTCCGTGACACAGCAGACCGTTCGGACCGAGGGGTCCCCGTGCGGCACGAGGGAGTGCCGATGACCTAGGCGCGTCCACGCGGGCCGGGTCCCAGATCCCCGGGTCGCGATCCACAGGCCGGGCTGCGCCGAATGTGGCAGGCGCCGCCGGTCGAACTCCAAGGAGGGCAACTCGCATGGCGAACCGAACCCTGATCCGCGGGGCGTACGTGCTGACGCAGGACCCTGACATCGGCGAGCTCCAGGATGCCGACGTCCTGATTGAGGGAGACAAGATCGCCGCGGTCGGGAAGGGCCTCTCGGCTGAAGGCGCCGACGTGATCGACGCCAAGGGCGACATCGTCATCCCCGGCTTCATCGACACGCACCGGCATACCTGGGAAACCTCCATCCGCACGTGCGCGCCGGACTACACGCTGGGTGCCTACTTCGGAGCGATCCTGGACAAGTTCGCGCCGAACTACCGGGCCGAGGATGTGTACGCGGCCAACCAGTGGGGCGCCCTCGAGTGCGCGAACGCGGGCATCACCACCCTGGTCGACTGGTCGCACATCATCAACACCCCGGACCATGCGGACGCGGCGATCCGGGGCCTGCGGGACTCGGGCATTCGCTCCGTCTTCGCCTTCGGCTTCCCCAACACGTCGCTCCAGGACTGGTGGTTCGGACGGGACTGGGGCGGCAGCGTCGAGCGGATCGACGGTGAGCTTGCCCGCCGGATCCGGAAGGACGAGCTCAGCGACGACAGTGCCCTCATCACCATGGCGCTGGCCACGCGCGGGACGAACTTCTGCAAGCCGGACGTGGTCAGGTTCGAGTGGGAGCTGGCCAAGGAGCTGGGCATCAACATCACGGTCCACGTCGCGATGGACCGCTTCGGCTACACCAAGGGCCAGCTGCGCGCGCTCAAGGAGATGGACCTCCTCTACCCGAACACGACGTACATCCACGCCTCGCACCTGATGGAGGACGAGTGGCTGATGGTCCGCGACTCCGGCGGCAACGTGTCGCTCGCGCCGCAGATCGAGCTCCAGATGGGCCACGGCTGGGCGCCGGCACAGACCGCGGAGCGGCTCGGCATCCCCGTCGGCCTGAGCTCGGACGTCGCGACCACGGCGTCGTCCGACCAGTTCACGCAGATGCACGCGATCTTCGCCTCGGAGCGCGGACGCCGGCACGAGATCTCCTGGGAACAGAATCTCGACGGCAACGAGCCGACGCCCGACCTGATCACCGCCCGGCAGGTCCTCCGCTGGGCCACCCTGGACGGCGCCAAGGTCGCGGGGATCGCCGATCGAACGGGCTCGATCACGCCCGGCAAGAAGGCAGACCTGGTGATCATCGACGGAGGCGCCGTCAATGTGGCGCCGATCATCGACCCGGTCGGGGCGGTCGTCTGCGCCGCGGACGTCTCGAATGTCGACACCGTCATCATCGACGGGCGGATCGTCAAGAAGGACGGCAAGCTCCTGGCCAACCTGGACACTCCGCGCCGGCTCGTCGAGGAGTCGCGCGATTACCTCGTCTCGACCGTCGACGTGCAGCCCGGCTGGATGCCGCGTACGCCGGCTGCGCTGGAGGCGGCCGGGTCCATCGCCTGACCTGGCCTTGCATGGCTCACTCCGAGGCCCCGTTCCCCCAGGGACGGGGCCTCACCACGTCCCGCCGTTAGTTCTTCTTGGCGAGCTCCATGGCCACGTCCACGATCATGTCCTCCTGGCCGCCGACGACCTTGCGGCGGCCCAGCTCCAGGAGGATCTCCCGGGCGTCGACGCCGAAGCGGGCCGCGGCGCGCTCCGTGTGCAGCAGGAAGCTCGAATAGACCCCGGCGTAGCCGAGGGTCAGCGTGGAGCGGTCGATCAACTGGGGGCGCGGCATGATCGGCGCGACCACGTCCTCGCCGACGTCCATGATCGCGAGCGTGTCGACGCCGGTCGCATAGCCAAGCTTGTCCGAGACCGCGACCAAGACCTCCGTCGGGCAGTTGCCCGCACCCGCGCCGAGGCCTCGGGAGCAGCCGTCGATCTGGTCCACGCCCTCCTCCAGCGCGCCGATCGAGTTCGCCACGGCCAGCGACAGGTTGTTGTGGGCGTGGATGCCCACCTGGGTCGAGGCCCGCAGCCCGGCCTTCAGCTCGGCCACCCGCGCGCGCGCATCGAGCGTCGTCATGGCGCCCGCGGAGTCGACCACGTAGACCGAGTCGGCGCCGGCGTCCTCCATGATCCGGGCCTGGGCCAGCAGCGCAGCGGGCTCGATCATGTGGGCCATCATCAGGAACCCGACCGCCTCCATGCCCAGGTCCCTGGCCTTGCGGATGTGCTGGATCGAGATGTCCGCCTCCGTGCAGTGCGTGGCGATCCGGGCCACGGACGCGCCCAGCTCGCGAACGTCCTCCAGGTCCGAGGCGAGGCCGATCCCCGGGATGAGCAGCACGGCGATCTTGGCCCGCTTCACGACCGCGGCCGCGGCACGGATCAGCTCCCGCTCATCCAGCCGCGAGAAGCCGTAGTTGAACGACGAGCCGCCGAGGCCGTCGCCGTGGCTGATCTCGATGACCGGGACGCCGGCACGGTCCAGGGCGCCGGCCACCGCCGCCGCCTGCTCCGGCGTGAACTGGTGCGCGACCGCGTGCGAGCCATCGCGCAGGGTCGAATCGGTGAGCCGGTAGGCAAGCTTCGGCGCGGGCGCGGGCGCGGTCGCGGCTGCGGCCTCGGTCGCGGCCTCCGTCCCGGCGCCGGGCGCGCTCACGCCGGCACCCCGGCTGCCGCTGACGCGGCCGGGCTGTGGCCCACGATCCGCCGCTCGGCCAGCGTCTCGCCGACCCGCAGGGCGGCCGCGGTCATGATGTCCAGGTTGCCCGCGTATGGCGGCAGGTAGTCGCCGTTGCCCGTGACCTCCAGGAAGATCGAGACGCGTCCGGCGGCCGCGCCGCCCGGCGTCGGGAACGGCCCGTCGTCGAAGCTCACGCCCTTCACGCGGTAGCCGGGCACGTACTGGGCGACCTCCGCGGCCATCGCGTGGATCGACGCTTCCACCGCGGCCGCGTCGGCGTCCCTCGGCAGCGCGCAGTAGACCGTGTTGCGCATCAGGATCGGCGGCTCGGCCGGGTTGAGCACGATGATCGCCTTGCCGTGGGCCGCGCCCCCGATCGTCTCGAGGCCGCGCGCGGTGGTCTCCGTGAACTCGTCGATGTTCGCGCGCGTGCCCGGGCCCGCGGATCGGGACGCGACCGTGGACACGATCTCGGCGTACGGGACGGCCACGACCCGCGACACGGCCGCAACCATCGGGATCGTCGCCTGGCCGCCGCAGGTGATCAGGTTGAGGTTCGGCCGGTCCAGGTGCTCGGCGAGGTTGACGACCGGGATGACGGCGGGACCGACGGCCGCGGGCGTGAGGTCGATCGCGATGATGCCCAGCGCTTCGTAGCGCGGCGCCGCCGCGGCATGCACCCGCGCCGAGGTGGCCTCGAAGACGAGCCGGATGCCCAGCCGCTCGGCGTTGGCCAGCAGCCAGTCGATCCCCTCTGCGGTCGCCTCCAGCCCGGCGGCCCGCGCCTTCATGAGGCCGTCGGAATCGGGATCGATGCCGACCATCGCGACGGGTTCCAGGACCGTGGAGCGCTGGAGCTTCTTCATCAGGTCCGTGCCGATGTTCCCGCTGCCGACGATCGCGACCGGAATGCGCGCCATGCCTGCCTCCTGCATCAGCGGAAGCGGACCACGACCGAGCCGAGCCGGTCGAACCGCGCAGTGAACTCGTCACCGGCAGACGCGGCCACCGACGCGTGCATCGCCCCCGGGATGACCAGGTCACCGGGCTGGAGCGTCACGCCCAGCGCGCCGAGCGTGTTCGCCGCCCAGGCCACGGCCGCGACCGGATCGCCGAGGACAGCCGCTCCGGTGCCGCGCCCGACCTCATCGCCGCCGCGCTCCAGGACCACGCCGATCTCGCGGAGGTCGAGGCCGTCCAGCGCCGTGAGGGGTCCGGCCCGCACGACCCGAGCAGACGACGCCATGTCGGCGACCGTGTCGGGAAGCGTCAGGCGCCAGTTCTCGATGCGGGAGTCGATCACCTCGATGGTGGGGCAGACGCCCGCCGTGGCGTCCAGCACGTTCTGCGCGGTCACGCCCGGTCCCCTCAGCGCGCCGCCCAGCACGAAGCCGATCTCCGCCTCGACCCGAGGCGCGATCAGCGCGTCCCGTTCGATCGTCGCGCCGCTCTCGACGAGCCAGCCCGAGAGGATGGGCGCGTAGTCGGGCTCGTCCACGCCGAGCTGCTCCTGCATCGCGCGGCTGGTGAGGCCAACCTTCCAGCCGGCGACCGACTCGCCGGCCGCCATGCGGGCCGTCACGGTCGCCTGCTGGATCCGGTACGCGTCGGCCACGGCCAGGCCGGGATGCTGGGCCGACAGCTGGGCCACCGGCCGGCGATCGCGGGTTGCGGCCGCGAGCTGGTCGGCGAACGCCTGGACCGTCGCGTCATCCACCGGCATCGACCGCCCTCGCAGCGCGGTTCTGCCCCCCGGCGCCGCTCGTGCCACCGCCCCGCCGCAGGTACCAGCTGAGTCCCAGCACCGCGAGAAGCGCCACCTCCACCAGGAGGGCGGCGAAGTAGGGAGCGGGGTATCCGTACAGATCGATCATCCAGCCCCAGATCGCGGCGCCGACCCCGAGCGCGAGCTGGAAGCCGAGCGTGTACGTGGCCATGGCCGCCCCCATCCGCCGCGGATCGGACTGGTCGATCGCCATGGCCATCGCGGCCGGCGAGGTGAACGACGCGGCCGCCGCGTAGATCGCGCCGCCGACCGTCAGCATCGGCACGTCCTGCGCCCCAGCGGCGATCACGAGGGCGACGATCGCGAGGCCGGCACCCGCCGCGATCACCGGCCGGCGCGGCGCCCGGTCGATGTAGCGCCCGGAGATGAGCCGAAGCCCGACCAGGACCACGCCGTAGACCGGGTAGTAGAGCGCCAGTTGCTCGAGGGGAATTTGGCGGCTGGTCGCCCAGATCGCCGGATAGATCAGGAAGAGCGCCGAGACCGACGTGAAGAGGAACTCGAGGCCCATCGGGACGACGGCCCCCGGCTCGAAGAGGCTCCGCCAGAAGCCCTCCCGGGTCGGGGCCGCGACGGGCCGGAGCACCGGTAGCGGCCCGAGCACGATCACGGCCGTCGCGGCGATCCCCATGACGGCGGCGAGGACGAACGGCCCGGACGTGCCCGTGACGCCGAAGAGGAGCAGCCCGATGGCGGGCATGACCGTCTGGGCGATGCCGGCCATCATCACGTAGACGCTCGCCGCCTCGCCCCGCCGGCCTGCCGGCGCGAGGCGCGCCACCATCGAGTGGCCGGCAGCATTGAAGGCGGACCACGCGGCGCCGTGGAGGATGCGGTTCGCGAAGATCGCACCCAGGTTCGGGACCAGGTAGAGGAACCCGGTCAGGCCGATGCCCCCGGTCCCGAGCGCGAGCACGTGGCGGTTGCTCCACTCGTCGACGAGGCGGCCCATGAACGGGCGCAGGATCACCGAGGGGAAGCTGAACGCGGCGATGATCAGCCCGACCGTGGTCGCGTCCCCGCCGCGTTCGAGCACCAGGATCGGCAGGATCGGCTGGATCAGGAACTGGCTCCCGAAGCCGAGCAGCCCCACGACGCAGAGCGCGACGATCTGCGGCGTGTAGAGCGACTGCGTGGGCACGGCGACCGACGGGCTGGCCGCCGATTCGACGGCACTGTTCCGCAATGTGGAAATACGTCTCACCTTGGTCGCGATCGTATCCAGCCGCCGAGGCGAGGTCAACTTGGGGAGTGGCGTGTGGCGCTCGGCGGGCACCGCGGCCGAGCGGCGGTCGGGTCCGAGGGTCCTAGACGGTGGCGGGCCGGAGCACCTCGGCCGGGCAGCCCAGCGCAAGCGACATCTCGTTGGCCGCCTCGACGACCTGCGCCGCGCGCACGGGGATCACCTCCGGTTTGAAGCGGGACGTCGGGCCGGCGATGCTGATCGCGGCGACCACGTGGCTGGTGTGGTCGCGGACCGGGGCGGCGATGCAGGTCAGCCCCTCGTCGATCTCCTCGTTGTCGATGGCGTACCCGCGCTCACGCGCACGCGCGAGATCCTGCTGGAGGATCGCCAGGTCGGTCACGGTATGCGCCGTCATCTGGGCCATGCCGCGCCGCGCGACGATGCCCTTGAGCACCTCGTCCGGCAGGAATGCGACGAGGGACTTCCCGACGCCCGTGCAATGGACCGGCAGGCGGCGACCGACCTGCGACGGCATCCGCAGGGAGCGCGAGCTTTCCACCTTGTCCACGTAGAGCACCTGGCCGTCGTTGAGCACCGCCAGGTGGGTCGTCTCTCCGGACACATCGGTGAGGTGCTGGAGGTAGGGCTTGACCCGGTCGACCCAGTCGACCTGGCTTGTGGCGAGCGAGCCCAGCTCCCACAGCTTGATGCCGAGGCGGTAGCGCCGGCTGATCGGATCCTGCGCGACCATCCCCCGGCGCAGCAGCGAGGCGAGGAGCCGGTGGGTCGTCGCCTTCTTCAGCCCCAGCGCCCGGCTGACGTCGCTGACGCCCAGCTCCGGTCCGAGCCTCGGGAATGCCTCGAGGATGTCGACCACGCGGTCGACCACCTGCGCTCCTGCCAGGCTGCGCTCGCCGGCGTCCCCGTCAGGCGCGGCGATGT
This sequence comes from Chloroflexota bacterium, assembly GCA_034667005.1. GTDB lineage: Bacteria > Chloroflexota > Limnocylindria > Limnocylindrales > CSP1-4 > JAFMJV01. The sequence goes on from JAXDKU010000077.1 coordinate 21,387, forward strand.
CGAGCGCGGCGATGGGCGCGGACGTCACGGCTTGCGCAGCGCGCAAGGGAGCCGTCGAGGGAGCCATGGTGGCGGCGATGCTATCACCGGCACCAGCGCCGCCGAACAGGCTCCGCGGTTGACATCGCCGACCGGCCGTCCATACACTCGGTCGCGATTGTGGACCGCCGTTCCACCATATGGAGCGTTTTGCGTGAATTTCTCCTCCCCGACCGCTGCATGAGCACCATCTGGACCGACCTCCTCGGTGCCCGGGTGCAGTACCTCGGCGACCGCTATCGGTCGCGCGTGATCGAGGCCGGCGAGGGCGAGCCGCTGCTGCTCCTCCACGGCATCGGCGGCCACGCCGAGGCGTACAGCCGCAACGTCGTGCGGCTGGGCCGTTCGTTCCGCGCGATGGCGGTGGACTTCCTGTGGCACGGCTACTCGTCCAAGCCCGAGTACGTGGACGGCGAGGACATCCCCGCCTACGCGGGCCAGCTCATCGACCTGCTCGACGCCGAGGGCATCGAGAAGGCGCACCTCGAGGGCGAATCCCTGGGGGGCTGGGTCGCACTGTGGATGGCGCTGCACCACCCCGAGCGCGTCGGCAGCCTCGTCCTCAACACGACGGCGGGCATTCGCTGGAAGCCGGGCACGGTCCCGGAGAAGCCGCACACCGGCCGTGAGCTGCTCGCGCAGCGCTCGCTCGCCGCGATCGACGCGCCCACGCACGAGACGATCCGCAAGCGCCTCGAGTGGCTGATGGTGAGCCCGGACCGGGTCACCGACGAGCTGGTCGATGTCCGCGTCGCCATCTACTCGGACCCCGCCAACCAGCCCTCGCTTCGCCGGGTCTTCGAGAACGCGTTCGCCGGGACGGGCGCGCCGCGCAAGACGATCCCCGAGGAGCAGCTCGGCGACGTCCGTGCCCCGGCGCTGGTCCTGTGGACCGACCACAACCCCGGCACCGGCCCGGAGGTCGGCCGCACGATCGCCTCGCGCATACCTGGCGCGCAGTTCGTCTGCATGGAGGATGCTGCCCACTGGCCGCAGTGGGAACATCCGGAAGAGCACGACCGCATCGTCACCTCCTTCCTGTCCGGCAACCGGGTCGGGCAGGACTGAGCCGGGTCGCAGAGGGGAGCCGCGTGGAAATTCGAGCGCTGTCCTACGTGGGCGTGGAGGCCACCGACCTCGACGCGTGGTCGTCCTTCTCCACGGAGTTCCTGGGCATGCCCGTGGAACGCGACGGCGAGGATCGGCTGCGGCTGCGCATGGACGAGCGGACCTACCGCATCGATGTCCGCCGCGGCGACACGGACCGCCTCGCGTGGCTCGGCTGGGAGGTCTCCTCGGCCGCCGATCTCGCGTCGCTGGAGCGCCGTCTCGGCGGCGCCGGCATCGAGACGACCCACGGCACGTCCGAGGACGCGAAGGATCGTGGCGTCGTGGACCTGATTCGTTTCGACGATCCCGCGGGCAATCACCTGGAGGCGTTCTTCGGGCAGGAGGCCGACTTCCGGCCGATCACCTTGACGCGCCCGATGGAGGGGTACCTCACGGACGAGCTGGGCATGGGCCACGCGGTGATCGGCGTCCGCAACTACCGCGAGACCTTCGACTTCTACGTGAACACGCTCGGGTTCCGGGTGAGCGACACGTTCAAGAACTTCATCGCGTTCCTGCACTGCAACCCGCGCCATCACTCCCTGGCGCTGGTCGAGACGGACGAGCCGGGCCTGCGCCACATTATGCTGGAGACCCGCGCGATCGACGACGTCGGCATGGCCATCGACATCGCGAAGCGCCGCGGCGAGCTGACCCGCACCCTGGGCCGCCACACCAACGACAAGGCGGTCTCCTTCTACGTGGAGACGCCGGGGGGCTGGGAGATCGAGTACGGCTGGAGCGGCATGCAGCTGGACGACGAGGTGGCGATCGTCCGCCAGCTCGCCGGTCCCACCAGCCTGTGGGGCCACGAGCTCGTCGGCGGCCGCGAGTTGATGTCCACGGCCACGGCGTCCACGGCCAAGGCTTCGGGCTAGGGCGGGGCTCGGGCCGTGGAGCGCAGGGTCGACCGGAGCGCCAGGTGCTGACCGAGACGCTGTCCGGCGCTGCCTCGGAGCTGGTGGAGCGCGCACGCGAGAAGCTCGACGCCGACCGGCTCGCCGACCTGGTCTTCGAGATGACGGCGATCCCGAGCCCGAGCGGCCAGGAAGAGGACCTCGCCGCCTATGTCGTGGGGCATCTTCGCGAGGCCGGCGTCGATGCGGAGGTGCAGCCGATCGACGGCCAGAGCGCCAACGCCGTCGGCCGCCTCGGGCGCGCCGAGCGCGACCATCCCCGACTCATGCTCTATGCGCCGCTGGACACGGCCTTCGCCGGCGAGGCCGCCGAGGACGAGCCGTGGCTCGGCCGCCAGCCCCGCGCCGATTTCGCGCTGCCGCCCAGGCGCGACGGCCGCAAGGTGATCGGGCTCGGCGCCGAGAACCCGAAGGCGTTCGCGGCCGCAGCCATCGGCGCGGTGGAGGCGCTCGTCGCCGCCGGAGCGGACTTCGGGGGCGAGGTGCTGCTGGGCCTCGTGGCGGGCAGCATGCCGATCATCGACCGGCCGGAGGCGGGCATCCGCGAGGCCGGCCAGGGGATCGGCGTGCGCTACCTGCTCGAGAACGGCGGCCGGCCCGACTTCGCGATCGTGCTCAAGCCGGGCTACGCGGTCTCGAACGAGGAGGTCGGCATCGCGTGGTTCCGGCTGTTCACCCGCGGCACGGTCAACTACACGGGCATCCGGCACAAGGGGCTGTATCGCAACCCGATTATCCTCGCCGGCCGGCTCGTGGCGGCCCTGGAGGAGTGGTTCCCCGAGTACGCCCGCGAGAACGGCGACGGCATCGTCTCCCCGCAGGCCTCGGTCAACGCGATCCGCGCCGGCTCCCCGAACCGGCTCGCCTTCATCCCCGAGCGCTGCGAGGTGGACGTGGACATGCGCGTGCCGCCGCACCTGACGCCGACCGAGGTTGCCGGCGAGCTGCGCACGTACCTGGATCGCGTCCAGGCTCACGATCCCGACCTGGACGTGGAGATGGTCGGGCTCGCGGCCATGCCCGGCACGCGGACGGACCCCCGAAGCTGGGTCGTCCGCTCGCTGATCGACGCGTGGGAGTGGCGCGAGCGCAAGGACCACGCACCCGCACGCAACACGAGTGGCGCCTCCGACGCCGCGCTGCTGCGGGCATCCGGGGTGCCCACGGCGCGCATCGGGTTGCCGCCGCCGCAGACGGGCACCATCTACGACGGCTTCTCCATGGGCGTCGCGGACGCCGACAGCATCGCGGGGCTCGCCGAGGTCCTGATCCGGGTGGTGGTGGACACCTGTTCCCGGACGCGGACCGAGGTCGGGCTCCACTGAGCCGGCCGGGCACGGCCGAGGAGCGGGCATTGGTCGCGACGAACGAAGAGACGCCGGCGGCGGCAGCGACCGTGGGCACCGAGGCGGCCCCGGGCACCGAGGCGGCCCTGGGCACCGAGGCGGCCCCGGGGACCGAGGCGGCGCCGCGGGCGCAGCGGACCGCGCCTGGTGCGCGACCCGGAGGCATCGGCTCCGTCGGCCGGCGCGACTGGGCGACGTGGCCAAAGTACGAGGCTGCCGTCCTGGGCTTCCGCAACTACTGGTACCCCGTGACCTGGTCCCGGAAGGTGGGCGCGAAGCCGATTGCGGTCACCGTGGGCGGCGAGAAGATCATGCTGATCCGCGAGAAGGGCCAGATCCGCGCCCTCCACGACCGCTGCCCGCACCGGGGCGTGCCGCTCTCCCACCCGATGGCCACCCAGGAGTTCCCGGGCACCTGGACGTGCTGCTACCACGGCTGGACCTTCGACCTGGAGACCGGCGTCCTCGTCGCGGCGATCACGGACGGGCCGGACTCTCCGATCTGCGGCAAGGTCGCGGTGCGGACCTACCCGGTCCAGGAGCGCCTGGGCCTCGTCTTCGTCTGGCTCGGCGACGAGACGCCGCGCCCGCTGGAGGACGACGTGCCCGCGGAGCTGCTCTCGCCGACCGCGGTCGTTGCCGGACGCATCACGACGCGGCCGGGGAACTGGCGCTTCGGCGCGGAGAATGGCTTCGACGACGGCCACGCCAAGTACCTGCACCGCAACGCGCTCTGGACGAAGCGGGTGAAGATGCCCGTCTGGAGCAAGATCCGGGTCGTCCGCGACGGTCCGTGGATCACGCGCATGAAGGACGCGATGTTCTACGAGGCCGAGTTCCCCGGCCTCGGCGCGTGGCCCCCGAAGCGCTGGTACCGCAACCGGAAGGGCAACAAGACCAAGGTGTCGCTGCGGCTTCCCGGCACGCTCCGCGTGGCCTACGAGACGTGGACGCACTTCGAATGGTGGGTGCCCACGGGCGAGGACGAGCACATCTACGTGCAGCTGGCCGCGATGGACCGCGGCCGCATGTCCAACCTGCGGTTCCGGATCTACTACCGGCTGTGGGTGCGCTGGGTCTTCCACGGCATGTTCAACGACGAGGACCGCCTGATGGTGGACGTCATGGACGCGCCGCCCGAGCGCCTCTACCGGCCCGACGTCTCGATCACCGAGTGGCGCAAGCTCGTCGAGGACACAGCTCGCGGCGCGCCCATCACCGAGGCCTACCGGCCGACGATCGCCGGGCTCCGGACGATCCCGTTCGAGGTCTCCGGCTCGGCCTCGGAGGAGAGCATGGCAGCGGCGAAGCCCGGAGCCGCGGCGGCACCAGGAGCCACGGCGGCACCAGGAACACCAGGCACGCCCGAGTCCCGCCCCACGGCATCGGCCCAGGGCTCGTGACGGCGACCGGGGAGATGGAGGGCGTCGCCGACCAACCGGTGGCCGGCTTCGACCCGAACGCGCCCCCGGAGCGGCGCCACCACCACGAGCCGGTCTCCGAGCGCGCCGACCACCCCGTCGCCATCGCGGTCGACTCCGTCTCGAAGGTCTTCGACAGCACCGACCGGCGGACCGTCGCCCTGGAGGACGTCTCCTTCGAGGTGCGCGTCGGCGAGTTCATCTCGCTGATCGGCCCGTCGGGCTGCGGCAAGTCCACGCTGCTCCGCCTGGTGTCCGCGCTGGACCAGCCCACCGGCGGGCGAATCACGGTGAACGGCGTCGCGCCGATCGAGGCGCGGCGGAGGCGCGAGTTCGGGATCGTCTTCCAGTCGCCCGTGCTCTTCGACTGGCGGACGGTCGACCAGAACGTCGCGCTCCCGCTCCAGGTCATGCGCCAGCCGAAGAAGCAGATCGAGCGACGGGTGGAGGAGCTCGTCGAGCTGGTCGGCCTTGGCGAGTTCCGGCGCCACTACCCGTGGCAGCTGTCGGGCGGGATGCAGCAGCGCGTGGCCATCGCTCGGGCGCTCACGTTCGCACCGCCGTTCCTGCTGATGGACGAGCCCTTCGGTGCGCTCGACCTCATCTCGCGGGACCGGATGGCCGGCGAGCTGCTGCGCATCTGGAGCAACGCGCCCGGGACCACGGTGCTGTTCATCACCCACTCGATTCCCGAGGCCATCCTGCTCTCCGACCGGGTGGTCGTCATGAGCGCCCGGCCCGGCCGCATCGTCACGACGGTGGACATCGACCTCGCCCGTCCGCGCACCGAGGCGGTGCGCGAGTCGGCCGCGTTCTATCGCTACGAGAACGAGCTGCGCCGGCTCCTGGTGCAGTCGGAAGCGGCGCGCGAATGACGGCCGGCGTCACCGCGGCACCGATCCGGGTCATCGCGCCGCGGACCCGCACGGCGGGGCTGGCACGTGCCGGCACCACGTTGCTCGCCGTGCTCGCGATCTGGTACGCCGTGGCCGCGCTCCTGCGGCTGGTCCACGACCCGGGCGCATCCAAGCTGCCCTTCCCGCACGAGGTCGTGTCGGCCTACATCACGTACTCGGGCACGTTCATCGAAGCGGCCTGGCAGACGGGCTCCCGCGCGATCATCGGCTTCTTCGCGGGCCTCGGCCTGGGGTTGCTGTTCGGCGTCGTGATCATCCAGAGCCGCTGGCTCGAGGCGGCCTTCGTGCCGTACGTGCTGGCGAGCCAGATGATTCCGCTCGTCGCACTCGTGCCGATCGTTCGGGCGGTGCTTCGCGACGCCGATCTGGTGCGCGTGTACATCACGGCGTACGTGAGCTTCTTCGTGGTCACCATCGCGGTGCTGCGCGGACTCCGGAACGTGTCCCCCGCGGCCCTCGAGCTGATGGAGTCGCTCAACGCGTCGCGCTGGACGACGCTGCGTTTCGTGCGCCTCCACGCCGCGCTGCCGTACATCTTCAGCGGCCTGCGGATCGCGGCACCGCTGAGCCTGATCGGCGCGATCCTGGTGGACTTCCTCGGCGCCCGGAACGGCCTCGGCTACCTGCTCGTCGCGTCGCTGACGCTCGGCTCCTCCCAATCGGCCAACCTGTGGGGCGCGCTGGTGCTCTCCATGGCGCTTGGGCTCGTGCTGACGCAGCTCGTCGCCATCGCCGAACGCCGCATGAGCTTCTGGCAGCCCGCCTTCCGGACGGAGGCGCGCGCATGACCGCCCTGGAGCACGGGCCGGCGCTGAGGCAGCCGGCGCCGGGGCGTGCCGGGCGAGGGATGGGCGCTCGGGTCCTGCGGTTCGTCACGTCGCCGGTCCTCGTCGCGCCGCTCGTCGTGGCCGTGGCCATCCTGGCCGTCTGGCAGGCGGGCGCGTTCCATGCCCTGTTCAACATCAAGACCTTCACACTGCCCTACCCGACGAGCATCGGGGAGGCGCTCTCCAAGGCAGGGCCGCAGATCTCCACGGCCGTCGGCGCCACGCTGCCCGCCGCGCTGATCGGCTATGCCGTGGGGATGAGCCTCGGCCTCCTCGTGGCGAGCCTCCTCGTGCGATTCGCGCCGCGCAGCATCCCAAGCCTGCTGCCGGTCCTCAGCGCGTCCAACGCCATCCCGATCGTCGCGCTCGCGCCCGTCCTCGCCCTCTGGGTGGACCCGGGCATCGGCCTCAAGGTCGTCGTCGTGACCGTGATGACCGTCCCGACCATGGTCATCTACGCCGTCCGCGGGCTTTCCAACGTCGAGCCGAACGCGCTCGAGCTGATGGACTCGATCGAGGCGTCGCGCAACCAGGTCTATCGCATGGTGCGCGTCCCGACTGCGCTTCCCTTCGTCTTCACCGCGCTGAAGAGCTCGGTCGTGCTCGCGCTCATCGGCACCATCGTCACCGAGTCGATCCGGGGCTTCGAGGGCCTCGGCTTCGTGATCGCGGATTCGCTCTCTCGCTTCGACGCTCCCAAGGCGTGGCTCGCGCTCGTCGTGATCGCGGCCATGGGTATCTGCTGGTACGTGGTCGTGGAGGTCCTTGAACGGGTGGCGCTGCCGTGGGAGAGCGCCAGCCGCCAGCGCACCTGATCCGGGCCGGCGGACTGCGCCGACGGGTCGCGGAGTAGAGGAGGGCATCAGAGATGCAACGGAAACGGATACTGGCACTGCCGGCAGTGCTGGCACTCGTCGCAGCGTGCGGAGCTGCTGCGACCCCCAGCCCTGTGCCGGCGACGCCGACCGCGGTGCCGGCCACCGCGACGGCGGCCGCCTCGCAGAAGTGCACCGGCCAGAAGGTGAAGTACCTGCTGTCGTTCATTCCCAACGTGCAGCACGCGGGTTTCCTCGTCGCGGCGAAGCAGGGCTACTACACCGACGAGGGGCTGGACGTGACCTTCACCCCCGCCGGTGAGGGCGTGGACGTGGCCCAGGACCTGGCCGCGGGCGTCGTGGACATGGCCCAGATCGACTACGTGCCGCTCGTCGAGGCGCGGGACGCCGGCGTTCCGATCGTGGCCATCGCCCAGAACTACAAGGATCCTTTCTTCTTCTGGTACGCCTTCAAGGACGCCGGCATCGCCAAGGTCGCCGACTGGAAAGGCCAGAAGGTCGGGCAGATCCAGGTCGGCCAGTACCCGGAGCGCGACGCGATGCTCCTCGGCGCCGGCCTCCAGCTGAGCGACATCACGCCGGTGGAGCAGGACTTCGGCGTCGACCCCAAGTTCGGCACGGACTTCCAGATCGCCGAGGGCGTGGTCTTCTACCACCCGGCGCTGCTCAACGGCGATCCGACGCCCATCGCGGGCCACGCCAGCCACAAGTTCCCTGACGACTTCGTCGTCTTCAGTCCGCAGGACAACGGCGCGAAGCTCGCGTCGCAGACCACCGCCGTCACCGAGGAGTTCGCGGCGGCGCACGGCGACGTCGTCAAGTGCTTCCTGCGGGCATCCGTCCGCGGCTGGATGAAGACCTTCCAGGATCCGCAGGCGGCCGTCACCGACACGATGACCTTCGTGCCGCCGGGCGCCATTCCGGAGCAGGCCGAGCAGGCCGCCATCAACAACGTCCTGCCGATCGTCGGCTCGGGCGCCACGGACAAGACGCTGCTGGCCTTGACGCCCGACGAGTACGCCAAGACCATCGTGACCCTTCAGACCCTCAAGGTCCTGCCGGCCGGCGCGACGGCGGACGGCACCTACGACAGCTCCTTCTACGACTCGATGGGACCGGTCACCGCGCCCTGATCGAGCTTCGCACCACCGAGACGATGGAACCGGCGGCGACCTGTCGCCGGTTCCTCGTTTCCGCCCCAATAGACTCCCGTCCATGACCGACACCGCGCGGCCGCGCATCTGCGTCTTTGCCGGGCCCGACGCCACCGTGCTCAACTCCGCTCCGCTGGTGACGAGCGACAAGGCTCGCGCGCGGGCGGGGCTGCCCGCGCGTGCCGACCGGTCCGGCGGTCCGCAGCGCTTCGACACCCTGCGTCCGCAGCGGCTGGCCGCCCCGGTCACCGTCTACGTGGAGCAGTTCTCCGCCCACCCCCTCGAGTCCGACGTCGCGGAGCTCTACGGCCCGCCCGATGGCTACGTGGACGCCGGCGGCCGCTTCCACCCCGAGCGGACCGCGGCGGGAGACACACCCGTCTACGAGGTGGAGCTGCGCCCCGACGACGGCCTCTATCCGCTGCCGTACATGGCCGTCCAGGCCGACGGCCGTCCGTGGGAGGGGGACGAGGCGGACCCGTTCGGCCCTCCGGGCCGCCATCGCCAGCCGTTCTACCCGGATCCGTCTCGCGTCTTCGAGGAGATCGACCGGCTCCAGCCCGGCGACGACGGGCTCGCCTCGCACCTCTCGCGGCTGGCCGACTTCGAATTCGTGCGCGCCGCCCCGCCCGGTGGGTACACCAGGGCAGGGGAGGAGCGTGGCCGCGACTGGTTCGCGTATCGCCCACCCCACCTCATCCGGCAGCCGTCGCGCCTGGCGCTGGGGCGCCTCACGAACGTCGTCTCGCGGGCTCTGGCGGGAGGCACGTACGACGGCGCGCTGTGGCTGGAGGGCAGCCCGTACGTGGAGGAGACGGCCTGGTGGCTGAACCTGCTCCTGGACACGCCGCTGCCGATCGCCGCGTGCGCGTCGCAGCGACCCCACGGCGAGGTCGGCAACGACGGCGACCGCAACATCATCGACGCGGTCACCTACCTGGTGTCGCGGACCTGGGCGGACGAGGCTGGCCGCGACGCGCTCGGCGCGGTCGTGGTCATGGACCAGCAGATCGTCGCCGCCCGCGCCGTCCAGAAGAGCGACGCGCGGCCCGGTGGCTACGTCGCGACGGGCGGCCACGGCGGGATCCTCGGCACGATCACCAGCATCGGCAGGGCCGTCGTCTCGATGCGGCCGGTGCAGCGCCACACGTGGCGCTCCGAGGTGCGCCTGACGCAGCTTCCCTCGGAGGTGGCCGGCGTCGGCGGCGGCTCGGTGCGCGTCCGCGACGCGGCCGGGGACCTGCTGCCCGAGGCGGTCCCGGCTGTGACGCTCGTCAAGCACGGCCAGTACGTGGAGCCGACGGACGAGGTCGACGCCACGAGCGAGCTTGGCATCCTCGCCTCGATCGCCCGGGCGACGCAGGGCGGCGGCCTGGCGGGCTTCGTCGCGGAGGGCTCGGCGCCGTTCGGCACGCTCAACGAGTCCGCGGAGGCGGCACTGCGACTTGCCGCCTTCTCCGGCCTGCCGGTCGTCAAGGTCGGCCGGGGCGACGCCGGCGGCGTCAGCGAGGGGACCTATGCGCCGTTCGGGATCGCCGGGGGGAATCTCACCGCGACCAAGGCACGGCTGCTGCTCATGGCCGGCCTCCTGAAGTTCGGCGCCCTTCCGCCGGCAGCCGACCCGTCGGCTCCGACGCCCGACGAGATGGCGGCGATCCAGCGGGCGCTCGGCCGGTACCGCGACCTGTTCGCGAGCCACTGAGGGTGACGAAAGCGCTGGGAACGCAGCTTCCCTCGGCGATCGCCGGCCTGCTGGACGGCCGGGACCTGGCGTCCCGCGAAGGGCTCCTCCTGCTGCTGATCACCGCGGCCGAGGACGGGCAGCTCCACGTGGCCATGCTCAGCGTCGGTGAGGTGGTGGCGATGGACCCCGGCCGGCTTCGCCTGGCGCTCTGGCCCCGCTCAACGTCCGTCCAGCACCTCGAGGCGCGCGGCCGCGGGCTGCTCTACCTGGTCGCGGACGGCGCCGGATACGCGATCGACGTGCGCGCGACAGCCGTGGGTGAGCTGCGCGAGGACGGCATCCATGCCGCCGTGTTCGAGGCGGTCATCAACGAGGTACGCGAGGACCGCGTGACGTACGCCGAGCTCACCGAGGCTCCGTCATTCCGTCTCGTGAATCGCGAGCGGGAGCTGGCGAGGTGGCGGCGGACGGTGGACGCGATGCAGCGGCTTCCGGGGGAGGTGCCCTCGGCGCCCAGCGCTCCGCCCACCTCGCCGCCGGACTCGGCGCCGGACTCTGCCCCCACGTCGACCGCTGAAGCTCCGGAGTGAGGGCCGCGCTCGACCGCGCCGCCGCGACGGAGCGCAGCGACTCGACGGCGGCCGTCCTCGTGGCGCTGGTCGTCGCCGGCCTCGGCCTGCGCTCGGCGCTCCTCGCCGTCGGCCCGCTCGCCCCAGAGATCTCGGCGGATCTGGACGTGAGCCACTCCGTCACGGGTCTCCTCACGACCCTGCCGCTGCTTCTGATGGGCCTGTCCGCGGTCGTGGCGACCGGGATCGGCGAGCGGCTCGGTGACCGCATGGCAATCGGGCTGAGCCTGGCCGCGATCGCCGTCGGGAGCCTCTGCCGAGCCCTCGTGCCCGGGATCGCGCCGGTGCTGCTGCTCACGATCCCGATCGGCGTGGGGATCGGCGTCTGCGGCGTGCTTCTGCCGGTCTTCGTGAAGCATCGCCTGCCGCAGCGGCCGGCGATGGCGACCGGGCTGTACGTCAGCGGGATCATCATCGGCTCGTCCCTGACCGTGTCGGCAGCGGTGCCGCTGTCGCTGGCGAGCGGTGGCTGGCGCGGCGCGCTCTTCGTCTTCGGCCTGGCGACGGCCGTCTCCGCGGTCGCCTGGTTCGTCCTCGTCGATCCGATCGAGCGCCCCACCCGGGGGCCGATCCGGATGCCCAGCGTTCCATGGCGCCGCCCCGTCGCGTGGCTGCTCGTGGCCATGTTCGCGCTCCAGGCGCTCCTCTTCTACGGCCTGATCACCTGGCTGGTGCCCGCGCTCGTCGAGCGCGGCTGGCAACCCGCGGAGGCCGGCGCCGTGGCCGGCGCGCTGAACGTCGCGGGCCTGCCGGGAACGCTGCTTGTGACGTACGCCGGCGATCGGGTCTCGCGCGTTCGGGCCTTCGTGGCGTCGTCGGCGGTTTCGCTCGTGGCTGTGGTTGGCTTTGCCGTGGCGAGTGACCTCGCCTGGATCTGGACGATCAGCGGGGGCGTGGCGCTCGGCGCGATCTTCGCGCTCGTCATGACCTTGCCCCTCGATGCCGCGGACCGGCCGCAGGAAGCCGGTGGCTACGCCGCGTTCATGCTCGGGGCCGGGTACGCCCTTTCTTCCGCCGCGCCGGCGGTGCTCGGCGCGCTGCGAGACACCTCAGGGTCGTTCACGTCGAGCCTCTGGGTGCTGGCGGCCACGGCGGCGCTGCTGCTCGCCGGCGCGCCGTTCCTTGGCCGCGTGCGGCGCCCGGGTGCCGCAGTCGCGCAGCCGTGAAAGACGGCCGCGAATCCGGCATTGGATACAGTTGTAGCCCGTCGCCTACAGAGCCCGCGAGTGCTAGACTCGGGGCACCTGGCCCGGCCTGAGGAGCGAACACCGCCGATGTCCCGACCCCTCGCCTTTCTTCGCCCGTCCTCGATCGCAGAGGCCGTCGCCATGCTCGTGGAGCACGGCGAGGACGCCAAGGTCGTGGCCGGCTCGACCGCGCTGACGATCATGCTGCGGCAGCGGCTCATCGAGCCGGCGGCGCTGGTGAGCATCGGACGGCTGCCGGAGCCCGAGCTTCACTCGATCGAGCTTCGCGACGGGGAGCTGCGCATCGGCGCCCTCGTGACCCACCGTGACGTGGAGCGCGACGCAACGGTCCGCGAGCGACTGCCCGTCCTGGCGGAGACGTTCGGGAAGGTGGCCAACGTCCGGGTCCGGAACCAGGCCACGGTCGGCGGTGTGGTCGCCGAGGCCGATTACGCGTCCGATCCGCCGGCCGTCCTGCTTGCGCTCGACGCGCAGGTGGACGTGGCCGGACCGAACGGCATGCGCTCGATCCCCATGGCGGACTTCACGCTCTCGTTCTACACGACGGTTCTCGAGCCCAACGAGATCGTCACCGCGGTGCGCGTGCCGGTGCCCCAGCCCGGCACGCACGCCGTCTACCACAAGTTCGTGACGCGCTCGTCCGAGGACCGGCCGTGCGTCGGCGCCATCGCGGTCGTCCGCCTGGGCCCCGACGGCCGCACCGCGGAGGACGTGCGCGTTGCGGTGGGCGCCGCCAGCGAGACGCCGCAGCGGTTCACCGATCTCGAACAGATCGCCGTCGGCACGGAGCTCGGAGACGCCACGCTCCGCGAGATCGCGGACGGCTACGCGGAGCGCATGGACATGCTGGACGACATGCGCGGCTCGGCCTGGTACCGCGACCAGATGGTCCGGGTGTGGGTCCGACGCGCGCTCCAGGACGCCCGGTCGGCCGCGCACGCAGGGGCCGCCCAGGCCGCCTGAGCCCATCGGTACGGCGACAGTGGGCCCCACCCACGGGCGCGCCTAACGCCGCACGCTTCCATCCGCGACGGAACGGCTCAACGCTGGCGGTGGGCCCTCAGCCGCCCGCGCCTCAAACGTCCCACGTTTCCATCCGCGACGGAACGGCTCAACGCTGGCGGTGGGCCCTCAGCCGCCCGCGCCTCAAACGTCCCACGCTTCCATCCGCGACGGAACGGCTCAACGCTGGCGGTGGGCCCTCAGCCGCCCGCGCCTCAAACGTCCCACGTTTCCATCCGCGACGGAACGCCTCGACCTGCGCGTCCTGGTGACTTGAGGCCCGACTCCGTGCCTGACCCAAACGCCGGACGTTTGCGAGCACGAACGTTTGGCGACGGGCCCCCGAGATCGAGCCGCCGCTTCGCGACTGAAACGTCGGGCGTTTCAACAGGAGCCACGCCGTGGCTGGACGGCCCGTCCGGGATCGACGCAGGGCGCCGACGCGAGCTCGCCGCGCCGCACGCCACCTGGATCAGGAGGGTGGCGGCGATCCGAGCAGGCCGCTCGCGATCAGTGCGGCGCGAACCCGATCGACGTCGCCCGCCGAGGCCTCGATGAGCGGCGACCGGACGGCGCGGCCGGGGAGGATGCCGAGCAGGTTCAGCGCCGCCTTGGCGCGCGGGTAGTACGCCAGCGGCGGCGATGCGTAGATCGCGTCCCGCAGCGGCGCCAGCGATTCGTGGATGGCGCGAGCCTCGTCCAGCCTGTCCGCCAGCACAGCCGCCCACATGCGCGCGATCTCGCGACCCGCGATGGAGGCGAACCCGACCAGTACGCCGTCCGGCATGGCGCTCACCATGCACGGCAGCAGCAGCGTGTCGTTGGCCAGCATCACCCGGGTCGCGGGGCGCTCGCGGCGGATCGCTCGGACGGTCTGCTCGTAGCGGCCGACCTCCCAGACCGTCTCCTTGACCGCGACGATGCTCGGGACCTCCAGCAGCCGCAGGAGCAGCGGCAGGGGGTACGCGCGTTGCGTCGCCGCCTGGTGCTGGAACAGGACGATGGGGACGCCGGCACGGCCGACCTCGGTGACGTACTCGACTGCCACCTCGGGAGCCTCCGTGATCCCGCGAGCGAACGCCGCTGGGGCCTGGAGGAGCACCGCGGCCGCGCCCGCCTCGGCGGCGGCCTCGACCTGGGACCTCGCGTCATGCGCGGTCGGAGCCTCCACGCCGGCGATGACCGGCAGGCCGGCGGGGACCTCCTCGACCGCGATCGCGACGATTCGTTCGCGCTCGGCGCGGGTGAGCGCGTCGACCTCGCCCGCGATGCCGTTGACCACGAGGCCGGTGATCCCTTCGGGCTGGAGCACGGAGCGGATCAGGACGCGCAGCGAGTCCTCGTCGACCTCGAGGTCCGGGCCGAACGGCGTCACGATCGCGGGGATGACGCCCTCGAGAGTCGGGATCCTCACGATGCCGACCCCACACGCGTCATGCGGATGCCACGACCGGCGCTGCCACGACCCGCGCCGCGGCCGCCGGCGCTGCCACTCGCCGCGCCGCCGCTCCCCGCGCGGCCGCTCACGCCGCGGCCGTGGGAACGAGCCCGGGGAAGCGGTCCGCGATGCGTCCCGTCAGCGCCTCGCTCCGCGTCTCGAGCTCTGCGAGCACGGACCCCTCGTCGAACGCCAGGACCTTGCGGTTCTCCATGAGCACCCGTCCGGCGACGATCGTGGTCAGCACGTCCTGCCCGCTCGCGCAGTAGACGACGTTGTTGAGCGCCCTTGGCGCGGGCTGCATGTGCGGCTGTCGGAAGTCGACCGTGATGATGTCGGCCTGGTTGCCCGTCTTCAGCTCGCCGACGTCGTCCCAGTGCGCCGCCCTGGCGCCGTTGCGCGTCGCCATCTGGAACGCCTCCTGCGGGCTGATGAGGGACGGGTCCGAGCGCACCTCCTTGTGGAGCGTCGCCACGAGGCGCATCTGCTGGACCATGTCGAGCGTGTTGCACGCCGCTGCCCCGTCGCACCCGAGGGTGACGTTGATCCCCTCGGCGACCATCTCGGGGAAGCATCCGAGGACCGAGCTTCCGTAGCCGCAGTGCATGCTCGTGCCCACGTTGTGCACGACGCTGACGCCGTAGTTCTTCAGCAGCGCCCGGTCACGCGCCGTGAACTTGATGGCGTGCGCGAAGACGAGATCCGGCCCGAGCACGCCGAGCCGGTCCAGGTGCTCCAGCTGGCCGAAACGGCGAGTCGACAGGTGGCCGTGGAGACCCACGCCGTTCTCGCGCGCGACACGCAGGATCGCCACCAGCAGCTCGTCCGAGAGGTTCCACTGCTGCCGCCAGCCCGCCCATGCCGAGATCCGGCCGCCCTCGCGTCCGTTCCACCGCTCGATCAGGTCCGTGGTCGCCCGGAGGTTGGTCTCGGCGTCCATGACGAAGGGGTCGGGAGCCTTCCAGTCGGGCTCCTTGAGCTCCATGGTCGAGCGGGTCATGACCGCCCTGAGGCCCGATTCCACGATCGCGTCGCCCATGGCGTCGTAGTAGAGCGGGTTGCCGGCCGCCTCGATGAAGCCGGTCGTGCCGCCTTTGATCATCTCCAGGGTCGCGCCACGAACGCTGGCGTTGACATCGTCCTCGGTCATCAACGACTCGAGGGCCACGATCCGGGTCAGCCACGTCAGGACGTCCACGTCGTCGGCGAGGCCGCGCCCCATCTGCTGGCAGGTATGGATGTGGCAGTCGATCAGGCCGGGCATGACCACCTGACCGGAGCAATCCAGCACGCGCCGTGCGTTGACCCGAGCGGCCACGTCCCCGCTGGGACCCATGTCGACGATCCGGCCGTCCGCGATCGCCACGGCGCCGTCGCGGATCGGCGGTGCGCTGGCGCTCGGCAGGACGATTCCTCCGGTGAGGAGCAGCTCGGCATCCACGTGTCAGATCTCCCGTTGAGGGTGGGTCTCGATGTCGGCGGGCAGGGTCCGCGCGGGGCGGCCGACGGTCACGGCTGGACGCGGTCGGCCGTGGTGCGACGCTCCAGGTTGCGGCCCAGCACGCCGAGCAGCTTCACGCCCATCTGGACCGTGGCCTCGATGACGCGCTCGCCGTCCTCGCGCGTCGCGAGCGTCGGATCGCCCATGTTTCCGGACGTCCCGACCCAGCGCTCGTCGAAGTTGTGGGTGTACGGAATCTTCTTGAGGTAGATCTGCTTCTCGTCCGGGTCCACGTCCTCGACCGTGGGCGAGTTCGTGACCGCCTTGGAAAGGTCGACGAGGGGACCGTGCGGCGTGGCCAGCAGCAGCGAGGTCTCGATGCGATCGGCGTGGTTGGCGTAGTTGAAGCCCTTGATCTCCGCGATGACGTCCCCGGCGCTGGCCCACCATTCGAGGACACCCACCTCCGCACCCACGCGGTCCCGGATCTGGTAGGCGGCCACGGCCAGCAACGGCGCATTCGGCCCGTGGCCGTTGACGAACAGGATCCGCTTGAAGCCGGCCTCGCCCAGGCGGACGCCGATGTTCGTGTAGAGCGCCAGCAGGACGTCCGTGTCGATCGACACGCCGCCCGGCAGGGCGCGGAAGTCCTGGATCAGGCTCAGGGTTCCGAGGTGGAGCGGTGGGAAGACGAGGCCACCGGCGATCGCGGCGACGCGGTCGGCGATCTCCTCCGCGACGAAGGCGTCCAGCCCGAGCGGCGCGTGGCGTCCGTGTGGCTCGACCGAGCCGAGCGGGACGTACGCGGTGTCCGTCGTCTGGAGACGGCGCTCGACCTCGTCCCACGAGAGCTCCGCCATGTGGTTGTTCATCGAGTCCAAGTGGATCGGCCGTCCTTTCCCGTTTTCCGTGTCCCGGTCCGCTCGATCGCGGCGTCTAGAGCCTCGGCAGGACCTGCTCACCGAACAATCGCACGGTTTCCGCCACGTCCCCGAAGGGCGTCAGGGCGATCTGCGTGTAGCCGGCAGCGATGACCATCTTCAGAAGGTCCACGGCCTCCTCCGGCGTCCCTGCGATGGCCTTCCGGGCCACCAGCTCGTCCGGGACGAAGGCGGCGGCGGGCTGTGTCGGGGAGAAGTGCTGGTACATGTCGTACCTGGCCGCGAGATCGACGCGCTGCTCCTCGGACCAGCCCGGCACGCCCGTGCTGCGCTTGAGCGTCAGGCCGTTCGCGACGTAGGTCTTGACCAGGTTCCGCGCGGCCGCTCCATCGGCGCTGAGGGCCAGCCCGGAGTTGAAGATTTTGGCCACCCCTGAGGGATCGCGTCCCGCCCTGGTCGCGCCCGACTCGATCTCCGCGACGGCTGCGCTGAGCATCTCCGGGACCAGCCAGCCGGAGTCGATCACGCCGTCGGCGAAGGACCCGCCTGCCGCAAGCGCCGCCCCGCCCGCGGCTGCCGAGTAGATCGGAGGGGGGCTCTCGGGACGGGCCGTGGCCAGATGCCAGCGCCGGTCCTTGACCACGATCTCCTCGCCGCTCGCGAGCGATCGGATCATGCCGATGGCCTCGCCGAGCTCCGCGAGCGTGACGGGGCGCTTGTCGATCGGCCGGTTGTCGATGGTGAAGACGGAGTCGCCGCCCGTGGCGATGGCCAGGAACGCGCGTCCGTCCGACAGCTCGTCCAGCGTGCAGATGGCGCTCGCCGTGACGGTGGGATGGCGCGTCAACGGGTTGGTGACCCAGGGCCCGAGGCGCACGCGACTCGTCGCGACGGCGACCGCAGCCAGGGCCACGTATGCCTCTCGCCAGATCATCTGCCCGTCGGTGACGCCGACGAAGTCGACGCCGACCGATTCCGCCAGCCGGGCCCAGTCCACGATTTCACGGACCGGCCGATTCGCCTGGAACCAGACGCCCACCGTCACGCCAGCCATATTAGGTCGCACCTACCGCTACAGATCGAGTTGAGCGTGCCGCCGGACGCGTTGCGCGTCGGAGGGCGGCGGCAGCCGGGTCAGGTTCTTCCGGAAGGGAGATCGGGCAGGACGCTGTGCCCTGCCCGACGATTCCCTGGCCCCGGTCGCCGAACCTAGGGCGCGTCGTAGGTCTTGCGTTCCACCTCGACGGGCTGGCCACCCTGCATCTCGCCGATCCAGATGGTTGCCACCTTCAGGTCGCCCTTGGCGTTGAAGGCTGCCGGCCAGACCGGCGTGGTGATGTTGGTAGCCCGGATCGCGTCACGGAGCTGCTCCCCGGACGCCGTCGGTCCGGCCCTGGTGAAGGCATCGATGAGGACCAGCATGGACGCGTACGGGCTCGAGTCCGTCGTGCTTGCCGGGATGCCGTACTTGGTCTGGTACTTGTCCGCGTAGCCCTTCACTTCCGGAGCGGTCCGTAGGAAGTTTGTCACGAACAGGCTTCCGTCAGCCGCGCTGCCGACCAGCTCCGCGAACGACGTCTGGCCGAAGGCGTAGCCGCCGAAGAACGGGACGTCGAGCGCCAGCTGCCGGGTCTGCTTGACGAAGCCGGCGGCGTCCGCCTCATACGCGAGGATGACGATGGCCTCGGCTCCGGTCTGGCGGATCTTCTCGATCTGCCCCGCCCAGTCCGATGCGCCGTAGTCCCAGGTGACGGCCGCGACGGGGTCCGGCATGCCCAGGCCCTTCCAGGACTCCGCGAAGATCGCGGACTCGCCGGCAGAGAACGTGGTCGTGTCGTTGGCCAGGGCGATCTTGGTGTGGCCGTGCTTCTTGACCTCCTCGGCGAGGGCGCCCATCAGCACGCGGTCACTGGGGATGTTGCGGAAGATGTAGTCCGTGCCCTGCTCCTCGGTCAGCGCCGGGAGGTAGGCCTCGGTCAGGTAGGGGATCTTCGCCTGCGCGAGGATCGGTCCCGCGGTGGAAACCGCGCCGCTGCACGTGGGGCCGATCGCCGCCACGACCTGGCCGATCAGCTTGTTGGCGGCGTTCGCGCCGCCCTCGGGCGTGCACTGGTCCTCGGACTTGATGAACTCGAACTTGCTGCCGGCGACCGAGTCACCCTTCTCGTCGAGCGCCAGCATCACGCCGTTCATGGTGAACTCGCCGTATTCGGCCTGCGGTCCCGTGAACGTGTTCGGCACGCCGATCTTGATGACCCCTGCGGCCGCAGGGGTGCCCGTCGCCGCGACGGCCGTGCCCGTGGCCGCCGGCTGGTTGGACGAACCAGCGGTAACCGGCGCGATCGATGGCGCCCCGGGCGTGCTGGTGCATCCGGCCACGACGATCGCCACCGAGGCGATGCCGGCCCGCAACCAGCGAGGTGATGATCCCGTTCCCACGTGTCTTCTCCTCAAGCTAGATGGCCGTCAGCCGGCTCAGGACTGTCGGCCCGGCGCAGCGTCCGCCTTGCGGTCGCATGTAGCATGCTATATGCTACTTCGCAGGTGACATGTAGCATGCTACGCTCCGGCAGAACCTGTCAAGCGGGAGTCCCACAGTGCCGTCGCAGGACCTAGCAGCACACCCGGCCGCGCGCAAGGTCACCACCCTGGCCGCACGCCCGAGCCGCGCCTCGGAGGTGCTGGAGGTGCTGCGCACCGCGATCGTCTCGGGTGAGATCGTACCCGGCAGCCTGCACAGCGTCGCCGAGCTGGCCTCGTCGTTCGGCGTCTCCCGCACGCCCGTGCGCGAGGCGCTCATCGAGCTTGCCGGGCGCGGGATGGTCCGCTTCGAGCGCAACCGCGGCGTCCGCGTGCTCCAGACGTCGGTGCACGACCTGGAGGAGATCTTCGAGCTGCGACTCATCCTGGAGGTCACCGCGACCCGGCGGGCGATCGAGCGGATCACGCCTGACGCGCGCCGCAAGCTGCGAGCCGCCGTCGCAGGCATGAAGCGCGCGTCCGCCGCCGATGACGCCGCCCGCCTCTGGGTGTTCGATCGCTCCTTCCACCACACGCTGCTCGTCCAGGCCGGCAATCGCCGGCTGGCCGACTACGTCGATTCGCTGCGCGACATGGTGCTGGTGCGCGGCGTGACGACCGCTGGCCTGAGCCGGACGCTGGACGAGATCGTCGACGAGCACCAGGTCGTCCTCGACTTCATCGAGGCCGGGGACGCCGAGGGCGCCGCAGAGGCGATGCGCCGCCACATCGCACAGACGGCGGAGCTGATCATCCAACAGGAGAGCCGCTCCCGGTGACCGCTGGGGGGACCGGCGATCAGGGCGACCAGGACCGGCTCCTGGACGACCTCCGCGCCGCCGTGGGAGCTGCGCACCTGCTGGTCGCTCCGGACCTGAAGGCGGGCTTCGAGCTGGACTGGACCAGGCGGTTCCACGGCGTGGCGCTGGCGGTCGTCCGGCCGGGCAGCACCGATGAGGTGGTGGCCGTCGTATCGGCGTGCAACCGCGCGGGAGTCGGCATCGTGCCCCAGGGGGGCAACACCGGGCTCGTCGGGGGCGCCGTCCCGCGCTCGGGCGAGGTGGTCCTGTCGCTCCAGCGCCTGTCGCGGCCTCCGGTGATCGACGCTGAGGCCGGCGAGGCGATCGCCGATGCCGGCGTCACGCTGGCCGAGCTCCACCGGGCCGCCGCCAAGGCGTCGCTCGACTTCGGGGTCGATTTCGCGGCCCGTGACGCCGCCACGATCGGCGGCATGATCGCCACGAACGCAGGCGGGTCACGGGTGCTGCGCTACGGCACCATGCGCGGCCAGGTCCTTGGCCTGGAAGCCGTCCTGGCGGACGGCTCGGTGGTTCGTCGCATGACCGGGGTGCGGAAGGACAACACCGGCTACGACCTGGCCTCGCTGCTTGCCGGCAGCGAAGGGACGCTCGGCGTCATCACGCAGGCGCGGCTGCGGCTCGTGCCGACCGCGAGCCGGAAGGTGGTCGCCGTCATCGCCGTCGAGCGCACCGACCAGGCGCTCGAGATCGTCGCCGCGCTGCGACGCCGCGGCGCGCCGCTGGACGCCGCCGAGCTGTTCTACGGCGACGGCCTGGAGATCGTCCTCAATCACTCGCGGGAGCGGCCGCCGTTTGCCGTCCGCCACCCCGCCTACCTCTTCATCGAGATCAGCTCCAACACCGATCCGATGGTGGACCTCGAGGCGGTCCTTGACGGTCGCGACGATGTCCTCGACGTGGCCGTCTCGGAGGACTCGGACGGACAGAGCCGCCTCTGGCAGCTCCGTGACGGACATGCGGAGGCCGTCGCGAGCCTGGGCATCCCGCACAAGATCGACGTGGCCGTTCCGCTCGGCCGGCTCGCTGCCTTCGAGGGCCGTGTCCGTGCCCTGATCGCCTCGGTCGCTCCATCGGCCCAGACGGTGATCTGGGGGCACGCGGGCGACGGCAACTTCCACGTCAACGTCCTTGGGCTGCCGCCCGACGATGTCACCGTGGACGACGCGGTGCTGCGGCTGGCCGTCGAGATGGGGGGCAGCATCAGCGCGGAGCACGGGATCGGACGGGCGAAGACCCGCTGGCTGCCGATCGACCGCTCGCCGGCCGACCTCGCCGCGATGCGCGCGATCAAGCGCGCGCTCGACCCTGCCGGCATCCTCAATCCCGGCGTCCTGTTCGAGCGCCCCGCCGGCACCGCCGCGGACGGCCAGGCACAGGAGGCCGCGGCCGCGGGACCCGCCGAGCCGGCTGCCGTCAACGGAGCGGTCTAGCCTCTCACCATGGAGCCGGCCGCCTTCTTCCAGAGCCTGCTGTCCGGGGCCTCCGCCGGCGGCATCTACGCGCTCGTCGCGATCGGCTTCGGCGTGATGTACCGGACGACGCGGGTCTTCAACTTCGCGCAGGGCGACTTCGGCGCGCTCGGCGCGTACGTGGCCTTCACGCTGGCCGTGACCTGGCACCTGCCGTTCTGGGCGGTCGTGCCGCTGGCGTGCATCGTCGTCGGCGTCCTCGCGGTCGTGGTCGAACGGATCGCGCTGCGGCCGCTCTACCGTCATGGCGAGGCGTACACGTTCATCGCCACGATCGGGCTGGCCTTCGCCATCCAGAGCGCCATCCAGCAGATCTGGGGGCCGCGACCGCGCGTCCTGCCGAGCGTCTTCGGCGATACCGCGGTCCAGGTCTTCGGTCTCCGCGTGGTGCCGCAGCTCGCCGCCATGCTGGTCATCTCGCTGGCGCTCGCAGGCGCGCTCTACCTGTTCTTCACGCGCACCAAGATCGGCACCGCCATGCGGGCGGCCGCCCACAACCGGCGCGTCGCCGGCCTGCTCGGGATCCCCGTCGACCGGATCTTCAGCCTCGCCTTCTTCCTCGGCGGCGCCGTCGGTGCCCTCGCCGGCATCCTCATCGCACCCATCGGCCTGCTGACGCCCTCGATGGGTGCCTCCCTCGGCGTCCCCGGCTTCATCGCCGCGCTGCTCGGCGGGCTGGGGAGCATGCCGGGCGCCGTGATCGGCGGCCTGCTCATCGGGATCGTGCAGTCGTTCGCGGTGTTCGTGGTCGACCCGCGCTACCGGGACCTGGTCGTCTACGCCGCGTTCATCCTGGTCATGCTGGTGCGGCCGAGCGGCTTTTTCAGCGAAGAGTTCCGGGCGCGGCGGATCTAGGGTGCCGGCCAACCTCCGTATCGCGCCCAAGGTCAGGCGACTGGCCGACGCCTACGACTCGAGCTTCCGGGTGCAGGGCCTCGCGTCGATCGCTCGCTACACGCTCCTGATCGTCGTGCTGTGGAGCCTGCTGCCGCTCTTCCCGGCGCAGTACCAGACGCGCCTCGCCAACCTCGTGCTCGTCCAGGCCATCGCCGCGCTGGGCGTGAACATCATCCTTGGCTACGCCGGGCTCATCTCGATCGCCCATGCCGCGACGATGGCGATCGGCGCCTATGCGTCGGCGCTCCTGATGATGCGGCTGGAGTGGCCCTTCGCCGCCGCGTTCGTCGGCGCGTGCGTCCTGGGTGCCCTCGTGAGCGCGGTCGTGGGGATCCTCGGGACCCGCATCCAGACCAACTACTTCCTGCTGGTCACCCTCGCGCTCGCCGGCTCCGTGCGCCTGATCATCGTCAACGAGAGTGGCCTCACCGGCGGGCCGACCGGTCTCTTCGGGGTGCCACCGGCGGAGCTCTTCGGCTGGGTCGCCGAGAGCGATTCGGCCTTCTACATGCTGGTCGTGCCGATCGCGGCGCTGGCCCTGTACCTGGCCCAGCGCCTGCGGGTCTCGAGGACCGGACGGGCGATGATCGCGCTGCGCCTGAACGAGCCCGCCGCGCTGATGAGCGGGATCGACGTGAAGCGCTATCGCATCGCGGCCATGGCCCTCGGCGGCGCCTATCTCGGCGCGTCCGGGAGCCTCTTCGCCCACCTCGTCCGGTTTCTGGGCCCAGAGTCGTTCAGCCTCAGCCTCGCGCTCCTGTTGACGCTGATGGTGGTGGTCGGGGGCATCGGCTCCAACGCCGGGACCGTCCTCTCGGTCGCCGTGCTCGTGGTCGTCACGGCGCAGATCCAGGACGTCGGCAATGCCTGGGTCTTCTACTACGGCGTGCTGATCATGGCCATGCTGGTGGTCGCGCCGCGAGGCCTCGCCTCGATCGTGCCGCTCGTCCGGCCGCGGCTCGCCGCGCTCGTCGGCCGGAGGCGCTGACGTGACCGAGCACCTGCTCGAGCTGCGTAATGTGAGCGTCCGATTCGGGGGCCTTCAGGCGCTCGACGACGTCTCGCTGACCGTGCCGCGCGGCGAGATTCGCGCGGTCATCGGCCCCAACGGGTCCGGCAAGACCACGCTGCTGAATGCCATCTCCGGCTTCGTGCGGCTGGCGCGAGGCGAGATCCTCCTCGACGGACGCGCGATCCACCGGCTGCCGTCCCACCGGAGGGTCCAGGCCGGCCTCGCGCGCACGTTCCAGAGCGCGAGTGTCTTCGGCGAGCTGGACCTCATCGACAACGTCCGCGTCGGGCTCCACCGCACGGACCCCCACTCCCTTATCGACGCCTTCATCCCCGGCCGCAACGAGCGCCTCTCGGCTGAGACGCGGCGGACCGCGATGGACCACCTCCGAGCCGTCGGCCTCGACACGCATGCGGCCAGCCTCGCCGACTCGCTGGCGTATGGCCAGCAGCGGCTGCTCGACTTCGCTCGGGCCGCCGCCACCAAGCCCGCGCTGATCCTGCTCGACGAGCCCACCGCGGGCCTCAACAGCACGGAGATCGAGCGTCTGCGTGGCGACATCCGGCGACTGCGCGACCTGAACACGACCGTGGTGCTCATCGAGCACCACATGCCGTTCGTGATGGACCTGTGCGACACCGTCACCGTGCTGAACTTCGGGCGCGTCATCGCCTCGGGCCGGCCGGCGGAGGTCCGCGCCGATCCGGCCGTGGTCGCGTCGTACCTCGGGACACGAGGCGCGAAGCCATGACGGAGCTGCGAGTTCAGGAGCTGACCACGGGCTACCACGCCCCGCTCGAGGCGCTCACCGGCGTCAACCTGACCGTGCGAAGCGGCCAGATCGTGGCGCTCGTCGGGCCCAACGGGGCGGGCAAGACCACCCTGCTCTCCGCGATCTCCGGCCTCCTGCGCACGTGGAAGGGCAGCATCGCCATCGACGGCCGAGAGATCTCGAACCGGGCGCCCTCGGCCATCGTCAAGGCCGGCATCGCCCAGGTGCCCGAGGGCCGCGGCATGCTCCCGGGCCTCACGATCGCGGAGAACCTGGCGATGGGTGCCTACACCGTGGACCGTGCTACGACGAAGCGATCGCTCGAGCGCGTGTATGCGCTGTTCCCCCTCCTGGTGGAGCGGGCCGGACAGGCCGCGGGCACGCTGTCCGGTGGCGAGCAGCAGATGCTCGCCGTTGGCCGCGCCCTGATGAGCGAGCCGACCGTCCTCCTGCTCGACGAGCCCTCGATGGGCCTCGCGCCGCTGTTCGTGGAACGGCTGTTCGACCACCTGACGCGACTGCGTGAGGACGGGCTGGGGATCCTCCTCGTGGAGCAGAACGCGCAACTGGCCTTCGAGGTCTCGGAGCACGCCTACGTGCTCGAACGCGGCCGGATCGTGCTGGACGGCCCGTCGGCGGAATGCGCCGTTGATCCACGCGTCGTTGCGTCCTACCTCGGCGTATGACGGCGCCCGCCGGCATCATCGGGCAGCGCCTCAAGCGCGTCGAGGATCGCCGCCTGGTCATGGGCGGCGGCGCGTACGTCGACGACATCCACGTCGCGGGGGAGCTGCACCTGGCCGTGCTCCGCAGCCCGTTCGCCCACGCGCGGATCAACTCGATCGCGGCCGAGCGGGCGCGCCAGATGCCGGGTGTCGTCAACGTATTCACGGCAGCAGACCTGGGGGCGCGCAACGGTCCCATCCCCAGCCCCGTCTGGGCTCCGCCGGCGCTCGGCCTGGTCGAGCGGGTCGCGCCCTTCCTCCAGCCGGAGCTGATGCACGTCCTGGCGCGCGATCGGGTGCGCCACGCCGGCGAGGCGATCGCGGCCGTGGTCGCCACGGACCGCTACGTCGCAGAGGATGCGCTCGCCGAGATCGAGGTCGACTACGAGCCGTTGACCGTCGTTTCGGACATCGACGCAGCGCTCGAGCCCGGCGCGCCGCTGGTCAACGAGGACTGGCCCGACAACGTCGCGGCGCGATTCGTCGTCGAGAAGGGCGACGTGGATGCTGCCTTCCGCGCAGCGGACCGGGTCGTGACAGCGCGGCTCACGATCCCGCGCTCGACGCTGACGCCGATCGAGAACCGCGGCGTCGTGGCCGAGCCCGACCGGCGCTCCGGCGGGCTGACGGTGTGGTCGTCGACCCAGCAGCCGCACTACCTGCACAGGGCGCTCGAGGAGCTGCTCGGCATTCCAGGCGACGCGATCCGTGTCGTCGCACCCGACGTCGGCGGCGGCTTCGGCGTGAAGTCGATGGTCTATCCCGAGGAGCTGCTGGTGCCCGTGCTGGCGCTCGCGCTGGGCCGCGCCGTCCGCTGGACGGACACCCGCCGCGAGAACTTCGTGAGCGCGGTGCACTCGCGCGATCAGCGACACGACATCGAGCTTGCCCTGCGGGCCGACGGGACCCTGCTTGGCCTCCGGGATCGGTTCGTCGTGGACGCCGGGTGCAGCAACATCGAAGGCCTGGTCTGTCCGTACAACACGGCCGCACACCTTCCGGGGCCGTACCGCATCCCCGCCCTGCGGATCGAATCGCTGACGGTGCTGACGAACAAGGTGCCCAACGCAGCCCACCGCGGAGCCGGCCGGCCCGAGGCGGTGTTCGCGCTCGAGGGCGCCCTCGACGTCGCGGCAGAGGCGCTCGGCCTGGACGGCGTCGAGCTCCGGCGCCGCAACATCGTCGGCCCCGCCGACCTGCCCTACGACGTGGGGATCCCGTACCGGGACGGCAAGCCGCTGGTCCTCGACGGTGACAGCCTGGGATGCCTGGAGGACGCCGTCGAAGCGATCGGCTGGAGCGGCTTCCGGGCGCGGCAGGACGAGCTGCGGCTCGCCGGCCGGTACCTCGGGCTGGGGTTCGCCTCGTACATCGAGGGGAGCGGCATCGGTCCGTACGAGAGCGCCCACGTCCGCGTCCATCCGAGCGGCCGCGTCGTCGTCACGGTCGCGGCACCCTCCCAGGGCCAGGGGCACGAGACGACGCTCGCGCAGATCTGCGCCGCGTCGCTGGGCGCGCGCGTTCAGGACGTGCGCGTCATCCAGGGCGACACGGCCGCGCTGCCCTTCGGAACGGGCACGTTCGACAGCCGCACCGCGATCGTCGTCGGGAACGCGGTCGCCGTCGCGTCGGCTCAGCTCAAGGAGAAGGTGCTCGCCGCCGCGGCAGACGCGCTCGAGGTCTCGCCGCTGGACCTCGATGTCGTGGACGGGCGCATCGAGGTCGCCGGCTCGCCCGGTGCCGGCCTCACCCTCGGACAGCTTGCGACCCGGATCGGCCCGGGAACCGGCAGGCTCGGCGCGGCCGGACCGGGCCTCGAGGTCCACAGCGGCTACGAGCTGCCCTCGATCCCGTTCTCGACGGGCGCCCACGCGTGCATCGTCGAGGTCGACACGGAGACCGGCGAGGTCCGCATCGAGCACTACGTCGTCGTGCACGACTCCGGACGGCTGATCAATCCACTCATCGTCGAGGGCCAGCTGATGGGCGGCCTGGTCCAGGGTCTGGGCGGCGCGCTCCTGGAGGAGCTCGTCTACGACGAGGACGGCCAGCTTCGCTCCGGCACGTTCATGGACTACGGGCTGCCCCGCTCGACCGACATCCCGCGGGTGACGTTGCTGCACCGCGAGTCGGCGACGGCCAGCAATCCCCTCCAGGTCAAGGGCGTCGGCGAGTCGGGCGTGATCCCGGTCGCGGCGGCCGTGGTCGGCGCCGTGAACGACGCGCTCCGACCCCTGGGAGCTCGCCTGGCCACCTATCCGGTCACGGTCGACCGGGTCCTCACCCTGCTGGCGGACGCGGCGGCGAGGCCCGTCGCCGAGCGGGTGGCGGTCTAGCGATGTATCCCCCGAGCTTCGAGTACCACGTCGCGACCAGCTTCGCGGACGCCACGCAACTCCTGGTCGACCTCGAAGGCGCCAAGCTGCTGGCAGGGGGATGCAGCCTCATCCCCCTGATGAAGTTCCGGCTCGCCCAGCCGCCGCACCTCGTGGACCTGAACCGGATCCCCGGCGCGCGCTACGTCATCGAGGACGATGGCGTGCTGCGGATCGGCGCGCTCACCCGCGAGAGCGAGGTCGAGCGGTCGGCGGTGGTCCTGCGTCGGTATCCCATCCTGGCGGAGGTGAGCGCCGTCATCGCCGATCCGCTCGTCCGCAACATGGGCACGATCGGCGGCAACCTGGCCCACGGAGATCCGGCCAACGATCACCCGGCCGCGATGCTGGCGCTCGGCGCCGAGCTGCTGGTCCAGGGGCGCGAGGGGATGCGCACGATCCCGTGCGCGGCGTTCTTCCTGGACCTGTTCGAGACCGCGCTCCAGCCCGACGAGGTCGTCGTCGAGATCCGGATCCCCGCCCCTGCGGCCGGCAGCGGGGCCGCCTACGTCAAGTTCGAGCGCCAGGTCGGCGACTTCGCGATCGCCGGCGCGGCCGTCAACCTTCGCCTCGCGGACGGCCGGATCCGGGACGCCGCCATCAGCCTGACCAACGCCGGGCCCGTCCCCTCGCGGATGGCGGCGGCCGAGGACGCGCTCAACGGCAGCACCGGGGATCCCGGCACGCTTGAGGCGGCCGCCCGCCTGGCTGCGGCCGGATGCGAGCCGTGGACGGACCTGCGCGGCAGCGTGACGGTCAAACGGCAGCTCGCCGGCGTGGCGGTCAAGCGCGCGGTCACGGCGGCCCTGGCCCGCGCGCGAGGTGGCCCGCATGCATGAGCTGCCGATCACGGTCCGCGTCAATGGCTCCCCGCGCGAGGCCGTGGTCGAGCCGCGTCTCCTGCTGGTCCACCTGCTGCGCGACGTCTTCGGGCTGACCGGCACGCACATCGGCTGCGACACGACCAGTTGCGGTGCGTGCACCGTGCTGGTCGACGGAAGGCCGGTGAAGTCGTGCACGATGTTCGCGGTCCAGGCCGACGATCTGGACGTCATGACCATCGAAGGCGTGGCGGACGGGGAACGGCTGCACCCGCTCCAGCAGGGCTTTTACGAGGAGCACGGACTCCAGTGCGGGTTCTGCACCCCCGGCATGATCCTGGCAGCCATGCCCCTTCTCGAGGAGCCGGCGGCCGTCGACGACCACGCGGTTCGCCGCGCGATCTCGGGGAACCTCTGCCGCTGCACGGGCTACGACAACATCGTGCGGGCGATCCAGTGGGGGCTCCGGGCGGCGAGTCAAGCCGACGGCCCTCGCACGCCGCCGGCCGAACCACAGGCGCTGTAACGGAGGACGGAATGCATTTTGCCGGCACCGCTCGGATCCGGGCCCCGCGCGACGAGGTCTGGGCCTTCGTCATCGACCCCCAGAAGGTCGCGGCGTGCGGTCCGGGCGTGGAATCCGTCGAGGTCATCGACGCGACCCACTTCAAGGCGATCGCCAAGGTTGGCGTGGGCTACATCAGTGCCCGCTTCACGGTGAACCTCGAGCTCGCCGAGCAGACGGCGCCGGAGCGGGCGGTGGTCAAAGGGCGCGGCCAGGCACCGGGGAGCGCGGTCGACGGCGTCGGCACGATCGAGCTGCGGGAGGATCCCGACGGCGGCACGGTCATGGACTGGCAGGCGGACGTCACGATCTCCGGGATGCTCGCGTCCGTCGGCGCGCGCCTCATCGAAGGCACCGCGGACAAGCTCATCGGCCAGACGTTCGCCTGCTTCCAGACCAAATTGGAGGCGTAGCGCGGCCGGGGGGCGCCACGCGTCGCAGACGCCTCCCTGTCAGATGGAAGTGTCGGGCGTTTCCGTCGTGCGGTCGGTGTAGTCGCGCAGGATCTTCCGGCTCGGCCGTCCCTCCACGAAGGGCGCGGCGATCTCCCGGACGCCCAGCATCTGCTCGCTCGCGGCATAGGCGTCGAGCGCCGCGCGGTCCTGCCAGGTGAGCAGGTAGTAGTGCGTGCCGCTCTCGAAGTCCCCGAAGAAGCGGCCTTCCACGAAGCCGGGCAGCCGGCCGATCATGCGGATCGTCCGGGTCGCGACCGACTCTGCCTCTTCGGGCGTCAGGCGGGGTGCCTGCCACTCCACCAGCGTCGAGATCGGTCCATCGTTCGAATCGTGCGCGTCAGCCATGGTCGTCCACCTCTCGTAGTTGCCTGATCCATTCCGCGGTCTCTCCGCTGACGATCCTGGGTGCCTTCGCCAGCGCCGTGAGGTCGCTCGACCCGGTCAGGTACATCGCCGCGACCAGCTCGGTGCGGAATGCCTCGATCCATGCGTCGAGTGCCGCGTCGCCGCCGTCCAGCGCGGCCTTCAGCAGCGGCCGCGCCACGCCGACGGCAACCGCGCCCATCGCCACTGCGCGCGCTGCGTCCAGGCCGCCACGAACGCCGCCCGTGGCGATCACCGGGAGCCCGGCGCGCCCCGCCGCCGCGATGCTGGCCATCGTCGGGATGCCCCAATCCCGGAACGCGGCCCCCAGCGCGATGCCCCGCCGATCGCCGATCCGCTCGGCGCGGACCGCCTCGATCGCCGCGAAGCTGGTTCCGCCTCGACCGCCCACGTCCAGCGCCCGTACGCCGGCGTCCCGCAGCCTGCGGGCGACGCCGAAGCTCATACCGCCGCCGGTCTCCTTCGCGATCACCGGCACCGAGACGCTCGCCGCGAGCGCCTCGATGGCCGCCAGCCAGCCCCGCGCGTCCGGCTGGCCCTCCGGCTGCACCAGCTCCTGGATCGCATTGAGATGCACGACCAGCGCGCCGGCCCGGATCATGCCCACCAGGCTCTCGATCTCGCCGAGCGTCAGCGCCCGCCGATCCCGCTGGGCCACGAGTTGCGACACCCCGATGTTCGCGATGAGGAACGCGTCCGGAGCCTCGTCCCGGGCAACCGCATAGCTCGCGGCCAGTGCCGGCTCGACGAGGGCGGCGCGCTGGCTGCCGACGCCCATCGCGATCCCGTGGCGCTGCGCGGCCCGGGCCAGGGCCGCGTTGATGTCCCGGCCGCCCGCGTAGCCGCCGGTCATCGAGGCGATCACGAGCGGCAGCCGGAGCATGTGCCCGAGCAGCGTGACGGACGTGTCGATCGCGCCGGGGGAGGCTTCAGGCAGCGCGTTGTGGATCAGCTGGACGTCGTCGAAGCCCGACGGGAGGGCCGGTGGCAAAGCGTCGGCCGCCGCGAGCTCGACGTGCTCGCGCTTGCGTCGCTCGATTTCGCTCGACATCACCTCACCCGCTGGTCGCCGCATACAATGGTATCCGGCCCGGACCGGAGCGCCTCCGCAGGGGCCGGACCGCCGTCGTCGTCCCGGAAGCTGAGCGGAGAAGCATGGCTGGCCTGCCTCGCGTCGCGTTGATCGTCACCGGCGGCACCATCGATTCGGTCGGCGTCGACCGCCTGGACCTGGCCTGGTACATCGAGGCCGGCAAGCGCCTCGGCGAAGGCGAGCTGCTGGAGCAGCTGCCCGAGCTGGCGCAGGTGGCAGACGTCGAGGAGGTCCCCTTCCGCCGGATCCCCAGCCAGGCGATCACCTTCCAGGACTGGATCGATCTCGTGCGCCTGATCGAGTCGATCTTCGCCGAGGACAAGGCCGACGGCGTCGTGATCACGCACGGCACAAACACGCTCGAGGAAACGGCCTACTTTTTGCACCTGACGCTGAAGACCGACAAGCCGGTCGTGCTGGTGGGCAGCATGCGCCCCTCGTCCGGGCTTTCGGCGGATGGTTATCTGAACGTACTCAACGCCGTGCGCGTTGCCGGCGACCCCCAGTCGGCCGGGATGGGCGTGCTGGTCGTCCTGAACGACACCATCCACAGCGCCCGCGACGTCACGAAGACCGCCACCTACCGCGTCGAGACGTTCCAGGGCCGGGACCTGGGGCCGCTGGGCTACGCGGACAACGACGGGCGGGTCCTCTACTACCACCGGCCGCTGCGGCCCCACACCACCGAGACGGAGTTCAACGTCGACTCGCTCGGCGACCTGCCGCGGGTGGACATCGTGGTCAGCTATGTCGGCGCGGACGGGACGGCCATCGATGCGGCCGTGGCGGCGGGCGCAAAGGCGATCGTGTCCGCAGGCACGGGCGCCGGACGGCCGACCCCCGGCGAGGACGACGCGCTGGCGCGGGCCCGCGCGCAGGGCGTGCTCGTCTGCCAGTCGACGCGCGTCGGCTCGGGCCGCACGGTGCAGAGTCCCAAGGCCAGGGACCGGGGCGACGTCGGCGCGGACAACCTCCAGCCCTGGAAGGCCCGCATCCTCCTCACGCTCGGGCTGGCCAGGACCTCCGACCCGCAGGACATCCAGCGCCTCTTCGACACGTACTAGGCGTCCGGGGCTGCCCTCAATCGCCGACGGGCCAATGCGTCACGGTCAGCTCTTCCATCGGAAAGTCGCGGGGATTGCCTGTCGCGAGGTGACCGCCGATCGTGACTGCTGCGGCAGCGATCAGGCAGTCCGCCTGCGACAGCGTCTGTCCGCGCAGCGCGAATGACCGCCGCCATTCCCCTGCACGGACCCCCTCGGCCGTGCCCAGCGGAACGATCCGCAGGCCCTCGAAGAGCGAGCCGGCCACGTCCTGCTCGGCGGGTCTGAGGCCTCGCGTCACCTCCTCGACGTTGATCGCGCACACACAGGCGACATCACCGACGGAGGCGCGTTCGCGGAGGCGCCGTGCGGCGCCCGGCCGGCCGCGCAGGAGGTCGATCAGGACCGTGGTGTCGAGCAGAATCGCGGCCACCCGGCGGCCCTAGCCGACGCGGGCCGAGTGGGATCGGCGCTGGCGACGGACCCATTCCGCCGGATCGGCATCCCAGTCGTGGCCGGTGTCGGGCACGGATCCGATGGCGCGCTGGATGGCCTCCCACCGGCGGTCGTCGTCGAGCGCTTCCTCGACCGCACGACTGATGAACGAGCTCCGTTGTCGCTTCCCCACGCGCCGGTCGAGCTGGCGGACGACATCCTCGGCGAGGGTTATGTGGACACGCATGGCCACACGCTAGCACACAGGCGATCGCTGGAAGCCCACGAGCACAGTCACCCGGACGGGTGCCGCGATCACGCGAGCGTGGCGAGCACCTCGACCTCGGAGTCGCCGCGAGCGGTCTCTTCGCCGGCGAGCAGCTCGGCGCTGATCCAGACGGTGCCGTCGAGGATGTGGCGGGCCGTCCGGCCGATGGTGACGCTCTCGATGTTCAGCGCACCGTCCGATCCCGTCGACGAGACCACGGCCGCGTCCATGACCCCGTAGGGGTTGCCGATGCGGATCCGGCTCGGCTCCGCTCGGCGCTCGGCCGGACGCGTCACCAGGTGCACGGTCGTGCCCGCGATCAGCGACGCCGCGGCCGTGCAGATGGCGCCGGTCACCTGGTAGGAGCGGTGCGCCGTCTGCATGCTCATCGAGCGGGCGAGGAGGTCCATGGAATCGGCGCCGATCGTCCCGCCGCCGGACGCGCGGTACTCAGACGGCGCAGCCACCATGCCGACCTTCGGCAGACCCGGGCTCTGGCTCAGCGCCATTGCCCGGTCCGGGACGACGCCGATCCACTCGGCCACGATCCCGCGGATCTCCTCCAGCGCGCCGGTGAGCCCGGTGTTCGCCTCGATCTCGGCGGGCGACTCGTCCCCCCGCACGCCGAGGTCCTCCGCGAGCGCGAAGGCCATCGGGTTCGCGGCGTCGACTACCGAGACGCGGACCACTGGTCCGTCCGCCAGCCTGATCTCGTCCGTGGCCTTGCCGGTGGGGAGCAGCTTTCCGGTGATCGAGCCCGCCGGCTCCGTGAACTCCAGGTCGACGCGTGCCCCCGTTCCGGGCACACCCGCGATCGCGTAGTCGCCGTGCCGGGCCGCGCGGCCGCCCTGCACCGGCACGTGCGCCACGATGATCTTCCCGGTGTTGGTGTTGTGGATCCGCACGACGGTCGTGCCCTCCACCGCGGGCACCAGGCCCGCGTCGACCGCGAACGGGCCGACCGCCGACGAGATGTTGCCGCAGTTGCCGCCCCAGTCGATCAGCGGGGTGCCGATGCTGACCTGGGCGAAGGTGTAGTCGATGTCCGCATCCGGGCGCGTCGGCGGCCCGATGATCGCCGCCTTGCTGGTGTTCGAGGTCGCGCCTCCGAGGCCGTTGATCTGGCGCATGTCCGGGCTCCCGAACACGTCCCGCAGGATCGGCTCGATCCGGGCGCGGTCGCGCGGCAGGTCCTTCGCCAGGAAGAAGATGCCGCGGCTGGTTCCGCCCCGCAGGATCGAGATCGGCAGGGGTCGCAGTTCGCTCACGTGATCTCCTGCTTTCAGCGGGCTCAGCGCCGCAGGAGCCGCTCGGCCAGGTCGTCGAACCGATCCGCCGGCACGAACGCGACCCCGCCGCCGTCCGCGACGCAGATGTCCCCCGCCTGGACCTGGACCCCCGCGATGGCCACCGGGCCCCCGAGCTCGACCGCCTCGAGCCGCCAGCGACCGGTGATGGGCGTGATCGAGGTGCTCCACGCTGGAAACGGGATCGTCGCCAGGCCCTCCACATCCCGGACCGCGCCGTCCACGATGGCGCCCGCGATGCCCGCCGCGTGAAGGTCGGCCGCTGCCTCAGAGCCGAGCACCGAGACATCCACGGCCGGCGACTGGACGACCATGACGGCACCCGGCGTGGCTTCGCGGAGGAGCCGCTTGTTGCCCAGCTTGCCGTCCGGGTCGCTCGCGCGGAGCGCGCCCGTCTCCATGCGGACGGGGAGGTACCGCAGCGTCAGGCACGGCCCGATGAGACGGGCGCCCGGCACGAGCGGCCGCACCACGCCGGCCGGGACGGCCAGGCGGTAGCCCTCGCGCTCGAGCAGATCGCTGAACTCGGCCGAAAGGTCGGCGATGGCGAGAAGCCGATGGATCAGGCCCGGGTCGAGCGTCACAGCAGCCGTGCCAGCGCCTCGACCTGGTCCATCTCGGTGAGGACCGGGAAGAGGTACAGGATGTCCAGGCCCGCGTC
The DNA here is from genome assembly GCA_034667005.1 of Chloroflexota bacterium. Classification (GTDB taxonomy): domain Bacteria; phylum Chloroflexota; class Limnocylindria; order Limnocylindrales; family CSP1-4; genus JAFMJV01. Next base: position 55,860 of record JAXDKU010000077.1, read on the forward strand.
GGCGTACTCGCCCAGCTTTGAGCGCAGCGCGTCCTCGTCGCCGGTGTGCACGAGCTCTGGAAAGGGCTTTCGCAAGGTCCCGTAATAATGCTTGAGCTGCTGCTCGCCCAGAGCCAGTCGAGCGGGATCGGTCGTCGCCGCCACGTAGGCCAGCCCTCCGATCGGCAGGTCCGGCCGTCCGGCGGCCCGGTACGCCTCTTGGATGGCGGGGATCTTCGCGCGCATCCCGTCGGCACCGGCGACGCCGAAGATGTAGCCGTCCCCCAGCGTGACGGCTCGCCGCAGCGCGTCGTCCGTGTAGCCGCCTACCCGGATCGGGGGACGCGGCCGTTGGGCCGGAGGCGGCCCCAGGACGCCGCCCTCGTCGCCGGCCTCGATGGAGCGACGCCAGAGCTCGTCGATCTTCTTCAGCTGCAGCTCGAACCTGCGGCCGCGCCCCGCCCACGAGCCCCCGAGCACGTCGTAGTCCTGCTCGCGACCGCCGATCCCGACGCCAAGCTCCAGCCTCCCGCCGGAGATCGCGTCGATTGCGGCGGCCTGCTTCGCGACCAGGCCGGCGTCGCGCGGCGGCAGCAGCAGCACGGTCGTGACCAGACGCACTCGCGTCGTCACCGGCGCCACCGCGGCCAGCGTGATGAGGGGATCCCATGCGTCGTGGTCCGGCCGGTCGTGCGCCGACACCGCGGCAAACCCGGCCTCGTCCGCGGCCCTGGCCCAGTCGAGGACCCGCGCGGGCTCTACGTTCGTGCCCAGGTAGCCCGGCAGCCCGATTCCCAGCTTCATCGACACTCCTTGCTGACGGTGTGGTGGAGCGCGGCGCCGGAGACCCAGACGGGATCGTTCGCAGCCGCGTACTTCTGCATGCAGTTACGGTACGCGCGGAAGATACGTCAGCATCACCCGGTGCATCGCGGACGTCGCGCCGCTCGCCGTCCCCGTGACCCTGTGGCTGGTCAGCGATCGTCGCGACCTAAAGCCCCGCTCCGGCTATCGGGTCGTGTCGACCACGCAGAAGCGGTTGCCCTCCGGGTCGGCGAGGATCACGTAGTCCGCGTCCGGCGGTCGCCTGTCCCAGTGGATCTCGGTCGCGCCCAGGCCGATCAGACGCCGCACCTCGCCGGTCTGGTCCTCGGTGTACAGGTCCAGGTGGATGCGCGGCGGCACCTGGACCTTCGCGTGCACCCGGTCGAGCGAGAGGTTGGGACCGACGCCGTTCCTGGGCCGCAGCAGCATGAAGTCGTCTGCGCTCGGACCGTCGCGCGGCACGTAGTCCAGCGCCGCCGTCCAGAACTCGGCCTGGCGCTGGAGATCGTCGACACGCAGCACGATCGAGCCGACCCGAATCATCTGGGCAACTGTGCGGCGCGGGTCCGGCCGCCGTCAAACCCATACCGCACCGATCAACGGCCTCAGGTCTTGGAGGCCTGCGGCGCAGTGAGCTCGCCGAGCGACCCTGGTCTCGCCGACGTCGCTGCGATTGACCCAGTCGCCCGCCGACACCTAAGATACCGTTGCATACAACGACACACGACGTCGTCGTCGCTGGTGGAGGAGCGAATGGTCACGCAGGCGCGCCCCGATGTCGCGGACCGGCTGACCCCGTGGCGCGACACCCGCGAGTGGCTCGAGCGGGTCCAGGCGGCGGGCCAGCTGCGAGTGGTTCACGGCGTCGACTGGCAGGCCGGCATCGGTGAGGTGACCGAGCTCCTGGACCACACCGAGGGCTCTCCGGCGGTCCTCTTCGACGACATCCCCGGCTATCCACAGGGCTATCGCGTCCTCGTCAACGCGAACGGCACGCCCCAGCGCCAGGCGGTGACGCTCTCGCTGCCGGAGGCGGCGGGCAACCACGAGGGGCTGCGCAACTTCTGGCGCGGCGCGCTCGCCGACCTGCGGCCGCTGCCGCCGGTCGAGGTGGAGACGGGCCCGGTGATGGAGAACGTGCTCGAGGGCGAGGATATCGACCTGGAGGCGTTCCCGGTCCCCATCTGGCACCCCAAGGACGGCGGCCGCTACATCGGCACCGCGAGCATGAACATCCTCGCCGACCCGGATTCGGACTGGGTCAACGTGGGGACCTATCGGAACCAGATCTTCAGCCGCGACGAGCTGGGCATCTACATCAGCCCCGGCAAGCACGGCAAGCTGATCCGCGAGCGGTACTTCGACCGCGGCCTGCCCTGCCCGGTCGTCGTCGTCGTGGGTGCCGACCCGCTGCTCTTCATGGCGTCCTGCGCCGAGGGCATCGCCTACGGCCAGAGCGAGTTCGGCTGGGCGGGCGGGGTCCGGGGACGGCCCATCGAGGTCGTGCGCGGGAAGCACACCGGCATCGCGTTCCCCGCCAACGCCGAGATCGCCATCGAGGGCTGGATCGACCCGGTCGAGCGCCATCACGAGGGCCCGTACGGCGAGTGGATGGGCTACTACGCGAGCGGCGAGGGCGAGACGCCCGTCATCCGCGTGAAGGCCATCTACCACCGCAACGATCCGATCCTGCTTGGCTGCCCCCAGGGCAAGCCGCCCCACGAGGACAACCGCTTCCTCGCGTATCTGAAGGCGGCCCTGATCGAGAACCAGCTGAAGGGCGCGGGCGTGCCCAAGGTCACCGGGGTCTGGACGCCTCCCGTCGCCGGAAACCGGCTGATGGTGGTCGTCGGGATCGAGCAGGCCTACGCCGGCCACGCCACGCAGGCGCTCACCGTCGCCTCGCAGAGCGGCACGGCCGCGTACGCCGGGCGGATCGCCGTCGTGGTCGACGAGGACATCGACATCTACTCGATGGACGACGTGATGTGGGCGATCATGACCCGCTGCGATCCGCGGCGGGATGTCACGATCGTGGACCGAGCCTGGAGCGGGCCGCTCGATCCGGCCATCCATCCCGACCACCGGGGCTTCAACTCCCGGCTGCTCATCGATGCCACCAAGCCATGGGAGTGGAAGGACCGCTTCGCCGAGACGGTCGTCACGGCCGACATGGCGCGCGAGCACCGGCGGCGCTGGGGCTGGATCCTGGAGCCCGACGCGCCCGATCCGCGCAACCGCCCCGCCTAGAGCAGCGCCGCGTCACAGAAAGTCCGGGTCCCGAACCCAGGCAGCAATCCCAAGGAGGAAGCGTGTCCGAGAAGGTCGATCTGATCGTCAAGAACGGCACGGTGGTCACGAGCGACGCCACCATGCAGGCCGATCTGGCCATCGACGATGGCAAGTTCGTGGCCATCGCAGCGCCAGGCCAGCTGGGGCTCGAAGCCGACGAGGTCTACGACGCAGCGGGTCTGCACGTGCTGCCCGGCGTCATCGACGGCCACGTGCACTTCCGTGAGCCGGGCCTCGAGTACAAGGAAGACTGGAACACGGGCTCGACCGCCGCGGTCTTCGGCGGCGTGACGACCGTCATTGACATGCCCAACACGAACCCGAAGGTCGACACGGCGGAGAACGTCGACATCAAGCGCCGCCTTGCCGAGGAGAAGTCGTACGTCGACTTCGGGATCATCGGCCTGCTGGTGCAGGACAGCGTCCCCGCCATCAAGCCGATGGCCGAGGCCGGCGTGGTCGGCTACAAGTGCTTCCTCGGCGAGACGATCGGCAACATCCCGGCACCCGACGACGGCATGATGCTCGACGGCCTGCGGGAGATCGCCGCCACCGGGCTGCGCATCGGCTTCCATGCCGAGAACAACCAGATCATGCAGCACCTCATCCGCCAGATGAAGGAGGCGGGCCGCACCGACCCGCTCGCGCCTGTGGACTCACGGCCGGCGCTCGCGGAGGTCGAGTCGATCCAGCGGATGGGCCTGTACGCGCGTCACACCGGGACACGCATCCACATCTTCCATCTCTCGTCGCGCGACGGGCTCGACATGATCGACGAGTGGCGTGCCAAGGGCGTGGACGTGACCTGCGAGAGCGGCGGCCACTACGTTTTCCTCAAGGCCGAGGACATGGACAAGCTCGGACCCCGGCTGCGCATGAACCCGCCGGTCCGCTACGGCTCCGAGGGCCACGGCGACTATCTCCTCGAGGGCATCCGGGACGGCCGCGTGGACATGATCGCGACCGACCACTCGCCGCACACCAGGGAAGAGAAGCTCAACGACGACATCTGGAAGGCCATCTCGGGCTTCCCGGGCGTCGAGACGAGCGTCGCGTTCTTCCTGACGAACGGCGTCAACACGGGGCGGATGACGCTGCAGGAGCTGGTCCGCGCGACGTCGGAAGGCCCCGCCAAGACGTGGGACATCTACCCGCAGAAGGGGGCCATCCGGATCGGCTCGGACGGCGACCTGACGATCATCGACCTGAACAAGGAGGGCGTCATCCGCGACGACGAGCTCCACAGCAAGAACCACGTGACACCGTTCGACGGGACGAAGACCAAGGGCGCGCCGGTCGGCACGATCGTCCGCGGCCAGGTCCTGCTGCGCGACGGCCAGCTGGTCGGAACGCCCGCTGGCCGCATGGTCCGCCCGAAGCCTGCCGCGTCCACCGCGCCCGGCGCGGGCGTGCGCGAGCTGGTGGGGTCAGGCTCCGCCGGCTAGCTCGGCTCCTTTCTGCCGCGACTCCCCCTCGCCCGCCGGCCCCAGCCGGCGGCCGTTCCATGTGGGGAGCAGGTTCCGGCTCGGACGGTTCGGGTGTGACGTCCGCCGGTCAAACACGAATGCCGGTGGCGTTCGCCGCTGGCAAACCCCCGCTGGGTGGCCAGATGGCAACCGGAATGCTGTTGTGCGCCGAATCACCCGGAAACGAGCCGGATTGGGGCTCGCGCTGAGGCTTACGCCACGGGGGTTGGAATTCGGCCACGTGCCGCACAGCGGCCGCGCCGCTGATGGCGCCATGGAGCCGCAGTCGCCTCGCGGTGCTCGGCGCCGTTGAACGGCCGCGGCAACGAGGCGGTCACGGCGTCAGAGGTCGGGCAGGGCCACCGGGTGAGGAGGTTCCCCCAGTGGCCCTGGCCCGTCCGAGATCCGTGACCCGTCGGTCAGGCTCGAGAGAAAGTCGTGCCTGGCTCGAGATCCTTCAGGACCTTGTCGGGCTCCACGCGAGCGACGACGTCCTTGGGCACCTCGCACTTGGGCGGGAACGTGGCCGGCGGTGCCGGCTTGGTGCAGTCCAGGATCATCTTCGTCTCCATGGGCCCCTTCTCTTCCCGGTGGTACCCGTAGGTCACCGGGTTGAGGTGGCCGCCCAGGAAGTTGGGCATGACGATGAGGTCCCGGTCCGCCTGGAAGCGGGTGGTCATCGCCCAGAGGACCTGGTCGTTGTCGAAGACGTCGATGTCGTCGTCCACGATCCAGATGTGCTTGAGGATGGGGTCGACCGCGAACGCCGCCGAGGCGGCGATCTTGGGCTCACCGTCGACGCGCTTCTTCATGGCCATGAAGAGTGCGCTGCGGATGCCCATGAGCGGCAGGTTGACGGCCGTCACGGTCGGCATCGATTCGCGCACGCGCCGGAAGATGGAGCCCATGCGGGGAAGCGCCCCGAGGACGAGGTGCTCGTCGTGGGCGTTGAAGACGTCCACGTAGATGGGGTTCGTGCGCATGGTCACGGCCGTGATCTTCAGCCACGGCATTGGGCCGATCCGCGTGTAGTACAGCGGGTACTCGCCGAAGGGGCCCTCGTTCTGGACCTTCTCCGGGTCGGTGTCGACGATGCCCTCGATGATGATCTCGGCACGCGCCGGGACCTGGAGGTCGACCGTCTTGGCCTGCACGACCTCGAGGGGCTCGCCGAGGAGGCCGCCCATGACCTCCAGCTCACCGCCGATGCCGGCCAGCTTGGACACCGAGCCCATCAGCATCGCCGGGTGGTGGCCGATCACGAGGGCCACCTGGAGCGGCTGCTTCAGGTCGCGCATCGCCCGCATGATGTAGGACGTGTGATGGGCGGGGTTGGACATGAAGCCAACCTGCTTCGGGCCCTGGAGCTGGTGCCGGAAGATGCCGGCGTTCTCGCGGCCGGACTCGGGATCCCGCGTGATCGCCGACGCCGAGGTGATGTACTTGCCGGCGTCGAACTCGTTGTGGATGAGCAGAGGCAGCTTGGTGACGTCGATGTCGTCACCGGTCATGACGATCTCGTGGACCGGAGCGTCCGCCGAGTCGACGACCTTCACCGGGATCGGAGAGCCCTCGCGCTTGGCGTACTCGGGCACCATGCCCTTCACGTCCGAGTCGATCGAGAGCGCCATCCGCCCGTATGAGCCGTGCAGGTTCAGCAGGAGCGGGATGTCCGAGCCCTTGATGTTGCGGAACAGGACCGCCGGGTAGCCCGGGTAGTTCACGTCGTTCTTCATCTTGTGGACGATGGCCGCGGCCTCGAAGACCGGGTCGACCTCCTCGTCCACGACTTTCAGCTGGTCGGGGAATGTCGACGTCAGCTGGTCCAGATACGTGCGCAGATCCTTCGCCATTCGGTGCGTCTCTCCTTCCGGGTGCGTGATGGTTGACGGGTCAGAGGGCGATGACACCTCCGACGACGAGCAGAACTCCAACCACGATCCGCCACGTGATGACCTCGAGGCCGCGCAGCATCAACGCGGTGAACGCGACGGTGAAGAGGGGAGCGCTGGACGTCACCGGGTAGACCACGCTGACGTCATTGGAGGCCAGCCCAACGGTCAGCGCCAGGAAGCCGATGGCCTGGAGCACGCCGGACACGACGAAGAGCAGCGTGGCGCGCTCCGTGAGGCCGGCCCGGATGTCGCTCATCTTGGTCAGTGCGAGGGTGTAGCCGAGGGCTGCCAGCGCTCCGATGAGCGTGCCCGTCAGCGGAAGATCGGCCGAATCGAGCCCGAACTTGAGGAACAGTGGCCGGATGCCGTACGACAACGCGGAGCCCACGGCGGCGAGCACGCCGATCCCGGCGAGCTGCTTGATCCCGCCGCCCTTCTTCCACGTCACCAGCGTGATCCCGGCGACGATCCCGATGATCGCGAGCCAGTGGAAGAGGTCCACCTGCTCGCCGAAGAACAGGACGGCCAGGATGGTCGTGATGACCGGTGCCGCATTCTTGATGGCGGTCGCAGGCGACGCCCCGAGCTTGTCGATGGCGATGTACATCCAGCGCCGGCCGATCCCACCGCCGAAGAGGCCCCCCGCGATGAACCCCAGCAGGGCCGGCACGGTGAGCAGCTCCAGGTGCAGCCCGCCCCAGAAGGGAAGGAGCACCAGGTACATCGGCACCGCCACGGCCAGCCCGATGGCCACGGCGACGTCCGTCCGTCCGTTTCGCGCGAAGCCCATCTTGAGCGTCACGGGGTTCAGCCCGAAGCAGATCGCCGTGAGGAGCGCGAGTTCCTTGCCCATGGTCGAGCCGCTCCAACTCCAGCGCTGCTCCTCTCGGTGGCCGATGCGAGCCATCACCGTAGGCCTTCGTATGCACTGGTATCCTAACCATAGAGCGGGGCGCCTGCAACGTCCGTGGGATCGCCTGACGATGAGGGCTTGGGACGTGTCACACAGGAGGTCCAACCATGACCGAGCCGGCCATTGATCCGTGCGCGGCCTTGAAGAGCGAGATCGACAGTCTCCAGAAGGAGTTCGAGCAGGTCTGGATGGCGATCTCCGCCGGCGGCGGCGACCCGGCCCGCTACCGGGTGCTCCGCGAGCAGCTGGGCGAGAAGCGCATCAAGTACAACCGCGAGTGCGGGCACCTGACGGAGGCCGAGACCTCGACGCTGCCGAAGAGCGTGACGGCCGACTGGCGAGCCGGCTGACCGTCCCGGGCCGGCACAGTCGCTTGACTCCGGCCTCGGGCAAACTCTAGAATTCCGGTCACCGGATGCAACTGTATACGCCGGTGGGCCGCTCCGACATCCCAGCCCGAGCGAGGTTCTGTATGCCTGGAGCCCGAATGACCGCCGACGCGTGGAGCGGCCGACGCCGGTTGCCGTCGCCCGCGTGGCGCACGCAGGATTCCGGCGGATGATGCCCCGCGAGACGGCGGGTGCTGCCGCGGGCGAGCTCTCCATCACGTTCGAGCTCAATGGCGCGACGCGGAGCGCGCGGGCGCGCACCGAGCACACGATCCTGGACGTCCTGCGCTGGCAGATGAACCTCACCGGTCCGCGCGAGGGCTGCGGGGTCGGCATGTGCGGCGCCTGCACGATCCTGCTCGACGGGCGGCCGGTCTCGGGCTGCCTGCTGCTTGCCGTCATGGCGGACGGCCGGAAGATCGCCACGGTCGAGGGCCTGGAGGGGCCCGCGGGCCTGCACCCGATCCAGCAGGCCTTCATCGACCACAGCGGCTTCCAGTGCGCCTATTGCACGCCCGGCTTCGTGATGGCGACCAAGGCGCTGCTCGACGAGAACCCGTCGCCAACGGTCGCGGACGTCAAGACGTTCCTTGCCGGAAACCTGTGCCGCTGCGGCAGCTACGTGAAGATCGTTGACGCGGTCATGGACGCTGCCACCCGGCTCGCGAGCCCGGCCACGACGAGCCTGGTGGGCGCCGATGCACGCTGACGTGCCGGCAACCGCGCTGGGGAGCGACGCGCGCGACCGGGTCTCGGGCCGAACGGAGTACCCGAGCACGGTCGACCGCCCCGGCATGCTCCACGCGCGGCTTCTCCGGTCGGCCGTGCCTCACGGCCGGATCCGGCGCCTGGACGCCAGCCGCGCGGCCGCCCTGCCCGGGGTGCATGCCGTGCTCACGGGGGAGACGCTTCGCGCGATCGCGGGCATCGAGACCCACTACGGACCCGTGCTCCGCGACCAGCCCATCGTGGCCATGGACGTCGTCCGGTTCGTCGGCGAGCCGGTCGCCGCGGTCGCGGCCGAGGACCTCGACACGCTCGATCGCGCGCTCGCCCTGATCGACGTGGAGTACGACGAGCTGCCCTCCGTGTTCGACGGCCCCGGCGCGTTTGCCGACGGGGCGCCGCTGGTCCACGAGACCCTCGCCAGCACTTCCATGGCGTTCGCGGAGATCCCCATCGACCAGGTCGCGTCCAGCAACATCTGCCACCACTACCGGCTCAGGACGGGCGATGCCGACCGCGGCCTGGCGGGCGCCGACTTCGTCTTCGACGACACCTTCACCAGCCCCGTGGTCCAGCACGTCCCCCTGGAGACGCACGCCTGCGTCGCCGAGGCGCGTCCCGGCCACGTGACGGTCTGGACCGGCACGCAGATCCCGCACGGCCTGCGCCGCACGATCGCCGAGATCTTCCATCTGCCGGTGACGGGCGTCCGGATCATCGTGCCGACGCTCGGCGGCGGCTACGGCGGCAAGGGCCATCCGACGATCGAGCCGGTGGCCGCCGTGCTCTCGCTGCTCACGCGTCGGCCGGTCCGCATCCAACTGAGCCGGGAAGAGGAGTTCGTGACGATCACCAAGCACGCGGCCTCGGTGCGAATCGTCACGGGCGTGTCCCGCGACGGCATGCTGCTGGCGCGCCGCGCCGAGTGCATCTTCAACACCGGGGCCTACGCGGACGTCGGGCCGCGCGTCGCCAAGAACGGCGGGTACGGGATGGCCGGGCCGTACCGGATCCCCGACATCTCGGTCGACTCGTACGCGGTCTACACGAACCTGCCGCCGGCCGGGGCGTTCCGCGCCTTCGGCGTGCCCCAGGGCGCGTGGGCCTACGAGAGCCAGATGGACATCATCGCGGACCGCCTGGGCATCGACCCAGTGGCGATCCGGCGCAAGAACCTGCTCCGCGACGGCGAGGAGCTCTCCACCGGCCAGCTGATGGAGGACAGCCACTTCGAGGAGCTGCTGGACCTGGTGGCGCCGGCCGTCCGCGAGGACGGCGTTCGTGCCGCAGAGCAGCGCGGCCGCCGCACCTGCCGGGGGACCGGCTTCGCGACGATCGTCAAGGGCACGGTCACGCCGTCGACCTCGACCGCGATCGTGAAGCTCAACCAGGACGGCAGCGCGGACGTGCTGACGAGCGCCGTGGAGATGGGCCAGGGCTTCAAGAAGACGATGGCGCTCATCGTCGGGCGCGAGCTGGGCATCTCTGCCGGCCGCGTCAGCGTCTCGGATCCCGACACGGACGTCACGCCGTACGACCAGCAGACGAGCTCCAGCCGCTCGACGTACGCCACCGGCTCGGCGGTCCGCCAGGCGGCCGTCAAGATCCGGTCGCAGCTGCTGGCCGACGCCAGCGAGCAGCTGGAGGTGGCCGAGGCCGACCTGGAGCTGTCCGACGGCCGCGTCGCGGTGGTCGGGACACCGTCCTCGGGCGCCACGATCGCCGAGGTCATGGCACGCTCGCGTCGCGGCAACCTGATCGGCGACGGGATGTACCGCTCGGAGGGCGGCCTCGACCCCTCCACGGGTCGCGGCATTGCGTCGGTCCACTGGCACCAGGCCGCCGGCGCCGCGGACGTGGAGGTGGACCTCGACACAGGGAAGATCTCGCTGCTCGGCTTCCGCACGAGCGTGTTCGCCGGGCAGGTGATCAACCAGGTCGGTGCTGAGCTCCAGACGGAGGGCAACCTCGCCTTCGGCCTTGGGCAGGCGCTGTTCGAGGAGCTGCTCTTCGACGGCGGCCAGGTCCAGAACGGGAACCTCGGCGACTACATGGTGGCCAGCATCCTCGACATGCCGCCCAGCATGGACGTGACGTTCCTCGAGGACCCGAGCGGAAACGTCATCCACGGCCTGGGCGAGACGTCGCTGCCGACGATCATGCCCGCCATCGCGAACGCGGTCTTCGCCGCCACCGGCGCGCGCGTCCGCGAGCTGCCGATCACGCCGGAGCGCCTGCTCCGGGCCCTCGCCGCACAGCCGGAGCGCGGCTCCGCGGCAGTCGGGACGAGCGCATGACCGTGCAACCCGCGACCGCGCCGACCGCGCCCGCCTCACCCACGGCGCCCGCGTCGCGCGGCTCCCTGCGCTCCGTCCTGCGGTTCCTCACGCGCTCGGGCTCGGTCCAGGTGCTGTCGGTCGTCGTGCTCCTGCTCATCTGGACCGCCGTCTCCAGCGTCACGCACAAGCTCGTCCTGCCGTCGCCGCTGGAGGTGTTCCAGGCGTGGCTCAGGATCATGGCGTCGGGCGAGCTCCCGACGGCCCTCGCCCTGAGCATCGAGGCGCTGGCGATCGGGCTTGCCGCCGCGCTCGTCGTCGGCATCACGATCGGCGTCACGATGGGCTGGTTCCGCCGGGTCGGCCGGGTCGCGGATACCGTGCTCTCGCTGGCTCTCGTCATCCCGATGGTCGGTCTCATCCCGACGCTCGTGGTGGTCTTCGGCCTCGGCGTCCAGGTCCGCATCGCGGCCGTCTTCCTGTTCGCCGTGCCGACCGTGGTCATCAACAGCTTCGCCGGCACGCGATCCGTGGACCGGAAGCTGATCGAGATGGCCCAGTCGTTCGGGACGCCGGACCGCCACATGCTCCTCGAGATCTTCCTCCCCGCGGCCATGCCCGGGATCGCCGCCGGTGTCCGGCTCGGCATCGGGCGAGCGGTCGTCGGCATGGTGACCGCGGAGCTACTGATCGTGTCGGCTGGGATCGGGCTGCTGATCCAGCGCTACACGGGCTACTTCCTGACCGCCGAGCTCTACGCGACGATCCTGTCGATCCTCGTCCTCGGCATCGTCCTGGCCTCCATCGGCCGCCGCATCGAGCGGCGCGTCATGCGACGCCACGGCCGCGTCTCGGCGTTCGGGTGACCGCGATGAAATCCGGGCTCACGCGGTCGGCCAGGCCGAAGACAGATCCCATCCGAGCGGCGCTCTCGTGGATCGGCTCGAGCCGCACCGCGACCCAGGTGGCCGTGCTCGTCGGGCTCGCCGTGGCCTGGGAGATCGGCGGACGTCTGCTGGACTTCCGTCTGATCCCGCCATTCAGCGAGGTCGCGAGGGCGTTCTTCAACCTGATCGGGACCGCGCGGTTCCAGACCGACGCGGTCCTGACCACGCTGACCTTCATGCTGGGCTTCATCCCGGCGCTGCTGATCGGCATCCCGGCGGGCGTTCTGATGGGCCGGTTCTCCAAGCTCGAGACCATCCTCGACCCGTACGTCAACGCGGCGGTCTCGATGCCCATGGCGGCCCTCGTGCCGCTGCTCCTCCTGGTCCTGGGCACGAGCATCGTCACCCGGGCGGTCATCGTCTTCCTCTTCTCGGTCTTCATGATCCTGATCGGAACGCTGAACGGCATCAAGAACACGGACCGCTCGCTGATCGAGATGGCTCGCTCGTTCGGTGCCCGCGAGTCGACGATCCTGTCGGCGATCGCGATCCCGTCCGCGCTGCCGCTGATCCTCGGCGGCGTGCGGGTCGGCATCGGCCGCGCGGTGGCCGGCGCGATCATCGCCGAGCTGCTCACCGGCGCGCTGTCCGGCCTCGGCGGCCGGATCCAGTCGTTTGGAAGCACGCTCCAGATGCCCCAGGTCTACGCGATCGTCCTCGGGGTCACGCTCGTGGCGTGGATCGCGACGGAGGTCATCTTCCGCGCCGAGGCCCGCCTCGGCCATTGGCGCCACGCATGAACCCCACCATCCCCGCCACAGCAACGGAGGGTCCCATCGGAACGATGTCAGCCGAGACGAACGCGGCACGCCTGCGGATCGAGCACGTGGGCAAGTCGTTCACGCGCGGCGGAAACACGATCGAGGTCCTCCGGGACGTCGACCTGGAAATTCGCTCCGGCGAGTTCGTGGCGCTGGTCGGCGCGAGCGGCTGCGGCAAGACAACGCTGCTGCGCATGGTCGACGGCCTGATCGACTACGACCGCGGCCAGATCCAGCTCAGCGGCCGCACCATCGACGGGCCCGGCCCCGACCGCGGCTTCGTCTTCCAGAGCGACTGCCTGCTGCCCTGGCGCAGCGTCCGTGACAACGTCGCGTTCGGGCTCAAGGTCCGCGGCGTCAAGAAGTCGGAGGCCCACTCCCGCGCCGCAGCGCTCATCGAGCGCGTGGGGCTGGCGGGCTTCGAATCGCACTTCCCGCACGAGCTGTCCGGAGGCATGCGCCAGCGCGTGAACCTCGCGCGCGCCCTGGCCATCGACCCCGAGGTTCTGCTCATGGACGAGCCCTTCGCGGCGCTCGACGCCCAGACGCGGGAGCTGATGCAGCGCGAGCTGCTGCGCATCTGGAGCGCGGACAAGAAGACCGTGATGTTCGTCACCCACCAGATCGACGAGGCCGTCTACCTCGCCGACCGGGTCGTGGTGATGACGTCGCGGCCCGGCCGCATCGGCGAGATCGTCGAGGTGGACCTCCCCCGGCCGAGAAGCCTGGACATCAAGCGAACCCCCCAGTTCGTCGGCTACGTCGACCGCATCTGGCATCGCATCGAGCACGAGGTGGAGGCATCTATGGAGTGAGCCAGGTGCTGAGACTTCGCGCATTCGCGACCAATCAATGGAGGAGGACCGGTCGATGGTGGGAATAGGACTGACAGGCATGCGGCGTCGAGCTGCCGCGTTGACGACCTTGGCGCTGATCCTCGGGGCATGTTCGGGCGCCACCCCAGTGGCCACGCAGAACCCGGCATCGGTTCCGCCCGTGTCCGGAACGCCGGTGGCCACCGTGGCCCCGACGTCGTCCGACCCGCTCGCGGGCAAGGACGTCCGGCTGGCGTTTCCGTCCGCTCCGGACTTCGGCAACGTTGACGTGCCGCTCCTGCAGGCCGCGTTCGAGGCCCGTGGCGCGAAGTTCACGGCCACGAACTACGAGACGCAGGCCCAGGCGAACAACGCCCTGCTGACCGGAGAGGCCGACTTCCAGCAGACGCAGCTGAACTCGATCGTCATCGCCAACGCCGTTGGCGCCGACTTCCGGGCGCTCTTCGAGGTGAAGGCTAACGAGTGGGCCCTCGTCACCCCGATCGACATCACCACGCCCGAGCAGCTGGCCGGCAAGCGGATCGGCATCCACGGCCCGGGCACCCTGACGGAGCTCCTGGTCAACTCCACGGTCAAGAAGTACAACCTGACCACCGCGCAGGTCATGGTCGTGCCGGGCTCTGACGCCCGAGCCGCGGCCCTCGAGGCCGGCCAGTTGGACGCGACGCCCGCCGACGTGGGCACCGTGCTCAGCATCATGAACAGCAACCCCGGCAAGTACCACGTCCTCATCAACTACTCGACCGACCTCCCGTTCCTCGGCAGCATCGAGGCGGTTCGCAAGCTCAAGGTCGACGAGGACCCGGCGTACATCCAGGCCGTGGTGGACGTCTTCACGACGGTCCTCCGCAGCATGAAGACCAACCCCGACCAGATCGACGCCGCGGCCGCGTCCTACCTGCCGGACCTCCCGGCCGAGCAGGTCGCCGGTTACAAGAAGGCGTACCTGGACATGGACTACTGGAATCCGACGCTCACCACGGAGCGCGTCCAGGAGGCCATCCAGTTCATGGTGGACTCCGGTGCCCTGGCTGCCGACAAGGCTCCCAAGCCCGAGGACATCGCCGACGTGAGCTACTTCGAGAAGGCCCCCAAGTAAGCCCTGCCGCCATCGACGGCCGCCCGCGACGTGCGGGCGGCCGTTCGGCTGCACACGAGGAGATCGCGATGACCGCCGCAGCGTGGCCGATCGACAGCGCCGCCCAGATCGAGGGCCGGGTGATGCAGGAGACGCTGATCCCCGCCCGGGAGTACGGCACGTTCGAGCTGTACCACGGCCAGGTCATGCGGATCATCGACGTCGAGGGCGAGCAGGTTCCCGACGTGACCCTGCTGGACCTGCGCAACCTCAGCGAGCGCCTCTCGACGCAGTACACCAAGTCGCTCAACAACGTGGCCATGCCGACCGTCGGTCACCACCTCTACAGCCTGGAGTGCAACCGCCTCGCGACGATCGTCGCGGACACGGTTGGCGATCACGATTGGAGCGGCGGGTTCTGCAGCGAGCCGCTCAACTTCCTCCGCTACGGCGTCCGCGGGACCCGCAACTGCCGGGACAACCTGGCATTCGCGCTGGCCCCGTACGGCCTCACGAAGCGGGACGTGACGGAGGGCGCCAACATCGCGTTCTTCATGCACCGCGTCCCGGGCGAGGATGGCTCCTTCAAGATCGGCCCGCCGTCGTCCAAGGCCGGCGACTACGTGGAGATCCAGGCAGTGCGCGACGTCCTCGTGGCGATCTCCGCGTGTCCGCAGGACCGCGGCCCCACGAACGGCTTCAACCCGACGTCGGTCGGCATCGTGATCTACGACCCCGCCTGACGTGACACGCCCGCAGATGCGCACGACGCTCGAGGAGATGGTCGAGCCCGCGAAGACGGCGCTCCTGGTGCTCGACGTCCAGAACGACTTCTGCCAGGACGAGCCCCGCAGGCAGATGATCCCGCGGGTCGCCAGCGTCCTCGAGGCCGCGCGGCACGCCGGCGTGACGGTGGTCTACGTCCAGAACACGGTGCTGCCGGGCGGCCTGAGCGACTCGTCGGCGGACCTGGCGCGGCGCGCCCGGATCGGCCTGCGCACGTCCGCCACGCTCGACGGCACGGACGGACATCGGTTTGTGCCTGAGGTTGCCCCGCTCGACGGCGACCTGGTCGTCCGCAAGCACCGCGCGAGCGCGTTCAACGGCACCACGCTGGACACGATCCTGCGCAGCGCAGGCATCGAGACCGTGGTGCTGGTGGGGACCGCCACGCAGGGAAGCGTGATCAACACCGCCTACGGCGGCATCGGCCTCAACTACTACGTGGTCGTGGTCCGCGACGCCGTGTCGTCCTGGCGCGACGACCTGCACCAGGCGGCGATGCTCCTCATGGAGAACGCCGTCAATGAGATGACGGACGTCGCCACGCTGGCCACGGCCTGGACCGAAGCCCCGGCCGCAGCCGCGTAGCCTGGCTCAGGCGGCGGGAGCGCCGCTTTCCGGAACGGCAGCGCCGGTGATCGACGCGATGAGCTCGGAGTGCGCCCCGAGATCCTCGAGCACCTCGTGCGGGTGCGCCGCCTGGAGGGCATCCTCCGGCACCTTGCAGCGAGGCGGGAACGTGATCGGCGGGGCCGGTCGCGTGCAGTCGAAGATCAGCTTCGTCTCCATGGGCCCCTTCTCCTCGCGGTGGTAGCCGTAGGTGACGGGGTTGAGGTGGCCGCCCAGGAAGTTGGGCATGATCGTCAGGTCGCGGTCCGCCTGAAAACGGGTGGTGGTCGCCCACAGCACCTGGTCGTTGTCGAACACGTCGATGTCGTCGTCGACGATGTAGATGTGCTTGAGGATCGGGTCGACCGCGAAGGCCGCGCAGGCGGCGATCTTGGGCTCCCCTTCGACGCGCTTCTTCATGGACATGAAGAGCGTGCTGCGGATGCCCATGAGCGGCAGGTTCACCGCCGTCACGGTCGGCATGGCCTCCTTGACGCGGCGCTGGATGCTGCCCATCTTCGGAAGCGCGGCCAGCACCAGGTGCTCGCGGTGCGCGTTGAAGACATCCACGTAGATGGGCTTGCGGCGCATCGTGATGGCCGTGATGTGCACCCACGGCATGGGTCCGAGGCGCGTGTAGTACAGCGGGTACTCGCCGAACGGGCCCTCGTTCTGGACTCGCTCGGGGTCCGTGTCCACGATGCCCTCGATCACGATCTCGGCTCGTGCCGGCACCTCGAGGTCGACGGTCTTGCAGCGCACGGTCTCGAGCGACTCGCCGAGCAGCCCGCCCATGACCTCCATCTCGCCCCCGATGCCAGCCAGGTGCGACACCGCGCCCATCAGCATCGCCGGGTGGTGGCCGATCACGAGCGCGACCTCGAGCGGCTTGTTCATCTCCCGCATCGCCCGGAGGACGTACGCGGTGTGGTGCGCCGGGTTGGTCATGAAGCCGACCTGCCGCGGGCCCTGGAGCTGGTGGCGGAAGATGCCGGCGTTGAGACGGCCGCTCTCCGGGTCGCGGACGATCGTGGCGGCGGAGGTGATGTACTTGCCGGCGTCGAGCTCGTTGTGGATCAGCAGCGGCAGCTTCGTGACGTCGATGTCGTCGCCCGTGATGACGACTTCCTGGACCGGCGCGTCGGCCGAGTCCACCAGCGTTGTCGGGAAGGGGTTGCCCTCACGCCTGGCGTACTCGTCGACCATGTGGTGGACGTCGGTCCCGAGGCTCAGCGCGAGCCGCTCGTACGTCCCGGCGAGGTTCGCCAGCAACGGGATCTCCGAGTCGCCGACGTGCTCGAACAGCACGGCCGGAAAGCCGGGGAAGCGCGAGTCGTTCCACACCTTGTCGATGAGCGCGGACGCGCCGAAGACCGGGTCGACCTCCTGGGTCATGACCTTGAGCTGTTCCGGGAGAGCCTCGGTGAGCGCCTTCAGATACGTCCGGAGATCCTGGGCCATGCAACGCTCCAATCTGCGTGTTCGTGCGTGACGGTGAATGGGCAGCGCGGCGCGGATGGATGCGCCCGATGAGAAGGCCGCCGACGGCCGGCCCGTGCCGTGGTCCTGTGTGACACGTCCGCGGCGCCGGCGCCGCGGAGGCTCAGGGCCGCTAGGCGGCCTTCTGGAGGATGCGCGTGACGGTCATCTGCTCCGCCCGGAGGTAGTCGCGGAGGAACGTGTCGTGGTCGTCGTAGTGGCCCTGCGGCAGCACGCGCGCCGGGATCCGGATGTCGATCCGGTCCTCGTCGAACGGCCACGGCGTGACCACCGCCGTGTCCTCGCCGATCGGCTGGATGGTGAGCGTGGTGTCCGGCTCCCCGGGGCGAGTGGGGACGGACACGAGCGAGTTGCTCGGCCCCGTCTTGCGCTTCGTGCTGTTGAAGGGATGGCGGTTGCACAGGATCTGCCCGAACTGGTCGCCCATCTGCACGAGCTTGTAGTTGTGCATGACGATCTCGTCGTCCAGGTACGGACGCAGGTCCTCGCGCGCCTCGATCTCCTTGCGGAGCTCCTCGCGGAAGGCCGTCTGGGCCTGGGCGAACTCCGCGACGTAGGGCTCGTTGCTGCGGTCGGGCATGTGCGGCAGGGTGCCGAAGCCGCCCGTCAGGAGGCCCTGGTGGTGCATGCTCACGAGGAAGCCGGAGTAGATGTCGCGCTTGCTCAGCCGCTCGATCCAGCTGTCCGTGAAGTCGCGCCAGGTCTGGCCGAGGACCTCGTTGCTGCGGTAGTAGTCGATGACGTCACCCTTCGTGTTGAGAAAGGGCTCGACTTCCCAGTCCCACCACGCGCTGTCATGGCCACCCGCCGCGACCACCACGCCGACGTAGGGAGTCGGGGCGGCGAAGTCCGCGTTGCCCCAGTGGGCGACTGTGGTGCCGGCGACCCGGCTGTGGTCGATCTGGAGAACGATCAGCAGCCGCCCATCGTCCAGGGGTGAAAGCATCATGGCCGGCGCACCTCCTCGATCATGGCCGCAAAAGGGGCCCGCATCCCGGGCAGTCTAGCTTCCCCGCGGCATTGTGCGCAAGTGCATACCAAGCCTTGAAGGCCTTCCGGACACCGGCGTTGCGCGCCACGGGCGCGGCCGCGACCCAGCCTCAGCGCAGCGAGCCGAAGCCGAGGACGCGCCGGTAGGGCTCGTGCGTGAGGTACGCGGCCGGGTCGTGGAGCGGGGTCCTGCCGACCTCGGCACGCATCGCATGCGCGGCCGCCAGCGCGGTCGGATCCAGATACGCCGTCGGCGGCCAACCGGCGCGCGGCTCGAGGAGGCGCAGCTTCACGGCTGCCGCAACCGTCCCGCCGATACCCAGCGCCGACGCGATGGCCTCGCTGGGAGCCGGATCCGGCTCCGTGTACAGCCACGTCAGCGCGGCGACGACGGCGCGGAGGTAGGCGTCGACGGTCTCCGCGTTGGCGTCGAGCCACGGCTCCAGTGACGCGCCGCACGCGGGCTGTGCCTCGCCTCCCTGCGGATCCCAGACGGTCATGCCCGTGTCCGCGGCAAGCGACGACCAGGGGAGAGGCAGCAGCGTGGCCGCGATCCGCCCCTCACGGAGTGCCTCGACGCGCAGCGGCGTCGCGCCGACCGGCACCAACTGGACCTCGTCCTCGGCGATGCCGTGGTCGCGCAGGAGTCGCCGCAGGACGGACACGAAGCCACGCGTGAGGTCGTCGACGCCGATCGCCCTCCCGCGAAGGTCGGCGGGGCCGCCCACCTCGGGCCGCGTCGCCAGGTTGAGCGGCCCGGTCGTGCCGCCCATCCACGCCGTGACCGGCGCGCCGGTCTCGTCGCGCCAGCCGATGACGTCGTCCGCCGTGGCATGGATGACGTCGAAGCGGCCGTCGACGAGCCCTTCGATCATCTCGCTCGAGCGCCGCACGCGCGTCAGCAAGACGTCGAGACCCTGGTCGGAGAAGATGCCGCGGTCGGCGGCGACGAGCACGGGAAGGGCGGAGACTCCGCCGAAGGTCCCGACGCGGACGCTAGTTCCCACCGGCCGGCGCGCCTGACCCGGACCGGAACGTCACCATCCGCACCAGTCGCGGAGGAACGTGAGGATCCGCTCGGCGAGGCGTCCGTTGAAGGTCGGGGCGGTCGCGTCGATCGCCCGCCCGCGGCCCTCCAGGTAGAAGAAGTGCGCCGCGCTCTCGATCGGGGCGAGCCGGACGGTCGCGCCCGCCCGGTTGAGGTGCCGGCCCATGACGACCGACTGCTCGGGCGAGACCACGTCGTCGGCGGTGCCCCAGGCCAGGAGCCAGCGGGTCGCGGCCGCGTTCTGGCGCGAGGCATGGACCAGTGGTGAGGCCGCGTAGAAGCGAGGGCGCGCGTCCATGGGAGTGCCGCCGAGGTAGATCTCGGTCTGCTGGTCGGCGGGCCGGAACAGCTGGTCGTGCTCCCACTGCTCGACGAGGTCGTAGACCCCGGCGACCGCGATGGCCACGGCGACATCCGCGGACCCGCCACGGTCGGATTCCCCGTGGTCGCTGACGCCGCCGGCGGCACCGCCGTGGCGCGTCAGGGTCAGCGTCGCGGCGATCGTCGCCCCCGCGGAGCAGCCCATCGCGGCGATGCGTTCCGGGTCGATGTGGAGCTCCGCCGCGTTGGCGCGCAGGTACTCCACGGCCGTCCGGGCGTCGTCGACCGCGGCGGGGAAGCTGGATCGGTCATGCGCTGCCAGCGTGTAGTCGATCGAGAACGCGAGGAAGCCCTGGCCGGCAAGCCACGTTCCCCAGTGCGAAAGCGCGGCCCGCGAGCCGCCCTTGAACGCCCCGCCGTGAACGATCAGGACCGCGGGCGCGGGCTCCGACGACGATGGGTGGTACAGGTCCCCGACGAGCGCGGGATGCCCGGCGCCCGCGTAGTGGACGTCGCGCTCGACCCGTACCCGCCCGCCGTCTTCGGTCATGCCGCGGTGGTCACTCGGTCCTTGGATACTTCCGGTCCGTGGCTGCCTCCAGCTTGGAAGGCGTGCGCCGAAGGTACTCGCCGCCACCCTCGCTGACAATCTCGCCATCCCTGGCGATGACCCTGCCCCGCAGCATCGTCAGGATGGGGAAGCCCTTGACCTCGCGCCCCTCCCAGATCGAGGCCGGGGCAATGGAATGGAACGCCTTCGGGTTCGACGTGGAGATGGTCTCCTCGCGCTCGAGGTCCACGATCACCAGGTCCGCGTCGCTGCCCGGCAGGATGGCGCCCTTCCGCGGGTAGACGCCGAAGCGGCGCGCCGTGTTGTAGCTGGTCACCGCGACGAGCTGCTCCATGGTCAGCCGGCCGCGGTTGACGCCCTCGCTGAGCATCAGCGGGAGCACGTGCTCGGTGCTCGCCATCCGGGCGTGGCCGGGGCCCCACATGTCGGGGAAGCCCTCGCCGGGGATGTGGTCCGAGCCCATGCACTCCACGGTGCCGTTGGCCAGGCCCTGCCAGAGCGCCTCGTTGTCCGACTTGAGCCGGATCGGCGTGTTGATCTTCGCCCACTTGCCGGGCGGATCCGAGTACTTGTTGAGGATGATGTAGTGCGGGCACGTCTCGTTGACGATGGACGTGCCGCGCGCCCGCCAGATGTTGGACTCCTCGAGGCCCATCTTCGACGACGTGTGGACGATGTAGAGCGTGGTCCCGAGGACCAGCGCGAAATGCGAGTACTGGCTGATGTGGAACGCCTCGGAGTAGTCCGGCGAGCGCTCCTCCCAGGCGGCCAGGTCCTGCCGGCCCGTGGGCTTGATGCGATCGGTCAGCACGCGGTTCACGTCGGCATGCTCCGCGTGGAGCATCGCGAGCCCGCCGATGCGGGCGATGTTCTCGAAGCCGATGTATAGCGTCCCGTCGTCCCACGGGAGCGGCAGCCCGATGCTTCGCGCGAAGTCGTTGGCGCGCCGGTAGCCCGCATAGAACTTGTACGAGGTGACCCCGAACTCCGCGGCAATCTCCGGGATCTCGTTCGCGTCACGGTCGCCCTGGATAGCCAGGTTGAAGCCGATGTCGATGAGGGACTCGCTCTCGACGATCTCGACGCCGGTCTTGCACGCCTCCAGGTAGGAGATCGCGTCCTCGGGGTCGTGGTAGGCCTTCCAGTTGCGATCCATCTTGGTGCTCTTGATGGTCGCGAACCACGAGGTGACGCCGCCCGCGGCCGCCGCACGCGTCTCGGTGCGGATGTCGTCGGCGAAGGACCCGATGACGCCGGGATGCGTGTGCGGGTCGATGACCCCCGGGATGACGTGCTTGCCGCCGGCGTCGATCAGGTTCCCGGCATGCGGAAGGTCCTGGCCATCCGTCACGAACGCGATGCGCCCGTCCCTGATGCCGATCGCACCGTCGATCGTGGCGTCGTGCGACACGATCTTCGCGTTGTGGATGATCGTGTCGACCGGTCGCTCGTTGGTCACGCTCTGCCCTCCGCTGTGACTAGGAATTCGACGGCGCGGGAGCCTGGCCCCAGGCGCCGATGAGCTCGTCCGTGCTCACGACCTCGCCGTAGTGCATGGCGATGGTCACGAGCGTCGCGTCGTGGAGCGCCCGGTCGTACGTCCCCGTGGCGTCGCCGACGAAGACGAGGAAGTGGTCGAGCATCATCCCGTCGCGCGCGGTCGCGTCGACGCAGTTGTTCGTCTGGACGCCGGCCGTCACGATCGTGCGGATGTCCATGCTCCGCAGGATCAGCGCCAGGTTCGTGCCGATGAAGCCGCTGTAGCGGTGCTTGGTGACGACCGTCTCGCCTTCGAGCGGATCGAAGCCCGGAGCGAACTCCGCGCCGATCGAGCCCGGCCGGCACAGCGGCGTGCGCGGCTCGCCGGACCAGCGGGGGCCCTGGAGGAAGACGTCGGAGTCGGTCGACTCGGGATGCTCCGTCCGGATGTGGATGACCGGCACGGATGCCTGCCGCGCGGCGTCCATGAGGCCGATCAGCCTCGGCATCATCTCGAGTGTCATTGAGATGTCCCGGCGGGCGAGCGCCGGGTCGCAGAAGTCCCGCTGCATGTCGATCACGAGGAGCGCACAGCGCGGCGGCCGCACCAGCTCTTCGAGTCGTCCGGGCGGCCTGTTCCTCATCGGCGACGCTCCTCCGCAGGGCCGGCTCCACGGCAGCTCAGGCGGGAAAACCGCAGGCCGTGGCGCTCCGTGGCATGACGTGCATACCGTAGCATGCCGATCAATACACAACCGGCTCCCGGCGCAGGATTCGATGGTCACAAGGCGTACCGTTCGTGCGATGCTTGCCCGGTGAAGGCCCACTTGACCGAGCCCGAAAGACTTCGCGCAGACACGCTGGAGCACGCTGCCTCATGACGGTCACCGACTCGAAGGCGGACGGGACCGCGGTCCTCACGGAGGCCGCGGGTTCGAACGGTCCGGAATTTCGCGACGATGCCCCCTTCCCGAGCAACGAGCGGGTCTACGTCGGACTTCGCCACCGCATCCTCTACGGCGGGTTGAACCCCGGTTCGCGGCTCACCGAGGTGCAGATCGCGCGCGACTTCCATGTGAGCCGGACGCCCGTCCGGGAGGCGCTCCGGCGGCTCACCGCCGAAGGGCTGCTCACGATGGATCCATTCCGCGGCATGATCGTGAGCGACGTCGACAACATCGAGCTCGAGGAGATCTTCGTCATCCGGGAGGCCCTCGAGGGACTGGTCACCCGGCTGGCCGCCGAGCGCGTCGCCGACGTCGACCTCGCGAAGCTGGACCTGCTGATCGACCTGATGCGCGAAGCCGCACGCAGCGGGCAGTGGGACGCGATGTCGGCGGCAAACACCAAGTTCCACGAGGTGATCCACTACGCGGCCGGCAACGCCCGGCTTCGGGCCATGCTGCGCAACCTGCTGGAGTTCAGCCGCCGGTTCTCAATTCAGGCGTTCGCGAGCCCGGAGCGAAGCGAGCTCGTGATCGCCGAGCACGAGGGCATGCTGGCGGCGCTGCGCGCTCGCGACCCGGTCGAGGCCGATGCGCTGGCGCGCGCACACGTGGCCAGGGCCCGCGACTTCCTCACGGCGCGCATCCTCCGGGCGCAGGCGAGCGTGGACGGCTCGGACACCAACGGCGGGTACGTGGTGGACCGGTTCGGAGAAGGCCTCGGCTGAGGTCAGATGCCCAGCGCGGCGGCGCCGGGAGGGGACGCGCCGGGAGGCGAGGCGCTAGGAAGCGTCCGCGGCGGCGGGGACCCGGTGCTTGGCGTCCATCACCGAGTCCAGGATCTTCACGTAGCTGCCGCAGCGGCACAGGTTGCCCGCGAGGAAGTCGCGGGCCTCTTCCCGGCTTGGATCCGGCACCTCGTCGAGCAGGGCCTTCGTGGCGAGGATGAACCCGGGCGTGCAGTACGAGCACTGGAAGCCGGTGTGCTCCACGAACGCAGCCTGGATCGGGTGGAGACCCCCGTCCGGCTGGGAGAGGCCCTCCACGGTGACGATGTCGCGGCCGTCGGCCTGGGCCGCGAGCACGAGGCAGCCGGAGACGAGCCGGCCGTCGACCAGCACCGTGCAGGCTCCGCACATCCCGATGCCGCAGCCCTCGCGGGTGCCGATGAGGCCGATCTGCGGGCTCCGCAGGACCTCGAGGAGCGTGTGGTGCGTCCGGGCGCGAACCGCGTGCTCGCGGCCATTGACCGTGAGACGGAGCGCAATGCGGCCGTCGCCGTCTCCCGTCGCCGTCGCGGCCACCTCGCCGCCAGCGCCGCCGGCTTCATGAGCCCGTCCCGCGCCGTTGCCGTTCGAATGATCGATCACGCGGCCGCTCCCTCAGGTTCCAGCTCAGACTCGGCCGCCGCTGCGTCGTTCGCGGCCGCGCGTGCCCGGAGGCCGCGCAACACCTTCTCGGCGGTGATCGGCAGGTCCAGCACGCGGACGCCGGTCGCACGATAGACGGCGTTCCCGATCGCGGGCATCACCGGCGGCAGCGAGGTCTCGCCGATGCCGTGGATCTCGTTCGACTCGTGGTTCTCCAGCACGCCGACGTCCAGGTCGGGCGGCATGTCGTTGATGCTCGCGATCATGTAGTCGCCCAGGTTGCCGTTTTGGAGCTGGCCGTTGTCGAAGAGCATCTCCTCGTACAGCGCCTGGCCGACGCCGAACGCGACGTTGCCCTCCGTCTGGAGATCGGCCTGCACCGGGTTGATGGTGCGGCCGGAGTAGATGCCGGCGTGATAGCGCAGCACCTTGACGTGCCCCGTCTCCAGGTCCACCTCGACCTCGGCGGCGCCGACCGCCTGGTGCCAGTGCACGCTGCCGATGCCAAGGCCCGTCTCGGGGTCGAGGCCGCCCTTCGTCTGGAACGTGCCGTTGCCCTGGATGTTTCCCGCGCGGTCGCGACGGACGACCTCGCCGTAGTCCAGGCCGCGGTCGGGTGCGTCCTTCGGCCGGATGCGGCCGTCGGAGAACTCCAGGTCGTCCGGTGAGACCTCCAGCTGGTCCGATGCCAGCTCCAGGAGGCGCGCCTTGATCTGGTCGATCGCCCCGACGATGGCGCCGCCCATCGCCTGGGTGGAGCGGCTCGAGCTGGTCTGCTGGTCGTAGGGCGTGAAGTCCGTGTCCACCGAGGAGATGGCGACCCGGTCGAGCGGCAGGGACATGGCCTCGGCGGCGATGAAGGCCATGGCCGTCTGGAGGCCCTGGCCCATCTCGACGGCGCTGGTCATGACCTGGAGGCTGCCGTCCTCGTTGAGCTTCGCGGCGGCCGTGGAGGTCGACGGGGTGACCGTCCCCTTGATGATGCAGCTGAGGCCCTTCGCACGGGCCTTCCGCCCGTCGTCGACGAGCTCGCGGCCGTTGTCCCAGTCGGTGAAGTCCCAGCCGATCCGGTCGGCGGCCGTGTCCAGCAGCTCCCGGAAGTGGGCGTCCTCGATCGGCTCGCCGGTCATGACCGTGTCGCCGTTCTTGAGCAGGTTGCGACGCCGCAGCTCCAGGGGATCCATGCGCAGGCGCTCCGCGATCATGTCCATCTGGGTCTCGTAGGCCCAGGCCGCCTGGCTGATCCCGTAGCCGCGGAACGCGCCGGCCGGCGGCAGGTTGGTGTAGATGGCGTAGGAGTCCACCCACACGTTGTCGATGGAGTGCGGGCCGCCGGTGCCGTAGCCGCCGTTCTTGATGAGGCGAGGCCCGATGTCCGCGTAGGCGCCGGTGTTGAAGTGGCACGTGCTCTGGCGGGCCAGGATCTTGCCGTCCGCCGAGAGACCGGTCTTCATGCGGATCGAGACGCCGTGCTTCGTCACGGTGACGAACTCCTCCTCGCGCGTGAGGTGGAGTCGCACCGGCCGGCCGCTGGCCTGGGCCAGGACGGCCGCGATCGGCTCGATCTTGGGGTAGCACTTGCCCCCGTAGCCACCGCCGAGCGTCAGCACGATCACGCGGACCTTCGACGCGGGCAGGCGGAAGATCTCGGCCAGCTGCGAGCGGAGGATGTAGGGGATCTGCGTGCTCGACCAGCACGTCACTCCGGCCTTGGTCACGGACACCACGGCCACGTGCGTCTCCAGCGGCACGTGCTGGACCGGGGGGCTGGTGAACGTGTCCTCGAACACGTGCTCCGAGGCCGCGAAGCCCGCCTCCACGTCGCCCTTGCGCAGCCGGAACGAGTTGCAGATGTTCGTGCCGGCCTGCGAGTGGATGATCACGTCGGCGAACGTCTGGCCAAGGCGAGGCGGCTCAGAGTGGACCAGCGGTGCGCCGTCCGCGACCGCGTCGAACGAGTCGAAGACCGCCGGGAGCTCCTCGTACTCGACCTCGATGAGGTCCACGGCCTCCTGCGCGATGTCCAGGTCCACGGCCGCCACCGCGGCCACGGGCTCGCCCACGAAGCGCACCTTGCCGATGGCCAGCACGGGCTGGTCGCGGAACACCGGGCCGAAGTAGGGGAAGAGGTCCGAGCGCGCCTCCAGGTCCGCTCCGGTCAGCACGGCAACGACACCGGGCAGCGCCCGGGCGCGGCTGACGTCCAGGCGGACGATGCGGGCGTGCGCCGCGGCGCTCCGCAGCACCTTGGCATGGAGCATCCCGGGAACGGCCACGTCCATCACGTAGGGGACCTGTCCGGTCACGCGGTCGTGGGCGTCGAGCATGCCCGGCAGCGCCTGCCTGGGTCGATCGGACGAAGTGGTCATCGGACTCCGCGGTGGGGCGTTCGGGGACGACACGGGGACGGTTCGCCGGGACTTAGTATGCCGTCGCATTCTACGGAACGCCGACCGTCCGGTCAACGCGGCGGGAATACCCGAACGTCTCCGGAATCCTTGACTGTCGACAAAGGCGGCCCATAGAATGCCGCTGTATACGTCGATGGCACGCAGCCGTGGTCGTCCGTGAGGGCCGATGGCGGGACACAGGGCGAGGGGCTTTGGCGACGACGGCGGAACGCGTATGGGATCGGTACCTGACCGAGCTCGACCGCGCCCACGTTGCGGCCGACCCGTCTCGCCGCATCGGCGCCGGAGAGCGACCGCTCCTGCTGCTCATCGACCTCTTCCGCGCCGCGTTCGGCGATGAGCCCGAGCCCCTGCTCGAGTCGACGCAACGGTGGCCGGGGAGCTGCGGCCTCAACGGCTGGCACGCGCTTCCCGCGATCCAGGCGCTGCTGGGTGTTGCGCGCCGCCACGGGGTGCCGGTGATCCATGTGACGGGCGACCCGGAGGTTCCGTCCTGGCGCGACGGCTATCCGCGCGGCGAGGGGCGCAACGACCCCGGGATGGCCGAGCGGCGCTCCCGCCGCTACGACATCGTGGACGAGGTCAGCCCGGCCGGGACAGAGCTGGTCGTGCGCAAGTCGGGCGCCAGCGCCTTCTTCGGCAGCTCGTTGGTGGCACTCCTCCGCAGGGCCGATGCCGACACGCTGGTCGTGGCCGGCGAGTCCACCAGCGGGTGCGTTCGCGCCAGCGTCGTGGACGCCGCCTCCTACGGCTACCGCGTGCTCGTGGTCGAGGACTGCGTCTTCGACCGCCACGAGGCGCCGCACGCCATGAGCCTCTTCGACATGGACCAGAAATACGCCGACGTCATCGGCCTGCCGGAGGCCACCGCGTACCTCGAGAGCCACGGGACGGGCGAGGCCGGATGAGCCGCCGAGCCATCGTCGGGGCGGCCAGCGTCGGCGTGGTCATCCTCGCCTGGCAGCTCATGGGCGTGTTCGGGCTGCTGAAGCCGCCGTTCTTCGTGCCGCCCTCCGCGGTGCTTGCGGCCGGAGCCGTGGAGCTCGTCAGCCCACGCTTCTGGAACGACGTCTACGTCAGCGGCCAGGAGCTGGTCTACGGCTACGCCCTCGCGGCGGTCACCGCGATCCCGTTCGGCCTGGCCGTGGGCTGGTACGTCCGCCTGGGCTACCTCTTCGAGCCGCTGATGGGCTTCATGAACGCCCTGCCGCGAATCGCGCTGATGCCGCTGATCCTGCTGACTCTCGGCTTCGGCCTCTGGTCGATCGTCACCGTCGTCTTCCTCGGCGTGTTCTTCACCGTGGCCATCAACACCGTCCAGGGCGTCCGGGTCGTGGAGCCGCGCTACCTGGACGTGGCCCGCAGCTATCGCGCCCGGGACTTGACCCGCTTCCGCACGGTCGTGCTGCCGAGCGCGATCCCGTTCGTGGTGGCGGGGCTGCGGCTGGGCATCGGCCGCGCCCTCATCGGCGTGGTGATCGGCGAGCTGTACGCGGCGAACGCCGGGCTCGGGCACATGATCCGGGCCGCCAGCAACAGCCTCCAGACGGATCGCCTCCTCTTCGCGACGCTCTTCCTGATCGTCGTCTCGCTGGTCGTCTCCGAGGCCCTGCGCAGCCTCGAGCGGCGCGTGGCGCCGTGGCGCGCCGGCGTCTCGCTGGCGGCGGGCACGTAGCGTGATCGCCCAGCCGAAGCTCGCCATCGCGGGGCTCCAGATGGAGTTCCTCCGCCGCCGGACCTCGTCCTCGATGGTGGTGATCGAGAACCTGGACCTGGACATCAGGGACCACGAGTTCGTCACCATCGTGGGCCCTAGCGGCTGCGGCAAGAGCACGCTGCTCAACATCGTCAACGGGTTGCTCAGCCCGACCAGCGGCACGATCCTGATCGACGGGGCCCCGGCCGCCGCCCGGCGCAGCCGGCTCGGCGTGGTGTTCCAGGACGCCTCGCTGTTCCCCTGGTTCACGGTCGAGCGGAACGTGGGCTACGGGCTGGAGTGCCTTGGCACCCCGCGGTCCGAGATCCGCGCGCGCGTGGCGCCCCTGCTGGAGATGGTCGGCCTGAGCGCCTTCGGCAGCCACTTCCCGCACGAGCTCTCGGGCGGCATGCAGCAGCGCGCCAACCTGGCCCGCGCCCTCGCCATCGACCCGGAGATCCTGCTCATGGACGAGCCCTTCGCCGCGCTCGACGCACAGACCCGCGAGATCATGCAGTCCGAGCTCCTCTCGATCTGGACCCGGACGCACAAGACCGTGCTGTTCATCACGCACCAGATCAGCGAGGCGATCTACCTCTCCGACCGCGTCATCGTCATGAGCGCGCGCCCGGGACGGATCCTGGCCGACCTGCACATTCCCTTCGACCGGCCGCGGGCGCTGAGCATCAAGCGCGATCCGGAGTTCACGGCCGCCGAGGAGCACATCTGGGAGCTGCTTGAGGCGCAGGTCCGGTCGGCGCTCGAGACGAACGTGGCTCGCGGGGGGTGAGCGCGACATGACCGTCGCGCCGCTGCCGGCGAACGTGCCGCGCACGTCGGGGCGCACCGCCCCGCGCCTGACCCCGCGACAGGAGCGCCTCCTGTTGCGGACCATCGGCGTGGTGGGATTCCTCGTCGTCTGGGAGCTGGCCGCCCGGCTTCATCTCTACAACGCCATCCTGCTCAGCTCCCCGTCCGCGGTCATCGGCGCCGGGTTCGGGATCATGACCAGCGGAACCGTCTGGCGGCACCTGTGGGCCAGCGCCGTCGAGCTGGCGGCCGGCCTCGTGATCTCGACGGTCGTCGGCGTCGCCATCGGCGTCGCGGCCGGCTGGTCCCGCCGCGTGAACTACGTGCTCGACCCGTGGCTGACGATCCTCAACGCCACCCCGATCGTCGCGCTCGTCCCGCTGCTGATCTTCCTGCTCGGGATCGACTTCGCCGCGAAAGTCTTCCTGATCGTCCTGTTCTCGGTCTTCCCGATCGCGCTCAACACGCTGGTCGGTGTCGAGGGCACGGCGAACCGCTACCTGGGCGTGGCCCGTACCTATCGGGCGAGCAACGCGCGGATCCTCCGCACGGTAGTCATGCCCGGGACTCTGCCGTTCATCCTGGCCGGCCTCCACATCGCCGTCGGCCGCGCCCTGGTCGGACTGGTCGTGGCCGAGCTCGTGGCCGGCAACGAGGGGATCGGGTACCTCCTGAGCCTCTACGGGGTCACGCTCCAGACGCCCAAGTTGATGTTTCTCGTGTTCGTGCTGGGACTCACGGGCCTGGCTCTCAGCGCCGCCGTGGGGCGCGTGGAGCGCAGGCTCGAGCGTTGGCGACCCGTTCGCCGCTGACATCGCCGGAATTGCATCGCAACCGCTGCAGCCGGATAGGAGGAGACGACATGCGTAGATCGTTGGCAATGGGGATGCTCGTGGCATCCCTGGTCGTTGCCGCGTGCACTGGTGGCGGCGGCGCCACCTCGACGCCCGCCGTGACCGTCGCGCCGACCCCGGTTCCGGCCACCGCGGCTCCCACCGCGGCCGCAACGGCCGCCCCCACCGCAGCCGCGACGCCGGCCGCCAGCGCGACCGCTGCGGCCATCGAGCTGCCGCCGGCCGAGCTCTCGTCGATCAAGATCGGCATCTCCACCCTGGACCCCGACAGCTTCCTGATGAAGTGGGCGCAGGACTCGGGCGCGTTCAAGAAGTACGGCCTCGATGCCGAGGTCTCCTTCTTCGACGGCCAGGCGGTCGCGACCGCGCTGCACGCGCGTCAGATCGACATCGCCAACAACACCGTCACCCAGGCGATCCTGGCGCTGCTCACGCCGGACCCCGTCGTCGAGATTGCCATCACCACCAACGGCTTCCGCGACATCCTGTTCTCCAGCCCCGACGTCGCGACCGGCGAGCAGCTGAAGGGCAAGCGCGTCGCGATCAGCCAGTTCGGCGGCCAGTCGCACGCCGAGGTCGTCGTCGCCCTGAAGTCACTGGGCCTCACGCCCGAGGACGTGGAGATCACGCAGATCGGCGGCCAGTCCGCCCGCCTCGCCGCGCTCCAGTCGGGCAACGTCCAGGCAGCTCCGGCCGATCCGGGCAATGAGACCGAGCTCGTCGCCGCCGGTCTCCATCCGCTCGTCCGCCTCGAGGAGTCCACGGTTCCGTTCGCGGGCTCCGACGTCGAGGTGCTCCGCGAGTGGCTGACCAAGAATCCCAACACGGCGCTGCGCGTCGTGGCGGCCGTCCTCGAGGCCCAGCAGACCCTCTATTCGCAGTCGGATGCGGTCGTCGCCTCCTATGCGGCATGGGCGCAGCTGAGCGCTGCCGAGGCCGCGGACACGCTCAGCGTGTTCCTCGCGTCGCCGGTCGGCCAGCGTGACCTCCGGTGGACGAAGGAAGGCTTCGAGAACAACATCCCCGTCCTCGTCACCATCAACCCGGACATCGCCAGCGCGGACGTCACGCAGGCGTACGACATCTCGCTCCTCGACAAGCTCAAGGACATGGGCTTCAACCACGCGATCGGCGTCCCTGGGTACTGAGGGACCCACGTCGTCCGGCTGGCCGATCGACGGCCGGCCGGACCTCCTTTTTTCGGTACGGCAACCCTGAGCGGAGTTTGGAAGTGGCAGACAATTTCTACGAGGGCTGGGTCGACGCCGGCTCGGAGGTCGCGGAGGCGTACCGGAACTCACCGGTG
The DNA here is from genome assembly GCA_034667005.1 of Chloroflexota bacterium. Classification (GTDB taxonomy): domain Bacteria; phylum Chloroflexota; class Limnocylindria; order Limnocylindrales; family CSP1-4; genus JAFMJV01. The sequence goes on from JAXDKU010000077.1 coordinate 86,935, forward strand.
GTCGTCCACGACGCGGACGTGCCGTGGGTCGGCACCCGGCAGGACGCGCGCGCGAAGCTGATCTTCGGCCGTGAGCTGGGCTTCCCCACCATGGGTGGCGCGGTCACCAAATCGGAGATCCCGGTGGGCTGGCAGACCGGCACGCACCGCCACGGCGAGGAGTCGATGTTCATCCTCGCGGGCAGCGGCGCCAGCGAGATCGACGGCCGCTGGTACCGCTGGCGCGCGGGAAGCGCCGTCTACGTCCCGTACCGGGCGCAGCACCGGCACGTCAACCTCGGCTCCGAGCCCGTGGTCTACCTGTCGGCCACCGCGACGCCGCTGGAGATCTTCGTCAACCTGGGCGGCATCGAGCACATCGCCGACTGCGGCCCGGTCGATGCGGAGCAGGTGTCTGCGATCCCCGGGAGCACGTCGGACCATGACGCCGAGGGCAAGCGCGTCCATATCCACCTGGACGATTCGCCGATCACGGCCTCCGAGGAGGACCGCGACTCGACGCTGGCGGCCAACCAGGACCAGCACAACCTGGTCCAGTACCTGATCGGGCCGCGCGCCGGCTTCGACGCGACGAGCGTGGCCATCAGCCACGTCTTCACGGAGCCCGCGGGCAGCCGGACCGGACGCCACCGGCATCTCGAGGCGCTGCTGTACGTGCTGGAGGGCAACGGCTTCACGGACATCGAGGGCCGCCACATCCCGTGGGGCCCCGGCGACCTGATGCAGATCCCGCCCGCGATGTTCGCCCATCAGCACTACAACGACGGGACGGCCGACTGCCGGCTGCTGCGCATCGGCTTTGGCATCCGGCCCTGGTTCACGTCCATCTGGCCCGCCGGGTACGAATCCCGACGCGAGCTGGACGAGAGCGGCCGGGCACTCGTCGCGGGGCGCTATCGGGAGGGCTGACGGGGCGGTGACGCGCCAGCCCCGGAGACGGGGATTGCCGGGCGCCGAGCCGGAGATAGCGGCGCGGCGACCGGAGGGTTGCCGCGCCGGAGCCCGCGCGGCGCGTCATTCGTAGACGGTGAAGTTCGCCTCGTAACGGCAGCGGCAGCCCGATGCGCGGGTGCATTCGGCGACGGGGATCTCTGGCAGCGTGGACGGCGTGTAGACCTGGTCGTCGAACCGGCCGCAGGACTCGCAGCGCGTGGAATCCGCGGCCACGAACGCAACGCCGTCGATCGTCCCGTTCAGATAGAGCTCCTGGAAGCGGCCGACCAGCGCCTCCCGTGACTCGCTCATCGTGCGCCGCTCCGGGCCCGGGTCAGTGGGAGCGCGAGTCGTCGCCCGCGATCGCGCGTCGGACGTGGAGCCCGCTGACGTACTCGCTTGCGGCGTGGAGGTGGCGGGCGGACGCGGCGTCGGCCGAGGCGACGTCATGGTTCTCGAGCGCGGTGAGGATGGCCTCGTGCTCGTCGAAGACGGTGCTGACGCGAGGCCCGCTGTTGAACGCCTCGGTGCTGAAACGCCGGACGAAATCGCTCAGGTCACGGGCGAGTCGCGTCAACGTGGCGTTGCCGGCGGCGCGGTAAACCACGTCGTGGAAGGCGAGGTTGGCATTGACGACGACCTCGGCGCGGCCTGTCTCGAGGCCCTCGTGCATCGAATCCAGGATGGCCCGCAGCCGGCGGATCTCCTCGGGCGTGATGCGCTGCGCGGCCAGCCGCGTCGCGAGCCCCTCCAGCACCTCGCGGACCAGGTAGACCTCCTGGATCTCCTCGGGCTCGGGCTCGTGTACGACAAGGCCCCGGACCGGGTCCGCGTTGACCAGCTTGTCCGCGGTCAGCCGCTTGAGAGCCTCCCGGACCGGCGTGCGGCTGACGCCGAACTCGGCGGCGAACTGGAGCTCGACCAGCCGCGTGTGCGGCGGAAGCTCGCCGGAGATGATCATCTCCTTCATGCGCCGGTAGACGCGCTCGCTGCTCGGCAGGCCGTCCTTGCGCTCGGTGACCCGACTGCCGACAACGGGCGGACGCGACACTCATCATCTCCATGCAGCGGTCAACAGAAAGCGCACTGGCGTGGCGCAGTCGAGTATACGGCAGCATGCCGTGCGTTCCGAGCCGTTCGAGGCGCTCTTGGGTGGGACGGCGCGTCGGCGCCGGCTCGACCAGCATGACGGATGCGGCCGTGGTTGCGGCACTATTTTCGCGAGCGTCGGGCGTCGCGCCGGGGCCGGCGCGTCAGAGGAGGTCGAGTGCCAAGGATCATCGTGCAGGCCATTGAGGGCCGGTCGATCGAGCAGAAACGCGAGCTCATCCGGCGCCTGACGCAGGCCGCGGTCGAAGTCTTCGAGGCCGACCCGCAGACGGTGACGGTCTTCATCGAGGAGGTTCCGCCGGAGAACTTTGCTCGTGGCGGCGTCACCGCGGCCGACCGCCGTGCCGCAGGCCGTGGGGTTGCCGGCGAGTAGGGACGTTCGCCGCGCCGGCCCCGGCCCGGCCCCTCACCTGGCCACTCACGCTCGCGGCACCGCGGACTTGCTCCCAGGGCAAGTAACGACCGGAATTCCGTCTTGCGGGGCCTCTCGGAGGCCGATTTCGGTCTGAAACACGACGATTCGACCCGATTCCGGCCGATTCTTGCCCCCGACGCAACATCCCGCCGAGCGGCTCCGGAAAAACGGTCGTTACTTGCGTCCCACGCAAGTCGCTGAGCCAATCCCGCGGGAGTCAGCTCAAGCGCTGTCCCGGCACAACGCCGAGCACCAACCTCGCCGCCGACCCGCCTCGGCCGCCGACCCACCTCGGCCGCCGACCCGCCTCGGCCGCCGACCCACCTCGGCCCCACCTCGGCCAGGCCCTTCAGCCCGGCCCTGCAACGACCCCGCGAGCCGTCTACAGTCAATCCCGGCATGAGCATCGACCTCAACGGCGTCCGGCTGCGCAACCGTCTCGTCACGTCGGCCAGCCTGCTGGGCTACGGGGCAGGGAAGGGCCGGCTGATCCTGTACGGCCTGAGCCCGATCGCCCAGTGGGTGCCCCTCGACCGCTTCGGTGCCGTCGTCACGCGGACCCTCACCACCCAGCCGCGCGAAGGCCACTTCTCGCTGCGCGAGGACTGGAAGCTGTGGGAGTTCCCCGAGATGCTGCGGCTCTACTCGCGGGCGCTGCGCCGGGTGGACGGCGGATGGATGAACGCGTTCGGCTGGAGCAACATCGGCATCGAGCGCTACTTCGAGGAGTACTACCCCCGCACCGGAAAGCAGAACCGGATCATCTCGCTGGGCGGCTTCTCGGCGGAGGAGTTCGGCTCGCTGGTGGAGACCGTCAACCAGCGGGCTGAGCCGGGCGACATCGCGGCGGTGGAGTTCAACGTCTCGTGCCACAACGTGAACTTCGCCTTCGAGACGATCCTGGAGGACGTGCTCCGCACGGCCGTGCCCGCGTCTCGGCACCCCGTCATCCTCAAGCTGTCGCCCGACTACGACTACGTCGAGCACGCGCGACTTGCGGAGCGCTACGGCGTAGCGGCCCTGACCGCGATCAATGCGGTGAAGGCGCTTCGGCTGAATCCGGAGACCGGCCAGCCGCTCCTCAAGAACCGCTACGGGTCGCTGTCCGGCAAGGCCATCAAGCCGATCGGGCTGCGCATCGTTTCGGAGCTGCGTGAGGCGGGCACGCGCCTGCCGATCATCGCCAGCGCCGGCATCAGCACCTTCGACGACGCGCGCGAGTTCTTCTGGGCCGGCGCGGACGCCGTTTCCCTCGGGTCCGCGGTGTGGCTGAAGCCGATGCCCCTGTACGCGCTGGGTCCCGTGGAGGGCCTGCGCATCCGGCGGCTCATCGACAAGGTGGCGCGCTACCAGGTTCCTCAGCGGGCGCGCCAGCCGATCGACTTCGGCGCCGGGCAGACCCACCCGATCGAGGCGGAGCCATTCGAAGCGGAGGCCGCGGCCGCGCAGGGTGCGGATCCGGAGGGTGCGGAGCCGGAGCTGGTCGCAGCGACGCTGTGACGCCGGAGGACACGGAGCAGCTCGGCCGGGACATCGTCGCGGCGGCTGTCCTCCAAGGCGACTTCACCCTCCGTTCCGGCCAGAAGAGCAGCTACTACATCGACAAGTACCGGCTCACCACCGAGCCCGTGTTGCTTGCCCGGATCACGGACGCCTTGGTCGAGCTGGTGCCCGATGGCGTGGACCGGATCGCAGGGACGGCCCTGGGCGCGGTACCGCTGGCCACGTCCCTCTCGCTTCGGACGGGCTTGCCGGCGGTTTTCGTGCGCGTTGATGCCGCCAAGGACCACGGCACGTCCAGGTCCATCGAGGGGGTGCTGGAGTCCGGCGATGCGCTCGTCCTCGTGGAAGACGTCGTCACCACCGGCGGCGCGAGCCTCGCCGCGGTGGAGATCCTCCAGGGCGCCGGAGCGACGATTGCGGCGGTGCTGGCGGTAGTCGACCGGGAGCAGGGCGGCACTGAGCGTTTCGCCGGCGCTCAACTGCCGTTCCACGCCCTCTTCACCAGCTCGAACCTCGGCCTCGAAGAGTAGTGTCGCGCGGTCGTCCTGGCGGCGGCACCACCGACCAAGCCGACGGCGGGGTCGTGTATCCCCGGACCTATGACACGCAACCTGGCACGACGCATGGTGAAACTTGCCCCAAGGCTTGCATCTGCTGGCGACTGAGGCTAGGACGGACTTCCGCAGTCCGGTCGTCTGCTACTTTCGCTCGGCGCCTCACGCGACTACGGGCAGATCCGCACGCTTCGACTGCATCGCATGCCAAGGCGCCCAGATGAGATCTATCACCGGAGGATTCCTCCTTGTCTTCGAAGGAATCGGGGGAAGCGGCAAGACCACGCTTGCTCGGCTACTGCGAGAGCACCTCGCGAAAGAAGGGTGGGATGTCCGAGCAAGCCATGAGCCTGGGGCAACGGAGCTTGGAAGGTCCCTCCGGACCATCCTGCTCTCGGACGACCTGACGCCGGCCCCTTGGGCCGAGGCGTTCCTCTTTGAGGCTGATCGAGCTCAGACCTATTACGAGCGCGTTCGGCCCGCGCTTGAGGATGGAGCAATCGTGGTTTCCGACCGCGGACCGTTCGGCACGATCGCCTACCAGGCTTATGGGCGTGGCTTGGAACTGCGCCTCATCGACGAGATGAGCCAAGCAGCCTGGGCGGGCGCTACGCCAGACCTCATCTTCCTCGTAGACGTTGATCCTCGCCTTGGTCTATCGCGAAAGGCTGGCAACGTTGAACAGGATCGCTTCGACGACGAGAGCATGGCGTTTACGTCACGGGTACGCGACGGTTACCTCTTCGCGGCCTCACGATTCGGGTCTGGGGCCGTCGTGCTGGACGGCTCGTCGCCGTTGTCCGAGACGTTTGAGCGCGTGGTCTCGGTCGCGTCCTTGCGGCTTCAGGATCGCAGCGCGATCGAGCGGCGTCCGTGACAGAGGCATCTGCATTCATGGGCTCGCGATCGAAGACGCCCTCGGGAACCAGTTCGCCGACTGTGGCGCGGCGACGGAGGCAACCCGAAACGACAGCTGTATTCGAATCCTATTGGCGGTTTGCAGCGGAGCGACAGGCGATCTTCTTTCGAAGGCTCGCAGGAACGACTGCTCCGTGGACGGAGGACCCGGTTCTTCGCGAGTTCAAATTCACCAATGCATATCGTGCCTCGGATCGGACCAGTCAGTTTCTGATCCGGCAAGTTATCTACGAGGGCGATCAAGCACCGCGTGAGGTGTTCTTCAGAACGCTGCTTTTCAAGCTGTTCAACCGCGTTGAGACTTGGCAGGCCATTTCGGTAGCTTTGGAGTCCCTTTCATCCCGCGACTTTGACGTGGTTTCATGTATGCGAGTCTTGGACGGAATCAGAGCGTCTGGACGGCCCCTCTACTCAGCGGCGTACATCATGCCTCCGGTGCGTTCCTCACTGAGCCAATCGAAACATGTTGGCCACCTCGAACTTCTCCGAGTGATGTTGGACGAGGCGCTCCCGGAGCGAATCTTCGACGCCAAATCACTGCGTGGGGTCTACGACAGACTTCTGGCCTATCCATCTCTCGGACCATTTCTCGCATTCCAGTACGCGATTGACTTGAACTACGGACGGGGGCTTTCTTTCGACGAGGACGATTTCGTAGTTGCCGGGCCGGGGGCAGCTGAAGGCCTGGACAAATGTTTCACTAACCGCGACGACTGGTCGGACGAGGACCTCATCGCGTGGACGATTGATCGGCAAGAGGTTGAGTTCGCCAGTCGAGGCATTGCCTTCCGTGACCTGTTCGGGCGGCGACTCAAGCCGATCGATGCACAGAACCTCTATTGCGAGATCGGCAAATACGCGCGCGTCGCCCACCCTGGCTTCACCAAACCTGGCGGCAGAAGCCGAATCAAGCAGCGGTTCTCGCCACAGGTGGCGGTCGACAGTGTTTGGTACCCACCCAAGTGGGGTCTCGATGTCGCCCCCCGCCGCGCCATCACCGGCCGCTCGGCCGAGGTTGCTTCTGGGTCATCAATCTCGCCATTCACTGAGCCTGACCGTCGGTCGTAGCGGCTGGCCACCACCTGATCTAGGCACATAGATCACGGCACAGTCGATGTATGTAAGCTCGGGAGGTTCGGCGCATTGGTCGATGCAGACTTCGATGCCGCCCACAAGAGATCGAAATAGCGCTCGAGACCATCGTACAGATCCCCGCGTCGAAACATGTAGATGCGCGAGTCTCGGCCGTGTCGCTTGGCGGCATACAGGGTCAGGTAGGCCTCGTGGTTCGTGATGATCAACCGTCCGAGGTGCGGCGCGTCAAAGAACCGGATTTCCACGCCCAGTCGAGCGTGGCCGATCAGGAACGAGGCCGACGCCTCGATTTGCTGTCGCAAAAGCCCTTGGCCAAAGGCTGGATCGAATCCCTCGAGTTCGGCCTCCCGGAGGGCGGTCCAATCGATAGAACTCACCTGGGGCGTCGGTGTGGGCAGCAGGATCTGGACATTCGCTCCACCGCGGGTAGGTCGCCCAGCAAACAGGTGTGTGAATGTCTGCAATTGGAGGTCGTGCCCTCTGCCGGTGAGAATGCGAACCTTGCTGGCGCGCCGAATGGAGGATTCGATATCTCGTTGCGCCTCGCGACTCGATCCAAAGACATGGTCGATGTCGACATCCAATAAACGCCCTAGTGCACCAGTGAGCATCCACCGAAGTCGCTTGGACAACACGGAGCCCGCGATGAGAAGCAGGAGTCCGGCTGTTGCCGACGATAGGACGCTCCATGCGAATGCCTCCAGCGTCATCGTGTCGCATCCACCCGCTCGTTAGTCCGTTACCAGCCGCATGGACCGAGCCTCGATGTCTACCGCAATCGTCCCGAAGCCCCGCGCACGAATCGGACGCCAGATCGCGTAGCCGGTGAGGATGGCTATCTCCCATTCTGCGGCTGAGCGCACCCCCACCTCGAGCCCGGCGGTTACACTCCGGAGGCTGCGAAGGAGTTCGTAATCGATGGAGTTGACTCCCTCGAGCCAGTCGTGCCGACGAGCATAGTCGAAAACAAACGCGACAATTCCCTCGTCAATGACACGTGCTCGCGCGCCGTCCTCTACCTCGTCTACGGCAGGGTCACTCTTTCGCTTTCGTCTTAGCAAGCGCCGCATCGCGGGCGACCAACCGAGCATTGCCAGGTGCGCAAGATGCAGCACATCATGGAACCGGAAGCCGTCATCCTCATAGGCGTTGTCCCGCAAAGGATCTCCTACCGACTCGCCGTCAATCATAAGACTCGTCCTCTCGACTCCATCACTCCCTACGGCGGGTGCGACCTTCGCAACGAACTGGGAAGGAAATCGTTCGGACTCCGCATATGCAGCATCAAAAAGATACGGCGCAGTTAGCCGGGAACTCCCGTCGGTGGCAGGAAACCGGTCGCGAGTTTTAGCAAGGTTGTCACGGGCAACAGAGTCCAAGTCGAGCTCGAATTTGTCGGCCACGTTTGCTGTGTACCATAGGATGTCCCCAAGCTCTTCGGCAACCTGCTTTGCGTACAATCGGTGCGCGGGGCCATCACGGAGCCACTTCTTGTGTTGCGAGAGAAGCGATGCGGTTTCGCTCGCCAATCCGAGCAGGGGAACGAGTATGGCGTTCCCGTCCCGCCCCGGAACGCGGTCAGTGACCCTCGTCTCGCGTTGGTATTCGTTTAGGTCCATGCGGTCTCCTTCATTTGATGCGTTTGAGGTCAAGCGATGGACGTAGGTCTTTGGTGGGTGACTCCGGCTTGGACTGCGAACGACCTGAGGTACCCCAACGGCAGCCACGCGTATCCACCTGCTCCCCAAGTGTCGCCCCAGCTATTTCGGACAAGAAGGCATCGCCCATAACCGATTCGTGTCGCTGCGCCGACGACAAGCACTGCATGGTAGTCGCCGGCAGGTGCCCGGAGGCCCGGTACATCGACCTGACCGTCGGGCGCAGGGTAGTCGAACTCGTCAGTTAATTCGATCACTAGGACGACAGCCGAACCTGCCGCTACTTGATCCTCCACTTCGTCCTCGACGCCATCGTGAACGAGACTGATCTCTCGGAACGTGGCGGTTAGCCAGGGCTCGGGGCCCGCGCCAGCGGGTGGCTCTTCGCTGCCAGACCCGAGCATCGGGTTGTATGGCCAGACGGAAAGTGGCGGTTGGCCCACCTCGGCCAAGGCATCACCCACGTCCACGAGGAGCACTCCCTCCGGACCGGTTTGACCGTTCTGCGTGCACCGCCTCCATAGTGATTCGGGAGCCAAAGGCTCACATGTCGTTGAACCAACCGATCGGGATGCTTCATGGTTGGCCCCGACTGCGAACGGCACACAAAGAGGGCGAGGGCCTTGGGCTGGCACCTCCATCGGTAGGAGGGGGCGCAGGTCGACGGCTGGTCGACGGAGAGAGGCATTCAGTAGATCGGCATGAGATCGTCTGGCCACTCGCGATCTCTACGACCCAGACCAGACAGCGGTCGGCGGCTCCTCTCGGCCCCCGACGCCAAGTAGGGCTCGGCGATGGACGACGGCTGGCTCCTCGTGGACAGTGGCTCCGACGCGAAACTCGGCAACGGGCGGCCCAAACGCTTGATGCGCGGGGACATAGACCAATTTGTACTGCCAATGGCCCTCTTCGCGCGCCTGAATCGAGAGCCATCGGCGTCCCGTCGCACTGATTCGCGGCACTGGCACCTCGCCGTGGCTCCGGCCAGCGAGCAGGCGTCGCATGGTGCGGACCTGTCGGCTCGTACGGGCCCGCCAGCCCGGCGCGTAGTGGTCGGCAACAACTGTCAGCGGCACACTAGTCGCTGCCGATGTTGCGGTTTCGGTCACCGCAATGCGGTTCGTAGTGGATTCTGCGATGGGGATAGGCGACTCGCTCGCCGCCCTCGTCGAAGTGTCAGCCGTCGCATAGGAAGGCGGTGCTTGCTGGCGCTCTCGGCGATCCCGCAATGCCAGGGTTGGAGCTGCCATCCATCGATACCCGGTACTCCGATTCTCGGGCAGGGCTATCACGATCTCATCGCGGATCACTACGTCGAGGCGTACATCATTGGATCTCTCGTCGACTGGCCATACATCCGCGTAGCCGACCAGAGGGCGAACGCCGTGAGCCAGCGCACGCTTGGCCAGGAGCGGACTTACGGTGAGGAGTCGCTGACGGTCTGGGGCAGACACCAACTCAAGCTCCGTGAGCTGCCGAACAGCCGCCTCATAGCTGACTCCCATGTCGCGAGCCACGAGATAGGCCTGCGGCGGGTCGACGATTTGGCCGCGCTGTATGCCGTGGCGGGTCGCAGTGTCGTACACAAGCGGCGGCGGCATAAGGAAATATGACGCAAACAGCTGAGCCAGCCGCTCGCGCTCCAATACTGATGGACGCATTATTTCCGCTTCACCATCGAACCACGGCCGACCACGATCGAGAATCCAATGGCCGATCTCGTGTGCCGCCGTGTACCGCTGTACTGCTGGCTGGCGCTGCGTCGTGATC